>NZGD01000026.1 GCA_002690925.1 Rhodopirellula sp.
AGATCCACTGGGGCGTAGCAACCAAGATCCACTGGGGCGTAGCAACCAAGATCCACTGGGGCGTAGCAACCAAGATCCACTGGGGCGTAGCAACCACGTGCTGCAGCAGGCCGCCAGATGAGGCATTCACGGGATCATCCCATCACTGGTGCTGGTTTTTTCGTCAGAGCAAAGCGATGCTTGAAAAGCGAAGCGAGTGCAAGAATTCAAAAAAAACACCAACTTTCTGTGGTTCTTCATTTAAACCAAATCGGTTTGACTGTCTTTCCTGTCTTTCCTTGCCTAACAGTTGTGCGGCTTCCCATCTTTCCGCTGCTTGCTGCTTGGCCTGATTTGTGCAGCCTTCGCATTTGAGCAATTGTTCAGTCCGTCAGACTTTCTTGAGATGCAGGATATGTCCAGAAAAGATTGGGTTTTTGTGTTTTTGGGAGGTTGTGCACCCCTTTTGGTTAGGTTGCGTATTTCCGTGTCACACCCTGGGAAAGCGGAGTGTTAGCCGTGGTTTTGTGTGTTGAGTTTTTTTAAGTGACAACCCAAACAGTAGAACCCGTCTATTGCTGCTAAATTGCCTAGGCCTCTTGTTTTTTGGTTTTCGGTGTGTCACACAATCGTCAACTAGGAATGTGGTTTCTTCTGTTGAGAGCAGGATAGCGATGCGAAGAAAACGTAGAGGTGGCGCACAGATGCGTCCACGACGGCGGCTGTTTCTTGAGGCCCTTGAAAATCGACGTTTGTTGGTGGCAACGGATTTGGCATCCGTGACTGGGCTCGTCTTTGATGATTTTTCCGGTAACGGATATGACGCTGGTGAAGAGGTCGCCGCAGCCGCATTGTCCCTGTACCGCGACGATGGCGATGGCGTTTTTCAGCAGGGAACCGACCAGCTAGTCACAACGACCACAACCGGCATTGATGGACGGTATTCCTTCAATCGGTTGTCCTCTGGCGGATATTTTGTGTTTCAGGGTGCACAAACAGTTTCCGGCAGTACGTTGAAACAAAGCGTTTCGCCTTTGACGACGTTTAGTGCCGACGCTGCGGCGGGCACCATTGTGACTGACATCGACACCTTCAATCAAACCACGCAACAAGTCACTGACACCACCAATGATGGGGTGCCGGTTGTTTCGTCCGTGCAGGCTCCAGAGGTCATTGGTGGCGAGCGTGATTTATTTGTAAATCTCACGAGTAATACGGGGGCGATACAGTTGAGTGTCAATGACACGACACTGGGGCTACCCGGTTTACTTGTCTTCGGGTCTTCCGGGCAGGGAGATGGCGAGCGCCGTGTCAGTTGGGATGGTCTTGATGGCAATGCGGCCGTTATCGACGACACCGGTTTAGGTAGTGTTGATTTGACTGACGGCGGTTCCGCACTTGGTTTACAGTTGCAAGTAGGCGCAGACTTGGCTGGTAGTCAGGCAGTGGTACGGTTGTATTCCAATGATGGTGTGTTTGGTGTAGCAAACCGCTTTAGTTCTGCCACTCTGGCGATTCCGCAGACGGGTGGGAATGTCTCGCAAAAAGAGTTTTTGCCGTTCTCTGATTTCACGGTTGTTGGTGGTGGGGGCGCTGACTTTACAAGGGTCGGTGCAATTGAATTGGAAATCACTGGCACGGCTAATATTGATGGGCAAGCAGACATCGTTGGAACCGTCGGTGAGACGAACATTGTGAGGGACTTCGCGAATTTTTCGCAAGCCGATCTCAGTCTGACAAAATCGATCGACAACGCATCTCCGAATATTTCTGACGTTGTCAACTTTACGATTGAGTTGACCAACAACGGGCCCGATGTTGCGACCAACGTTTCGGTGAGTGATCAATTGCCCGCTGGCGTTACTTTTGTGGCAGCTTCGCCCACGCAGGGTAGTTTCAGCAGTTCGACGGGCATTTGGACTGTGGGTACCGTCAATAGCGGTAGCATCGCACAGCTTGTATTAAGCGGTCGGATCACGTCCGCAGGGGAAAGAGTGAACTTTGCCGAGGTGAGTGCTTCAGACCAGTTTGACCCCAACAGTACACCAGGAAATGGCCAGCAGGCGAATGAAAACGACCAAGCGGCGGTGAGTTTTATAACTGAGTCGATAGATCTGTCGTTAGTGAAAACTGCGGAGCCCACATTGGTGATCGTCGGTAATGCGGTGACCTATACGCTGGAGGTCAGCAACGCGGGACCGAGCACGGCAACCGGGGTTGAGGTCAAGGATGAGTTACCTGCTGGGATTGCGTTTTCAAATGCTTCAGCGACCCAAGGTCAGTACAGTGTTGGAACCAGTGTGTGGACGGTCGGCGCGATCTCGCCTGCATCGAGTCAAAGGTTGACGCTCGTTGGGACGGTCGAATCGCCAGGCCCCAAAACCAATACTGCGGAAGTCATTGCAGCAGATCAGGTTGACATCGATAGTACGCCCAACAATGGGGATCCGACCGAGGATGATCAGAGCTCGGTGACGATTCAGGCGCCCGAAGCAGATTTGTCTTTGTCCATGACTGTGACCAATAATGCCCCCAGCGTTGGGCAGGAAATCTCATTCGTGATCACGGTCAACAACAAAGGTCAGGACACTGCGACCGGCGTTTCTGTGCGTGACGTGCTGCCCGTTGGTCTGGAGTACATTTCGAGCAGCACAACAGCTGGCCAGTACACAAGTAGTACCGGTATTTGGGAGCTGGGTTCTATCAGTGTTGGCGGCAACGTCACGCTTACGATCAATGCGAAAGCCACAACTGCAAATGAGTTGACCAACACTGCGGAGGTCTTTGCCAGTGACCAGTGGGATCCTAACTCAACGCCAGCTAACAATGATCCCAGCGAGGATGATCAGGATTCGCAAACGATAGGTGCAACGCAGATTGACCTCTCGGTCAGTAAAACGGTGGATAATGCGACTCCGAACTTAAATGATATAGTGACCTTCACAGTGGACGTCGCCAACGCCGGCCCGAGTGATGCAAGTGGTGTTGAAGTGCAGGATATCTTGCCAAGTGGGCTTGCCTTCGTAGGGTTCACGGCAAGCACGGGAACGTACATCTCTTCCACAGGGCAGTGGGTTGTTGGGTTGATACCAAGTCAAGAATCTAAGCAGCTTCGGATTCAAGCACGGGTGACGGATGTCGCTGCTATGGTCAATATGGCGCAGGTCACAAAGGCAGATCAGGAGGATGTTGATAGCACGCCAGGCAATGGGAGCGAGGGCGAGGATGATCAGAGCAGTGTTGCCATCACACCGCAACAAGCTGACCTGGAGCTATCCAAAGCAGTGGACAATGACCGGGCCAATGTTGGGCAGGAGGTTGTGTTTACCATCGTCGTGAGCAATCAGGGGCCAAATGCCGCAACCAATGTCATTGTGACTGACCAGTTGCCGGATGGAATTACCTTCCGGTCAGGTCAGACCCCACAGGGCAGTAGTTATAACGCTGGTACTGGGGTTTGGGATGTTGGGGCAATCCCTGCAGGTTCTCAGAGGACGTTGACGATTGTTGGAAGCATTGATAGTCCTGATCCACAGCAGAACATGGCTCAGGTATCTTCCGCGGATCAATACGATCCGGATAGCACTCCGGGCAATGGTTTGGGATCAGAGGATGATCAGCAGAGCGTCACGATCACACCACCCGTCATCGATATTAGTGTTACGAAGGGCATTGATGTCGCTCGACCAATTTTTGGTCAGCCGATTCGTTACACAGTGCAGGTGAATAACGCTGGTCCAAATGATGCTACGAATTTGGTCGTTAAAGATGATTTGCCAGCAGGCTTGACGTTCTCAGCGTCATCCGCGGATTCGGGCAGTTACAACCTTGGTGCCGGCGAGTGGTCGGTTGGAAGTTTAGCCAGTGGGGCGACGGCTACCCTGACCATAGATGCTGTGGTCAATACCATCGTGTCGACTACCAACGTTGCTGAGGTGAAGTCTGTTGACCAGTATGATTCTGATAGCACACCAAGCAACGCCGATCCGACTGAGGATGACTATGGCTCGGCCAGTTTCGAGTTAGCGACAGCAGATCTGTCCGTTACCAAGGAAGTTGACAATGCTAAACCCAACGTCGGTGATCCCGTGCATTTTACGATCACGGTCACCAATGGTGGACAAGATACCGCGACCGGGGTGACGCTATTGGATGCCCTACCGGATGGGCTGGCTTATGAGCGTTCGGTTGCTGGTGTCGGTTCGTACGATGCCACCTCGGGCATTTGGGATGTAGGTGAGTTAGCGGTGCAGCAGACCGCAACGCTGACGATTACTGCCAAATCTACCAACGATACGCCATTAACGAATACTGTTCAGGTAGCAACGCTCGACCAATTGGATCCCGATGCAACACCGGGAAACAACGTTCCAAGTGAAGATGATCAAGCCAGTGTGAATGTTGTTGGCCAGCAGATTGATCTGTCAGTCACAAAAGTGGTCGACAATGAGCGCCCTAATGTCGGCGATTTGGTGCACTTTACGGTGTCGTTGGCCAACTCGCGAGTGACTGAGGCGACCGGGGTTTCGGTACGGGATCCACTGCCATCGGGCTTGAATTATAAGAGTCACATTGCTTCGCGTGGTTCCTACAACCCCTCAAGTGGAGTTTGGGATGTCGGTCAGGTCGCGAATGGTGAAGTTTTGACGTTGAATCTCACGGCGGAAGTTACTGCGGTGGGGACGTTGGACAATGTTGCGGAAGTGCTTACCGCCAACCAGCCGGATATTAATTCCTCACCAAATAACAATGATCCTAATGAGAATGATCAGGCGTCTGCCACTGTCACTCCTCAAGTTGCGGATTTGCAGCTTGTGAAGTCAGTCGATAATGAGCGGCCGGATGTGAATCAAGTTTCTTTGTTCACGATCACGGTCACAAACTTGGGCCCCGATGCCGCGACGGGGGTCGCTGTGACTGATCAACTTCCAGATGGATTAGCGTACAGTGCTGATCAACCCAGTCGTGGAACATTTGACAGTGGGACAGGGGTTTGGACGATCGGGCAGATTGATCCCAATGAAGTGGTCACGCTGCAGTTGGGTGCGCAGGTCGAGAGTATCGGTGTCAAAGAGAATTCAGCGGAGATTACAGCTTCTGATCAGGCCGACCCCAATTCTACGCCCGGTAACAATGTGCCGGGAGAGAATGATCAAGATGCTGTGTCTGTTCGCCCAACGATCATTGATCTTTCTCTCAACAAGGAAGCCGAGCCATTCCGGCCTTCTGTCAACGGTCAGCTCACTTACACGCTCACTGTATCGAACGCAGGTCCGGACACGGCAACGGGAATAAAAGTACAGGACCAGTTCCCCAGTGGAGTAACCGTTGCCAGCAGTGATCCATCGGTGGGGGCATTCTCAGATGGTGTCTGGTCCGTTCCATCTCTGGCGCCCCAGACTGAGGCGACTTTGGAGATCATCACTGATGTGACGTTGCCTGGGACATGGACGAATCGTGCCGAGGTGATCGCGGCCGACCAGTTCGACTTTGATAGTACTCCCGGGAACGATGACGGGATTGAGGGTAACGGGAATGATGAAGACGATCAGGCTTCGATTACAAACACCACTGCGAGTGCTGATCTGTCGGTAACGAAATCTGTCAGTGATGACCATCCTGGCGTGCTCACGGAGGTTGTTTACACGGTCACGCTTCATAATGGTGGCCCTGATGAAGCCTTGGACGTGCAAGTGCTGGATCAGATTCCTGCCGGGTTAACGTTTGTTTCTTACGAGGCAACCTCCGGGACGTACAACGCGTCCGGTAATGGGATCTGGCGAGTTCCATCGATCGGAGAAGGCGGTCAGGAGCAGCTGGATATCACTGTGGCCGTTAGCAGTCTTGGCGAGAAAATCAATACTGCTGAAGTGATTGCGTCCAGTCAATATGACCCCGACAGCACACCAGGTAACAATGATCCGACGGAAGATGATCAGGCCAGTGTCAGTCTCACACCACAATTGGTTGATTTGGCCTTAACGAAGATCGTGGATGATCCAAATCCGAATGTTGGAGGTAACGTCACTTTCACGCTTGAACTCACGAATCAAGGTCCTTCTCCGGCAACGGGTGTCATCGTCCGCGACGCATTGCCGGACGGCTTCTTCGTGCTGGAAATTAAGCCGAGCCAGGGAGTCTATGACCCCACGCTGGGATTGTGGCAAGTTGGAGGAGTTGGTGTGGGGGAGGTGCCGCAGTTGATAATCGAGGCCCGCATCGATAGTCCAGATCCATTGGTGAATGAGGCCGAGGTGTTTCAGTGCGACCAGCCCGACATTGATTCAATACCGAATAACGGTGATGTGACTGAGGATGACTATGCTGCTGTCACAGTGACCCCACAGATCGCAGATCTTCGGGTGTTGATCGACGTAAGTGATGCTACCCCAAATCAGCACGAGGAACTGTTTTATACGCTGATTGTCTTCAATGACGGTCCAAGCGATGCAACTCAGGTGACAGTGCGTTCGATTCTGCCTGACGGTCTGGGTTTTGTCAGGGTCGCCAATGGAGCCGGTGTGTACAACGAATTTTTGGGGTTGTGGGATATACCAAGCATTGCCGCACAGTCTGCCGCGTCAATGCAACTGGTCGTTGTGGTCGACTCAAAGCAACCAATCATCACTACTGCCGAAGTGATTCGATCAGAACAGTACGATCCCAATAGCACACCTGATAATGGCGATACATCCGAAAACGATTACGGTGCGGTGGCCGTTGCTCCCAAGTTGATTGATATTTCAGTATCCGCTTTCGCTGACAATGCGGATCCTTCGCTGGGTGACATTGTTGAAATGACATTCACTGTGTCCAACGATGGCCCGGATACGGCTACCGGTGTGACTGCAGACATCGCGATTCCAGCTGGCCTTGAACTGCTGCGTGTCATTCCTCAGCGAGGAATTTATGGTTTGCCAGAGAGTGAGGAGACTTGGCAGATCGGAAGTATTGAGGCCGGCTCAGTCGCGACCCTTGTACTTCAGGCCCGAACTCTGCAACGTGGGATGTCGCTCGTTGATTTTCAGGTCATGTCTTATGAACAAGCTGATCTGGATAGTGATCCCGGGAATAACCTGCTTGACGAAGATGATCAGACTCAACTGATGGTGACGGTCCCACAATATTCAAAACGCATGTTCTTGGCATCCAGCCCCGAGGCTGCTGCACCATCGCAAGCTCAGCGAACACAATCTCAGCCATTTTCAAGAGGCGGGCGGTTCGCAAGGTGATGTTATGACATCAGCGAGTGTTTCGGTGGCGGGCTCACGACGGCGAAGTGTCTCTGTTTTGACTAAGGGCGTGAATGCGGATCTGCGTGCGGTCAATAAATCCTACGGAGGTCCTGACAAGTGCTACACAACCAACCCAACTCTCTCAGCCGGAACGCTACTTACCTTTCGCGAGTAACTCCTTGATCTTGTCGTAAATCGCTTTAGCTGTGTCTGGCCCTGCTCCAGTTTTTACGAGTTGGACGGTGCCATCACGGTCGATGAGCACAGCATGAGGGATTCCCTTGACGCCGTAGTTACTGCTCATTTCGCTATTTTTCGGAGCCACCATGACGGGGTGTTCGAGTTGATGGTGTTCCAGAAAACTCGCCAGTGTTTCTCTCTCTTGTAAAGGCGTGACTTCACCTGAGGCACGTGAGGCTCGCTTCTGTTCGTCATCCCATTCGAAGTTGTAATACTGGGTAACACCCACGATCTCAAATCCTTGGTCACCGAACTCCTCGCGCCATTCGCGTAGGTGCGGGAAGGTGGCAATGCAAGGACCACACCACATCGCCCAAAAGTCAAGTAGAACGACTTGCCCCTCAAATGACTTGCGTGTCACTCCCACTGTATTTGCCCAGCCATCAATGTCCCATTCTGGTGCCATTTGGCCAACTAGAGTCGCTACTGGTTTCGCCGCCTGCATGCGTTCGCGATGTATCTCAATCCGGCGAAGGATTGCATTGACCGAACGATTGGAGATCGCTGGAAGGCTGAGTTTTGCAAATGCACTTTCAATTCGTTTCTCATTCGCTTCCGGGTCATCCTGTCCCCATTGCGTGATCATCAGATATTGAGTTTCGGCGTAATTGTTTTGCAATCGCATGGATTTTGGAAAACGTTCAAAAGCGGTCCTGGTCGCCATTTCCAGCTTTGCAATAGATTTGTCTCTCCATGGGTCATTATTTCGATTTGGGCTGGTCAGCCTTTTCAGCAGTGCAATGTGGGCGAGCATGGTGTTTTCGGTTGCTTCTGCGTCGCTGCATGCATCCTCTAGTGCCTGCGTTTGCTTGGCGATCAGCGTCGTTGCTGCTTCGGCTTGATCGTCTTCAATCAATGAATGAGCCTTCAATACCACTAATTGGGAGAGTGGATCCCAAGCACGAGGAGTCTCTGGAGGTAATGCCTGGAAAGCTGTAAGGGCTTTGTCGACAGCCTTGTCCATGGCTTCGCCTCGATTTGCAAGTTGGCTGATTTCATCAAGGCTTCGTAGAGTCATTCCCACGCCATATTGCTGGTCTTGTTCCGCGAGGTGGGCGATCTGGAATTCAAGCAGTTTTTGGTATTGGGTCAGTGCGTCGGCATACCGTGCTTCCTCAGCCAGTTTTGACCCAAGGCTATGACGCAAAACCTGGACGTCCGAGGATTCCGGCTGTTTCGTCACTTGAGCATCTAAAAAGACTATCGCCTGATCGATGTCTTCGGCCATCTGTTGCTGAAGTTCGGCATGCATGAGTCGGAATGCTTCGAGAGCTGGATCTTGACCATGTAACTCGTTTCCAGCGGTGAGCCAAAACGCAGCAAGGATTGCGACTGGTGTGAGCCAAAGAACGCCGCGTTTGTGAAAACGCCTATTTAAAATCTGGTCAGTTGACATGATGCCTGAATCTTCCATCATAAGATTGATTTGCCGAAACGAGAGACGGCGATATGGGCCGTCGAGGTCCGCGCTGACTACTGAGGTGTCCTGATTCTAGCGGACTGAACCTCGTTTTGTAGGACAAGCTGTTTCCGATTTTGTCAGAGGTGGTGAGGTGTTTTCGAGATGGTACGGACGTCTTTTGGGCTGAAATCCGTTTCTGTTTTGAGAATGTCACGCCTAGTGTCACTGCTGGAAAGGTGCTGCTCGTAGATTTGTGCTGCTGCTCGATGCGAGGGTTTTGATCGGTAAAGCCAACTTCCCCGACATAAATTACCTTCTGGTGGGCCAAGCCTAGCTTGAGATTGGTGTAAGCTTTTGGCTGTTTCCCGCTTGCGACTTGTGTGTGACGACTGTCAACTTCGTGAGTTTGAAAAATGTTGTTACCGTAGAGAGCGTCCCATGCGATTTGCCTGTTTCATTGTGCTGTTGCTGATTCTAAGAATTACCACCACGCAGGCGGATGACTGCCCAGAAGGTGTGGCTGTTCACGTGGTGCCGTCGGTGGTGTCTTCACAAGAACCTGCTTCTGTACACAAAGTGTTGAATGCGTGTCAGTTTGTGGAATCTCTTGGTGCTAGGCATGGTTTTTTTAATCAGAGTCACGATGGAAGTCTTGGCAAGGGCGTCGTTGCTAGGTACAGCAGCCTCAGGCGTTCAGCGCTGCAGCGTCGATATGTCGACACATCGCCAGAAGCGGGAGACCGTTCTGCGAACGTTCATTTTCGAAATCACTTCAATAACTCGTGGTTTGCATTTGCCAGTAAAAAGAAAGGCACAGTGGCATTCATCGGGGGATCGATCACTGAAATGAGTGGTTATCGTGTCATGGTCGAGGAGAACCTCAGAAGACGTTTTCCGGACACGAATTTCAAATTCGTCAATGCGGGTATCAGTTCAACATGTTCAACAACGGGTGCCCATCGTATGAGCCGCGATGTTTTGTCGGCACAACCTGATCTGGTTTTCGTGGAATTCGCGGTCAATGATGATCAGGATGCTTCACACGCGGACCGTGAGTGCCGACGCGGGATGGAGGGTATTTTGCGGCAAGCTCGCGTCACGAATCCAGCAATGGACATGGTTGTTACGCACTTTGTGAATCCACCAATGCTCGCGCTGTTGAAACAAAAGAAGACACCTGTCAGCAGTGCCGCCCATGAAACCGTGGCTGCGCATTATGGGGTGTCGACGATTGACTTAGCCAGGGAAGTTGCCGAACGCATTCAGGCGGATCAATTGACTTGGGAGACGTATGGTGGAACTCATCCCAAGCCAGCCGGAAATCGCATTGCTGCAGACATGATCGAGCAGTTGTTCGATGCAGCATGGGCGGATGCCGAGCAACTTGAGCAGCGCAAGCCAATCGCGCACAAACAGGTAAGTGCGCTCGATCCAGCGAGTTACTCGCAGGGAGCCCTGATTTCGGGTGCAAAAGCCGACTGCGATAGTGCATGGGCGTTCGCTGTGCCCGCTTGGGATTCGATTCCGGGAGGTAAACGCGGACGTTTCACCGAACTTGAGATGCTATGTACCAATGATGCCAATGCTGAACTGACACTTGATTTCGATGGGCAGGCTATTGGGCTGTATGTTCTCGCAGGCCCGGACGCCGGTCGTGTGGAATACTCGATCGATGGGGGGGACTTCAAAATGGCAGAACTTTTTCACCGGTTCAGCAAAGGTTTGCACTACCCTCGTACGGTGATGTTGGCTACCGGGCTGAAACGCGGGGCTCATCGCCTGACCATGCGTGTTGCAAAAAGTAGTCATCAAGCAAGCAAAGGGAATGCTGTTCGCATTCTTGAGTTTGTTGCGAATTGAACTTTACGTGACAGGAAGATTCTTTCCGCAGATCTGCGGTCTGTTTCAGGTTTTTTGTTGTGATTTTGGGTGCTTGAATGGAAAGTTTTCCGCTTCTGATCTCAATGGTTCCGACCCTTGTCTTACTGGGGCTCGTGGGTGCTTTTCGGTTCCATAGCCGGATGTTTGTCGTGCTTTGGGCAGGAGTTGCTATGGGAGTTTTAGCTTGTGTTCCTGTCTATTTGATGGAAACGATCATCGAAGGAGCAGGTGATCGATTATCGGGAATCTATGAGAAAGCATTTGTTCAGCAGGTGTTAGGTGCAGCGGTTTCGGAGGAGCTTTGCATCTTTTTGGGGTTCTTGTTGACTTTCAAGCTGTTTCAAGGTGTACGAATTCGGACAAATGCAGAAGTCGTTGCTGTGGCAGTTGCGGTCGCCATCGGTTTTACGACCATCGAAAATGTCACCGCTGTGCTTGCTTCGGAGACTCCTTGGTCAGTATCGTTGAACCGTCTGTTGTCGATCGTCGCAGGGCATGCGAGCTTGCAGTTGGTGATGGGGTATTTTGCTGCCAAGTGTTGGCTGGGAAGTCATCATCGTTTGCTATTTGGCGTGCTGATGCTGGCAGTACCAATTGGAATTCATGGTTGGGGCGATTTTTCCGAGTCGGTCTTCCAGGCAGTCGAGTCGGACAGTCCACAGTCCAAACAGTTCTTTTCAGCCTGGATCTTCGGTATCTTTGCCTATCTTGCTGGTGCAGCGATTGTGTTATTCAAACTTCGAGAAACTGCGTGCATTACGACAACTTGTGCGGAAGCCGACTCTGAGATTCAAAATGAGAAATCAGAGTGATAGGAGTCTGGCTGGATCATGCGCCGGCGGTGACCTAAGCAGACTTGTTCAACAATCTGGCCGCCAAAAAGCTGGCCAGCGGCAATCTGCACTGCAGCTTGATTGTTGGTAGCACCGGCACGATCGTGGCAGCACCGTATTTGGCTGGGCAGGTGGTCTCTTGTTGTGGTTCTTGCGTCGCGACCATTTCGTTTTGCTTTTGGGCTGAGTAGGATACGCATCACCTTCGATTTTAGAGTGCATTACGATACATTCGTATCAAGGTACAGGAGTCAGGCAAAAAGTATGGTTGTTTGAAACGCTTGCCTTCTAATCCTCCGACCAGAGAGTGTGTGGTTTCGGTGATTGCATTTCACTTTAGCACGCAAGATTCGTGGCTCATGGGATAGTATGTTGCAAAGTATGCTGTGGGCGTGCGTTAAGATTGAAAACTCGGTCGACTTCGAAGTGTGTGTTCCAGATTTTCCGACCCGAGATTTGTTTGATGCTGAGTTTCGGATGCCTTATGAGATGAGCGTTGTCAGGCGGTTAAGTTGCCGTGCTGAGCGATTAAATAACCTGCCATTCATTGGTTTACTATGCGTTTCTTGATTGCTTTTGGTTTTGTTTTTTGTTTCGCGATTTCCAGCTTGGTGACAGCTGCTGATTCGCGTCCCAATATTGTGTTGATCATGGCGGATGATCTCGGCTTCTCGGACCTCGGCTGTTATGGGGCAGAGATTGAGACGCCAAATCTCGATCGGCTGGCGAACCAGGGTTTGCGTTTTAACCAGTTTTACAACACTGCCAAATGTCACTCATCTCGAATCTGTTTGCTGACAGGTTTGTATATGTTTCAAGCAGGCAACCAACAAATGGACCGGGGAGTGACATTGGCGGAGGCGCTCAAGCCAGCGGGGTACCGAACGATGATGGTCGGCAAGTGGCATCTTGATGGTCAGCCGACCGAACGTGGCTTCGATCGGTATTTTGGTCACCTAAGCGGAGCGACAAACTTCTTCACAGGAGATGACACGTTTCGTTTGAATGGAAAGCCATTTGAAGTTCCGGCAACAGGATTTTATACCACTGATGCGAAGACCGACTACGCGTTGAAGTTTTTGGACGAAAGCAAGGAAGAGCAGAAACCATTTTTGCTTTATGTGGCATACAACGCACCACATTATCCATTGCATGTCAAAGAGTCTGATTTTCGAAAGTATGAGGGTCGGTATGATGTTGGTTGGGATAAGATCAGAGAACGACGTTTTGAGAAACAGCAACAACTTGGCATACTGCCTCAGGGCACCAAGCTTTCACCAAGGCCAGAGGGCGTTTCTGCGTGGAGGGATTTGTCCGAAGAAGAGCGTCAATGGGAATCGGAGCGAATGGCTGCTTATGCAGGAATGGTGGATTGCTTGGATCAGAATATTGGACGCTTGCTCAAGCGTCTCAATGATTCAGGGCTAGCTGAAAATACGTTAGTCATGTTTTGCAGTGATAACGGAGCCTGTCCTTTTGAGCGAACTCGTGGAAAGCAATTGCGTCCCTGGGATCCAAAGTCTTATTGGACTTACGATGTGGGTTGGGCACATGTCGGTAATACTCCGTTTCGGTGGTACAAGCAAAATCAGCATGAAGGTGGGATCACATCACCGATGATCGTGTCTGGTCCAGGCGTAAAGATGAAACCGGGAAGTGTGACCGATCAACCAGCTCATTTGATAGATCTCATGGCGACCTGTGTTGAGCTTGCAAAGACGGACTACCCGGTATCCTACGAAGGGCGTAGCATCACCCCGGTGCAGGGCCGCTCATTGACGCCAATCTTTGCAGGCGATGTGCGTGAACCGCATCCTTGGCTGTACTTTCAGTTTTCCAATAACCGCGCCCTACGTCAGGGAGATCTGAAGGCGGTTTCGGTCAAAGGACGGCCATGGGAATTATACGACCTCGCTGTTGATCGTTCAGAACTCAATGACCTAGCCAGCAGTCGTCCTGGTGATTTGGAAGCTCTGAAAAACCGTTGGTATGAGGTTGCTCAGAATACTGAGCAGGCCCCACTGAATTTGCGTCGGCCTGTTGGCGATTCGGGTAAACAGAAGAACAAGCAGAAGAGCAAAAACCGATCCGTTAAACCCAATTGATTCGCAAGTCGCTAAATCGGGTGGAGTACGTTTCTGATTTTCTGGATCACCTGCCCGCACAGTCCAAAGCGTATTGCAATTGGCATCGTTGCAATGGGATGGGAATGCGGTGTCAGCTGCATCTTTTTGTTGGATGTTTTATCCGTTTTCAAGGCTGCAGCAGTTGTGTTTGCCATGATGTTCATCAAGGATCATGCTGTGAGCCGAGGAGGGCGTGAAGCGGATGCCTCGACGTAACGCGGTGCTCAGGGTGGAGAATTAAACTGAATGTTATCAATCGAAACACTGGTGTTGGTCGGTGGAATCCTGCTGTTCGTGGGGGTTGTTGCCAGTAAATTATCGGACTGGGTCGGGATTCCCACCCTGCTGGTCTTTCTTGTGATCGGGATGCTGGCAGGCGAGGAGGGAATCGGGCGAATCTCGTTTGATTCTCCTGCAGTGGCACAGGCAACAGGAACAGTAGCCTTGCTGATCATTCTTTTTGCAGGCGGTCTCGATACTCAATGGTCATCCGTTCGCACTATTTTGGCACCCGGACTGATGCTGTCCACGCTTGGGGTTTTGATTACCACTTTGTCGATGGGCGCATTCGCGTGGTTCATGCTGGGAACCTATTCCACATTTGATATTGGGGACGCTGGGCTTAGTTGGTCGGAAGCGTTGCTGCTTGCGGCGATTGTATCCTCAACGGATGCTGCGGCTGTCTTTTCTGTGTTCCGAACAAGCTCGGTAAAGCCGTCAGCACGCATTCGACATTTGCTGGAATTTGAGTCAGGCAGTAACGATCCGGTCGCAGTCTTAATGACGATGGCGATTCTCGGTGTGATGGGGTCGGAGAATGCTTCGATCGCTGGTGTTGGGGTGAACCTGGTCACCGAGTTATTTGCGGGCGCAATCACCGGGTTTTTGATGGGATGGTGCGGTAGTCGGGTGGTGAACCAGCTTCGGTTATCAGCTTCTGGATTGCATCCCATTCTTGTTCTCTCCATTGGTTTAATGACATTCGGGTTTGCCAATTTAGTAGGTGGGAACGGTTATCTTGCAATCTATGTTTGCGGCGTCACATTGGGTAATCAGATTGTCCGTCATCATGAGGGAGTCTTGCGTTTTCACGATGCTCTGAGTTGGTTAGCGCAACTTGCAATGTTCATCGTTTTGGGATTGCTGGTGGTTCCTTCCCGCCTGCTATCTGTTGCGGGAGTCGCAGTTGCAATGGCGCTCTTTTTGATGCTGGTCGCTCGTCCACTGAGTGTCATGGCATGCTTGTTGCCATTTCGGATGCCACGTAACGAAGTGGCGTATGTCTCGTGGGTCGGGCTGCGGGGCTCCGTTCCCATCGTGCTGGCAACGTTTCCCATGTCTTACGGTATCCCCGGCGCCGAAGAAGTTTTCGATGTCATCTTCTTCATCGTTCTGACCTCTGTTTTAATTCAAGGACTGACGCTTGTGCCCTGTGCCCGATGGCTTGGCGTCGAAGAACAGGGCACGAAGAGCTAGCCTGAAACAAGGTCAGATGGGGGCTTGATCAGAGCAATTTCTTGTACCGAGCAGGGGCTCTCGGTTATTTTCCGTGAGAGTGGATGGGCCGGCAGAGTACTGAGAAGTGGTTTGGGGGCATCTTGCTGGCGTGAGGTGCTGAACGAGCATGGTCAGTTCACTTGGACAGGCAACTTGTACCAAGAATTCTGCAGGTATCCTTTGGCATTCCAAGGAACTCGATAGGGCATGAAGCCTCCTGAAGTATCGAGTGCGCGAACCATCAATCGTTTTGTTGCCGTGGTGACTTTCACCTTGGCATTCCAAAGCTGCCAACAGAATTCACTGTCTTTCCCAACCAACGTTGCTTCTGTCCAGTGTTTGCCTTGATCAGCAGATACAAGAACCTTGTCAACGGTTGTTCCCGGGCGACCTGTGGGCAAGACATAGCCTGTGAGGTCAATCTCTCCGGCGGGATGTTCTGAGTCTTTTGCTGGCGTGCAGATGGCAGCATTGATCGGGTAGCGATAAATCGGGCCTGATTCGGCCCATTCAATGGGGGTAGTGTTCTTAACCAGCTTGTAGGCAGTTGCCAAATAGTGGTTGGGGGAAGGCCGATCGCTGACCACGATTCGACCGAGCCATTTTACGCTCCGAGCACCGATGTAGCCTGGGACGAGTGTTCGCAAGGGAAACCCATGGTCGGCTGTCAGTGGAGCACCATTCATGCCATTGGCAAGTAAGGGGGCCCCTGCCCCCGATCCGATCATGGCTTTTGCAATCGGGATCGAGCCACCAAACGGAATGATTCCACCACCCTTCTCGATTTCATCCAAGCCTTCAAACCAGACGTGTTTGGCATCGGTTGTGACTTCAGCTTGTTTCAGCACATCCGCAAGTGCAACACCTTGCCACGTTGCATTCCCGATTGCTCCTGACTGCCACGGCACTCCCCCGACCTTGCCCTCAGCGTTGTACTCGGACCTGCGGTTTCCCGCGCAAGTAAGTGTTGCCGTGGTGGAGTGAGATTTAAAACGCTCTAGACTTTTAAGTGACAGCGACAAATTGCGATTCACCATTCCTTCGATTTTCAACTCAAACGCATCAGGATCGATGACGGGATTCGGAGCATGGCTGCGAACGTAGAAATGTTTGGTCGGGGTAATCCATGATTTTACTAGATCATTCAGTTGAGGCTCGGCATTGTTGGGTGCAGTGGTGTGATAGACCAATTGCTTTGCCTCGGCAGCTTGGGCTCGCGATGAGTTGAGCGTGCCTCCCGCAATCATAATGCCACCGCTGGCCAAAAGCATTTCTCTACGTGTAATCATCTTGATTAGTCCTGTTGTCAAAGCGTCTGATGTTGGTCTGCGGGCGTTGGTATTTGGTATGAAGAATCAGTCACATGGTAATATCTGCAGGTACTTTAGAATTATAGATAAGCTAATCATGGGGTGGTGTTGGGCCTGCGAGGTATTGGGCTGCTTGGGGACTATTAGTACCGGTTTAGCAGGCATTCTCTGCTCAGATGCCTTTTGCTCTGCAGTGGCAGTCAATTTTGATTCAATTGGGTCATCATTTCCAGAATTGTCTTGGTGATGAGATCAGATGCATCAAGTTGCACACGGTTGGTGCCCATCCAAGTTTCATAGCCGCCTAGTTCATGTTGTCGTGGGGTAGGCAAATAGCCACGTGAATCGTTGGCCAGTTCGATGATAAAGGTATCGGCGAAAGGTGATTTATCCTTGATTTTCAATCCGATTTCCGCGAACGTTTCAAAAGGAATGGCCGCGATGGCAAGATCACCAATTCGCATGACCTGCAACGGTACCGTGATCTCATTGGGGCCATCCTCCAGCTTTTGAACACGTGCTGCGTAGGTTTGTTCGTATCGATGGAACTTTTCGGCATCGTCTGGCTTTCCCATCACTTCTCGAAACCATGCCTTGATTTTTGGGTCTGGTTTTCGCATGGTTAGTTTTAAGTCCCGAGTGAGTGAACCGATTTTTACATCTTCACTGAATTGCAATTTTCCGTGTGCTTCATTCACGCGTTTGGCGACTTTATTGGCAACTTCGGTCATCTTTTCATAACGGTCATAGCGACGCGCATTACCGTCGCGAAAGTTGATGTTGTTGATGTCACCGCTAGTTCCGTTGCTCATCATCCCCACAAAGCGTGGCGTGACCGAGTCAGCGCCCAATAACTTGCCGATCTGTTGAGAGAAAATTGCGAAATAGTCAGCTGACACATCGCCTTTGTTGACACCGCCTACGTAATGAAGTGAGTAATTAGCCAGCAGGGCAAGCGGCTGACCCTTCGCTGTTTGGACTGAAAGAAAAGAAACTTCTGGATCAATGGGGCCTGCAGGCTTGATCAATGCTGCGTTTGCCCGAGGTGGATTCATGCGAACGGCATCCACACCACCAAAAGGGTTCCGAGCGATGTCGGGTTGGCTGACATGCCAGCGCCGATTGAATACTTCTGACGGCTCATCGACGCCACCCCAACCGATTTTTGCTGGCACCAGGTTTTGGATCGCGGTGTCGACTGCCGTTGCAATTCCGGCAACTACCTTGGGTCTATACTTTGGTTCGTGGGCGCGGGTTGCTGAATGAGTGTGCGTGGCCGCCATCAAGATTTGATCAGGCGAAATTTTTGAGTTTTTCGAAATCAGTGATCGTGCTTCGTCATAAACAGAGCGAGCGATCCCAAGATTGTCACAAATGACAATCGCCATGCGGTTCTTACCATCATCTAAAACAAGACAGCGTGCATGAAGGGGATCGTGAATTTCGTTAGCTGGAAAGGGAACAAAGCCACCCACAACTAACTCACCCAGAGGGGGAGTGATATCAACCATCGCGGCACCGGCTCGTAACACGGGTATTTCGTTGCCCCAAGCTGTTAATGCCAGCAGTGGAAGCAGACTCATAAGAAAACCAAATGTCCGAACGCGCTGAGTTTGATGCATGATTTGATCCTGCCGGCGGTACGCGAGAATTCTAGCGTTGAGACGGCTTTGTGAGGGCGTGGGATTGAGGGCGTGGAGTGCTCCCTGAAAACAGGGTTCACTGGCTAAACAGGGGTCACTGAAAACAGGGGTCACTGAAAACAGGGGTCACTGAAAACAGGGTTCGCGGC
>NZGD01000027.1 GCA_002690925.1 Rhodopirellula sp.
AAGCTGGGACACAGAGAAGCTGGGACACAGAGAAGCTGGGACACAGAGAAGCTGGGACACAGAGAAGCTGGGACACAGAGAAGCTGGCATAATGTAAAACTGCACAGCATGAAACGCCCTGCCACTTTTGTGCAACTTAACGCTATGAGGCGTCTGAGAACCGCGGGAATTGGTGGTTGTGAGATGTTGACGCTGTGTTGGTGGTTGTCAGGCTCTGCTGGCTGATTTGGCCTGCTCACACTGCAGGCCGCCTACGTCCTGAAGGGCAATCTGTCAATCTTCGTTCTGAACCCCATGAACTCAGATCTGTTGCTCGATGGCCAGTGGCTCACTCTTCCTGTGACGACTGCAACGAGGCCTTATCAAATCGGCCCCTTGGGAAATGTACTGTCATTTTCTACACTTCTGAATTGATTCCCGCGACACCACTGGCAGCAGCGGTGCCTGATACGTGCAATCTAATACACAGCGGAGAGCGTCTTGGTAGATAGTCCAGCTCAGCATTTGACTGAACAGAGAATCGTTGTTCTCGATTTTGGATCGCAGTACGCGCAACTGATCGCGAGACGTGTTCGAGAGCAGAATGTTTACTGCCAGATTCTTCGGCACGACATCTCTGCGGAGCGTTTGGCGGAACTAGCACCCAAAGGGATCATCCTGTCGGGAGGACCGGCCAGCGTCTACGAAGAGAACGCCCCGCGATGTGATCCTGGACTTTTTCGGTTGGGGATTCCCGTGCTGGGTATTTGTTACGGGATGCAACTGACTTGCGATGCGCTGGGTGGGAATGTTGATAATGCTCCCTCGCGTGAATACGGTCCTGCTACTTGTCAGGTAGAAAAGCCAGCGGAGTTGTTCGCAGGTTTACCTGAAGAAATCGATGTTTGGATGAGTCATGGTGACCAGATTTCATCGATAAGTTCCGAGTTTGAGGTTTTAGCCAAAACCAGTACCTGCCCCTACGCAGCGATTCGGCATCGTGAATTGCCAGTATTCGGTATCCAATTTCATCCTGAGGTGACCCATACTCCAAAGGGAGGCAAGTTGCTGGAGAATTTTGTAATTGGAGTTTGCGGTTGTGAGCAAACGTGGCGACTTGGCGATTTTGCAGCGGCGAGCATTAAGCGGATTCGCGAACAGGTCGGTGAGCGTCGAGTCATCTGCGGTCTCAGTGGAGGCGTCGACTCGAGTGTGGTTGCCGCATTGCTTTATGAGGCGATCGGTCCGCAGCTCTCCTGCATTCTTGTTGACAACGGTTTGCTACGAAAAAACGAGCAAGCGATTGTGATTCGAGAGTTCAGTGATCACTTCAAAACAGATTTGCATGTGGTGGAGGGTGAAGAAAGGTTCATGGCAACGCTGGCGGGGATCAGCGAGCCTCAGGAAAAACGCCGCCGTATTGGTCACGCCTTCATCGAATGTTTCAAGAAAGAAGCTGAGTCGATCGAAGACGCTTCCTTTCTCGCACAAGGAACTCTCTATCCGGACGTGATTGAAAGTGGTGCCGATCCGGATGGGCCTGCTGCAACCATCAAATTGCATCACAACGTGGGCGGGCTTCCGGAAGAACTTGGATTCGAATTGATTGAGCCTTTGCGTGACTTATTCAAGGATGAAGTCCGAAGATTGGGGCTCGAGTTAGGTTTGCCAGAGTCTCTTGTGTGGCGACATCCGTTCCCTGGACCCGGTTTAGCTGTGCGATGCCTGGGCGAGATCACACATGAAAAACTTGAGGTGCTGCGTGAAGCTGATGCGATTGTCGTAGAAGAAATCGAGAAAGCAGGTCTTTATCGAGAAACCAGTCAGTCGTTTGCGGTTCTGCTGCCGGTGCAAAGTGTTGGTGTGATGGGAGACGCCCGTACGTATGAGAACGCCGTTGCCATCCGAAGTGTTGACACCAACGACTTCATGACTGCTGACTGGAGCCGGCTACCGTATGATCTATTGGCACGCATGAGTTCCCGAATCATCAACGAGGTCAAAGGCGTGAACCGCGTTTGTTACGACATCAGCAGCAAGCCACCAGCGACGATCGAATGGGAATGATGATGCTCGCTAGATCGCTTTTGTTGTCCCTCCCGTACTTGATGTTCCTGCCTGATTCCGAAGCCCTTTTAAGAAGTTGATCGTCGATCCATGTCCCGTCAGTACATCTACCAAGTCGAAAACTTAACCAAGAAGCATGGCCAAAAGGTGGTTCTGGACGATATCTGGTTGGCCTTTTATCCCGGTGCAAAAATTGGTGTCCTCGGACCCAATGGTGCTGGTAAGTCCACGTTGCTGCGTATCATGGCAGGGCAGGATACTGAATTTGACGGTGTCGCAAGGCTTGGCAATGGTTTCACTGTTGGTTACCTGGAACAGGAACCACCGTTGGACGAGACGAAAACGGTGTTCGAAAATGTTCAGCTGGCAGTCGTGGAACGGCAAGCGATTCTTGATCGGTACAACGAAATCAGCATGTTGCTTGGTGAGGTCACGGACGATGATGAGATGCAGAAGCTTTGCGATGAAATGGCAAAGCTTCAGGATACGATTGATGCAAACAATTTGTGGGAGCTCGATCGTCAGGTTGAGATGTCCATGGCGGTCATGAATCTGCCGCCGGGCGATGCCGATGTGACGACGCTGTCCGGTGGAGAGCGTCGCCGAGTTGCATTGTGTCAATTGATGATCCGCCAGCCTGATCTGCTGCTGCTTGACGAGCCTACCAACCATCTTGATGCGGAAAGTGTTTCCTGGTTGGAGCAGCATCTTGCGAATTATCCTGGGACTGTGGTGGCGGTGACCCACGACAGGTATTTCCTTGACAATGTTGCGCAGTGGATTCTTGAAATCGATCGTGGTCAAGGAATTCCTTTTGAAGGAAACTATACGGCTTGGCTGGAAGCTCGTGAAAAACGAATGAAGATCGAGCAGCGGCAGCAACAGGCGCGGCAGCGCACGTTGTCGCGTGAGTTGGAGTGGATTCGTATGAGTCCTAAAGCGCGGCAAGCGAAAAGCAAAGCGAGGATTCGGTCTTACGAGGAAATGTCTTCGCAGACGTTTGAGGATCGCCCTGATGATTTGGAAATTCAAATTCCCTCGGGGAAGCATCTTGGTGAACTCGTCATCGAAGCAACGGATGTTCACAAGGCGTTTGGCGACAAGGTGTTGATGAACGACATGAGCTTCCGGCTTCCCGCTGGGGGCATTGTTGGTGTCATCGGTCCCAATGGCGCAGGAAAGACCACCTTGTTTCGCATGCTGACCGGACAGGATCAGCCGGATAAGGGTCAGTTTCGAGTCGGCGACACCGTCGACTTGGGCTATGTCGATCAGAGCCGCGATTCGCTCTCGCCCGACAAGACCGTGTTTGAAGAGATCAGCGGCGGTACTGAGACCATTGTCATGGGGGGGCGTAATGTGGCTTCAAGGGCTTATGTCGCCAGATTCAATTTCAAGGGGTCGGACCAGGAAAAGAAAGTTGGAACGTTGTCAGGAGGCGAGCGGAACCGCGTTCATCTGGCCAAGTTGCTGCGTCAGGGGTGCAATGTTTTACTGCTGGATGAACCGACGAATGACCTTGATGTTGACACCTTGCGAGCGTTGGAAGAAGCGATTGCGAATTTTGCCGGCTGCGTTGTAGTCACCAGTCATGACCGCTGGTTCCTGGACCGACTTGCAACGCATATTCTGGCGTTCGAGGGCGATGGGAAACTGACTTGGTGTGAAGGGAATTTTGACACTTACGAACGCAATCTCCGAGAACGAATGGGTGACGATCCCGATGATGACAGCGCCACGAGGCGAGCCAAATATAAAAGTATCCATGCCGGCTGATTGACGTTAGCCGCACACGGTCCCATGTGGGGTCACCAAAACAGGGGTGTTGAAGATATGCTGTTGTGCATCGTTCACCTCGTTTAATGGTCCTCGCTGCTGATCGATGGCACGATTGCCGGAAGACTCCGGACCGTTTTTACCGCACATTTGAATTTTACTCCCACGGATTAGAGAACCATGACGATTCTTCGTATCGGAACCAACGAAAAGTACTCAGATGGATGGGCTGCTGCCTTTGGTGGCGGCAAACAGAAAAAAACAGCTGCGAAAGCTGCCAAGAAGACCTCAAAGAAGGTGACGAAAAAGAAAAAGACGGCTACGAAGACAGCCGCCAAGAAAAAGACAGCTGTGAAGAAATCTGTCAGTAAGAAAACGGCAGCCAAAAAGACAGCAAAAAAGAAGGCAGCCAAAAAAACAACAGCGAAGAAGGCTGTGAAGAAGAGCTCATCCGCAAAGAAAAAAACGCCCGCGAAGAAAAAGACGGCTGCAAAGAAAAAAACGGCTGCAAAGAGAGGCAAAAAAAAGTAGCCGAATAGACCTTGCTTGTGAGTTTCTGCTGAATTCGCTTCCTACTCCCACGCGTGCTGCTTGATGTCAAATACTCCGCCACCCGAAAATTTAAGCGAAACGCTACATCGCTTGGCGGGGTATATGAATTTCTCATCAGGCGCCAGTGATCCTTCGATCATGGCTGCGTGGAACACTGTGTTTGATATTGCCAGTGCGGGGGATCCTTTGACAGGGCCGCCCGCCTGGTTGGTCGTTAAAGACTGGATCAGCGAAACGCTTGAAACCCTTCAGGAAAACGCAACTGCTTTTCAGGACTGTCAGCAGGCATCGCGACTTGCTTCGTTGCTGTGGAGTGAGCTGTTGCCCGCGTATCTCGATTTTCATCGGGATCTGTTGTTTCATCAGGTGCCTGAGTTGCTCTTCAATGGCTTCTTCATGGCCCGCGCAGCTGACGCTTTGCTGTCGGTGGGTCTATCAGGCGATGACGATCAGGTCGTTCGAGCAGCAATTGATCGTTTGGACGATTTTGTTGGCTACCGGCCGGTAGCGATGTTGGAGAATCGAACCTGTCAGCCTTATCGGAACGAGTTCGTTTGCCCCGTTCCTTTGTACGTCAAGGATGCGGGTGTTTCAGCCGGCCCTTACCGGGAAATCATTGAACTAGCGATCGAGAAGTTGGGAACCACGGCAGAAGATGTCCTTCGTTCGGCATCCTTCGACCTCGCAAGGGTTGAGGAAATCGCCATTGATCCAAGAGCTTATGATTTCGATCATCCAGTTAATCGGCGGCCAAACTACCATTTTGGCGGTTGGGACGAACGCTCGATTTCTGAGGATGGATTCTACAATCGCTTTGTTCTTCGACAGGTGACTCTTGAGTCATTGTTGGGGCGTGCTGTTGGCAAGACGGGGGTTGAGAGACAGGAAAAGGTCGCCGAAGCGGCGTGTGTGCTGGCGGGAACCATGTTGATGGCGTCTGGGATTACTGGATGGGGGCCAGGAGCTTACACAAGTGATATCACGTTGGGTGGGCTGATGAGGCCCATTGCCGCCTACCGTGATGCCTATTACGAAGATTGCATGAAGCAAATCGATGGTGATCATGCTGAGCGACTTTATGGCGAGCAAAAGCTGCGCCGGCAGCCGTTTGGAGCTGCTCGACAGCATCTCAACGCGGCATTGGCAGAGAGGCGAGCTGCTCAGCTGCAGCATGTGCAATTAGCTCGTCTCTATGCCCGGATGGGTTACCCAGATGCCGCCAAGCGACAGACCGACACGGTCTCGGCAGCATCGGCACGGATGATGTGTCGAATTGACTGTTTGATGACCTTAGGGCTTCGCTCAATTCGTGCGGGGGATCTTGACGCCGCTGTCAAAGTTCCCTCCGTTGCATTTGATTTGATGAAGAGGGCGATCGAGTGCGGGGCCTTGATCGATCCTTGGGATATTCTCGCCAGTGGTGGGAATTTCAGTCTGTATGCTGGGCCTGAAAGTGGTGTTCACGATTCGCGTGTTGACGACATGCTTTATCTTGTTGAGCAAGTCTTTGGTTACACCGCGCGGGTTTGGAGCGAGGCAGCTGCACGGAATGATCAGGCTGCCTATGACGAAATGGAATTGCGTTATCGAGAGATGGCAGAGTGGTGGCGCGTTTATGCGGCACATACTGTCGAGTCCATCGAGGCAGCCGACCCGTTGGAGTCCTATGAGTCAGCAAAGCTGGTTGCGCGAGCACTCAGGCTTTGGCATGAAGGTGGTGCCGAAGCTGGGAATGTAGCCTTCTGGGCACCTCATGCCGATCTGTTCGATTCGCCAAGGGCTTACGCTCTGGTTATCTCCGCACTGTTGGAACGTCAGGATTTTGTTCCTGCCATGGCATTGTTGGTGCACTGGTTGAGTAATGCAGAACGCGTGGGCCTTCGTTTGGGAGGTAACTCGCTTCCGCGGCTTTCTGAGCGGTGGCTGTTGCATTTACGCAGGTCTGCAATCGGTGACCTTGCGGAATATGGTGAACCTTCTCTCGAGCAGGTTACGGACTGGGACACGGCAGAAGTGTGGCCATTGGTCCGGAAAATGTTCGACTACTTTGAGGCGAATGCAGAAGAGTTTTGGTCGGCACCAAGCTTTGTGTTGGGAGAGAAAAAAGAAAAACCACGCGATTGGGATCGTGAGCTCACCGCGGCAGACTCTGAAGATGGTGAAGATGGTGAGGGGCTGTACGATGCCGCTTATGAAGGTGTTACGTATCGTGATACAACCGATGATGGGAATGAGGGCGCTGTTTTTGGGTTTGCCGAAGAGACAGGGCATGATGCACTGGAGGCAGAGTCAAAACGCCTGATTGAACACCTCAACTTCATGCAGTCGCTGGCGCGGATGTGGGCCGTTGCGGCGGACATCGCAGTTGCTGATCAGGATGAAGCTGACATTGCTGACCGTATCGAGTCGCTGCAAGCTTGGGCCAAGCGTGCGAGAGAAAATCGAATTGGGTTGCTGGAACTTTTGGACTCTGTTCGTGAGTTTCCGATTGCACCTGCTGGTACCGACAAAGAGTCGATGCGAAGCTACGATCGTCGCAGAGTGCTGCGAGACTCGTTGATGGAGCGAATTATCGGGACAGCAGTTGAAATGTCTGATTCACGCCGCTTGATTAATGGCGTTCTGCTCGCTTTGTCCGGTGGTAAGGCCAACCTCATTGCTGAAGATGAGATGGTGGAAGATGACGCTCAGGCTGTGCGTATGTTTGGGGCCTTGATCGCCAGTGATCAAGCACAGGTGCGTGAATTGTTCCCGCCGTTTTTGGATGCCCTGCGCGATAAGAATCTTCTTTACATTCCACTCTCGCGAGGTGGAGATCCGGTCAAAATTTACGTGGCAAGGTTGCGACAACGCGTGCTGCGTCACCTGATGCATTGGTTGCCCCGACGCGGTCTGCTCGTCGAAACCTGCAGGTTGATAGAAACAGCCCGCGAGATGGAAACCAGTAACCCAATCGGTGCTGGGGCCGTAACCGAGTTCGATGGATTGTTTCGAGCAGGCTTTCGCTCGCTCGTTGCTTCTCTGGTTGAGTCGACACGAAAAAGCCAGGATGTCGGTGGCACCGCTGCTGTAGCCAAGGTCGAGGGTGCTGATGGCTGTGCCCCTCTAGAAAGTGCGAAGCAAATCGAAGCAGGTGATGGAAGTGAAGATTTTAGCGGTCACTCAAATGAGGATGATGAAGAAGATCTTGGATTGATCGGTGACAATGAGTGCGCAGAAGCACTTGTGCCCTTACTTGAGCGGTTAGCCGAAACCTTGTTGGGCAGCTGGTTGGCCCACAGTCAAACGCTTCGTTTGTCTCCGCTTGAAGGGGTTATTGATCCCCGTAAGTGGAAGTTGTTGGTTTCGTTTGTGAAGGATTATGGCGATCCCGTATTTACCCAGATGTTTCTTCAGCTGGGTAACGTGCGTGCGATTCTGCATCAGGGGGTTTCGCAGTGGCTCACACGAGCGATAGAAGAAGGCGAGGATCATCTTGCTGGTACACGGTTGGTGGAAGATTTGGAGAGTGGCTTTCTGCAGGTTTCTGAGGCGGACCGTTGGATGACTCTTGTTTATGAGTCACTGATCGACCATCACACGGAGTATCTGGATTACAACAGCACGACGACCCAGAGTGATCGCGGTGAACTCGTTTATATGTTTCTTGATTTCTTGCGTTTGCGTGTTAAGTACGAAAGGATTGCGTGGAATCTGAAACCTGTGATGTGGGCACATGAGGTTCTGGTCAGAAGCGGGTTGGAAAAAGCTGCCATGATGTGGCGACGCAGTCTCAGTGAGCGAATTGGTACCGAAGCAGATATTTATGTTCAAAGGCTCAGGCAATTGCAGACTGAGTATGCGATGCGGATGCCAACGGTTGCGGATCGAATTCTGGAACGCTTTGTCCAGCCGATGACGATCGATCGAATGCGTGCTCTAGTCGGGCCAGCGATGCGGGATGCCGAAGCCAATCGAGGCAGCCGTGCGTTTGATTTGTTGATGCAGGAAGCAGAGTTGTTGACGCGGCACCCAACCGGGGTGGGGCTTGATGTTCCTGCTTGGCTTGATTCTCTCGAAGAAGAAGTTGAGCAGCTAGCAAAGCGTCGTGCGAGTAGCGAAATCGACCCGCAATCGTTGATGACGATCTCGATTGTACCGCTATCTATTGACGAATTGAACGAACAACTGACCAAAGCAAGCAGTCAAGGCCGTCGGTTACCACATATGAAGTGATCTTGGATTATGGGATTCCACCCGATATTCTGCTGCGGAATCTTTACAAGAGGCACGTTACAAAACATACTGCCGCGTCTCAGTTTCAATCTCTTTTCTGTACAAGCTAGTAGCCACGGATGAATACGCTTGCAATCAGTCAGCTCTCCACACTTCGCTGGGCGTTCGACGATGATGTCCACGCTTACGTTTCCAGAGGGTTTAAAGGCATTGGCGTTTATCGGCCGAAGTTAGAAGACTTTGGCGTGGAACGGGCCGTTGATTTACTGGCTGAATCTCAATTAGGAGTCACCTCTTTATCATGGGCGGGCGGGTTCACTGGAAGTGATGGCCGTGCGTTTGAAGATGCTGTGCTTGATGCAGTCAGTGCAGTTCATGATGCTGCAACATTACGTGCTGAAACGTTAATTGTGTTAGCGGGTGGGCGGAATAATCACATTCGCAACCATGCCAAGCGAACACTCTGCGATGCACTGAAAGAAGTCGCGGAAGTTGCCGAAGAATTTGGCGTGCGACTTTCGATTGAGCCCATTCACCCAGGTTGTGGAAACGAATGGTCGTTTGTGAATGACCTGCAATCAACACTTGATATCATCGAGGCTGTGAATAGTCCCCAGTTGGGTCTTGTTCTGGATACCTACCATGTGGGGATGGATGAAGAAGTCGTGCGTTGGTTGCCGGACGTGATCCCGTACCTTCACCTTGTGCAATTGGGTGATGCGAGGCACTCGCCTTTGGGCGAGATGAATCGATGTCTCTTGGGAGATGGCTGTGTTCCACTGAGGACGATCCTGGGGACACTGCGAGACTTTCACTATCAAGGCCCTTTCGAGGTTGAGTTGATCGGTGAGGATGTCGAGATGCTTTCTTATGATGAGTTGCTTGATCATGCGAGGGATTTTACCGCTCAGGCTTTAGGACGCGTCGAGCAGAACTGATTCGCGAGTCTGTGGTGTAAGCTGCGAAATCGCTTGTGGACTAAATTTCTCGCACAGTCGCGGTGGTCGCGAATTCGACTTCTTGTCGCCGCCAGTTCCGTGGGCCTTCAGAGCACTTCGTTGAGTATTCTTGTTGTCGGGCTTGGTTTTGGTTTTCGGATTTGAGCTCGACTGATTGTGGTTAATGGCTTACTCGCTTTGCTGTCAGGTGATTCCCATCGTGGCATCAGTTTTCGAAGTCTGCTGAGTTGTCGCAATGACCCGTTTGTTTTCGCAAATACATTGGATTTCTTCAGTGTAGGACTCAGCGTCTGCTGGCTCACGATTCAGCGAGTCGTGGGACGCTGTGCCGTCGGTATTGGACTGGTCGACAGGCCGTTTGGATACTTCGCGAGACGTGTTGGAAAAAGGGGAATGCGTCGGTCCTCAGGCAAGAATTTCCGGTTCACACGCTCGGGATCCTGCTGGCTCCAAGTCTCTCTCATTTTGCTGGCCCGAACTTGTCGTAGCATAAGGCCATCGTGCCACGTACACTGATAGTATCTGGGGTTCCAGTGCCGTATGGGCAGCTGGTTGTCTTTTTTGATCAGCCGCCATGCACGCACGTGGAACTGCTGCTTGGGTTTGCACCAGTCGTAGAAGATTACCTGTTGAAAGACTTCGCGACCTTCATCGTCGAGGAAGTGATTCAGTTCGATGAGATCGACTTTTACTCGCGTGACACTTTTGGGTGATCCGCTAGGCTCGCCGGAGCCTGAACCCGGCCAGAGGATCAAGACTGCCGCAAATTTGTAAAACAACACCATGGCATGATTCCTTGCATCGGAGATCGTTTGGTTTGTTCAGGAACACCACCAGCAGTAGCGCAGTGCGGCCAACATGAATACCGTTAGCAAGGTTCGTTGCGATGGGTAAATACCATTTATTTCAAAAATCAGCTGTCTTCGTTAGCGCGTTGAAAGCTAGTTGTATCGCTGTCGTCTTGCTGACGTCTGGTTTGGTTTTTGGTCAGCAACCGCGAAAGTTGTTGCTTTCGAGGTTGCCCGAGCCATCCAGAGAGCTAGCAAAATTGCTTGCAGCGGGTCCTGTCAGCTTTGAAGTGGGCCCAAGGGTGAACTCGGGTGATCCTCGGATCATTGGCGAAACTCGCTATGAAATTTCCTATCGATACAAAAGTCAGGCGAAGTGGCAACTGGTGCGAGATGAGCAGGGTGCAAGAGTTTTGCTAATTGACGCAGGGTTTAGTCGTGTGCAATGGAACCCTCGGCACGTAATCTGGTTGCGTGATCAGCCTGAGGCAGACGTTTTTTGGTCGAATGCTGTTTTGCTTCATGAATTGGATCACTTGCGAATATCGACGGATCCTCGCATTGCCAAGCGGTTTGCTGAATTACTTCGGCAACGCAAAGTCATACGTCACCCGTTGCAGCCGGGGGAAGTAGCGGGTCGTGAATTGACCGACAAGCTGGTTGAGCGTCAAGCACGCGCCGTATTCGACGAATTGACAGACCTGATTGCCATTCGGTACCGCGAGCTGGATCGTGAAACCTCACACGGGCGAACGTCGTTGCCACCGAATTCCAAATTGTATGAACTACTGCGTCCCGGGGCTGGCGTGGGCACTCCGGGAGAAGGCAATCTCACGCCGGGCAGTCAATGAGTCTCGTGGGTTTGGTCTTGCAAGTTTCTTTGCCGTCTCGAAATGATTGCTGTGGGCGTGCTTGGTCGCTACACACGGCTTCGGCAGCCATTCCTCGCTCTGTCAAGCATGTATGTCGGTACGGCGAAATGTGTCGAGCTGGCAAGGATTGATTTTTGAGGGAAGGGACGCCTGCGAATATGCTTGCTAATCGCAGTATCTGGCTGTTCTGTGGGCTGGCAGGGCTATGGGCTTGGCAGTCTCTCATGGTAAAGTCTGTGCTCCCGGCGGCGGTCTCGCCCCGTTCCTTTTACTTGATTGGCAAAGCGACCTGATGTCTGTCGATAAATATGCTGTTTGCCCATGCGGCAGTGGAAAGAAAATCAAATTCTGTAAATGCAAGGAATCGGTTTCCGAGCTCGACGCTGTGCTGAGTATGGTTGATGGTGGACAGGTAGTGCCTGCACTCGATCAACTGTCTTCCATTCTTGAACAGCACCCCGATGCAGCTTGGGCTTTGGCGATCCGGGGACGTCTGTTGTTGGATCTCCGTGAGTATGATTCTCTCAGTGAGAATGCTGATCGCTTCATTCGTTTGCAACCAAGTAATCCATTGGCGCTGACCCAGCGAGCCGCTGCAAAGTTGTTCCATGGTGAGGTCGAGGATGCGACTGCCTCGATGCTTGAGGCGCTTACCGAGAGTGGAAGTGATGTCGATTCATTTGTGCTCGATGTTTCATCGGTACTTGCCTATTCGCTGGCCCAACGCGGAATCTTTTTGACCGCACGCGTCTACGCCACTCTTTCAATGATGGCCACCGGCTATGAAGGAGGGCAGGCATCGGTGTCGGTGCTCAGGCAGATGAACTCCGCACCGACCATCAGCCAATTGATGAAGACTGTTCCTCAGCCTGTTTCACGCCCGAGTGATGCGGCTTGGGGGGAACGTTATGACGAAGCCGCCAATTTGCTACGCAGCAACAAAATTGATCTGGCTGAATCAAAATTCGAATCGCTGCGGCGAACGGTTCCACATGAACCCGCGATTCTTTCAGGGTTGCTGACTTGTGCGATCTGGCGTGGAAACACCGATGCCCAATCCGAACTGTTGAAGAAACTGTCGGAGTGTGAAACACTCGATTTCGAAGAGCGAGTCCGTCACCGGGCGATGTCCGCTTTGGTTGATCCAACCTCAGCGGAAATTTCGATTCCGATCATGAAGATGTTTGGTGATCTTGAGAATCCCGAGCAGATCGAAATGTCATTGATGGCGAATTCTCGGTTTGTCGCATTGCCACCCGATCTGCTCGCCGGCATGCGGACAACCGAGGATGAAGTCCCGCCACGCAGCGGATTCCAGATGCTGGATCGCGATAAGCCTGAATCCCTCGAGGTATTGCCGCCCATCGAGGAAGTGCCCGAAGCCATGGCGCTTGTCTTTGTCTACGGGAAACAGACCGATCGAGAGGCAAGATTGGAAGTGCTTGATGTTCGCAAGCCACTCCTTGCCACCGTTAAGGAGGGGGTTCAGGATGCAGTGGGCGATGTTGAGTTGACCGAGGTGCAAGGCGAGTTATTGCCGATGTTGGTCGCATGCCAACCAGCTGTTGCAATGATTCGCTTTCAGGCAAAGCCTGCCGAAGCAGAAAAACTTCAGAATAGCCTGATGGCAGCGCGCATGCCCAAGGCAATTACTTCCATCGATACTCCTATGCTCGATGGTGGATCACTCGAGTCAACCTGCGATGATGAATCGAAATTGTTTGAACGCACCGTCATGATGCGTATTGTTGAGCAGTACGACGCTTTGGTCTCCAAGGGCCAGGGAATCATTGATGAGGCCTATCAGATTGCCAAGCTCGAACCGCAGTCGATGCTGAAACCGGCATCGGGTGACATTGAAACCCTTGCGAACGAAGATCTCAATCGAATCGACTGCTCCGATTTGGATGCAGAATCCCTGATTTATCTTTTGCAGCGTGCCCAGCAGGTTTCGGCAACGCCGACTGTTCGTCGCGTTGCTAAACAGTTGATCGGGGCTGAACTCAGCGATGAGCAGAAACCAGCCAAAATGCTCGCCTACATGACGTTGATCAATGCGTCAGAGGGCAATGAGCAGGCGATTGAGTTGATGGACGAAGCAAAGAAATTTGCAGAAGCCAACAATATCCCGACTGCGAACCTGTTGCTCAGTGAGGTTGGGTTGCGTCTGTCCGCCGGGGACGGGCCAGGGTTCCAAAATGCTGTCGAAACACTTTCAAGGCAATACGGGAACGAACCGGAGGTGATGGCCAAACTGCAGCAAACTTTGATGGCTTACGGCTTGATTAGTCCTGACGGTACTCCCCGCCAAGCACCTGGGCCTCCTGCGCCCGAACAGGGTGGTGGAGGTGGTGGGGGACTGTGGACACCAGACGGTGGTTCACCAGCCCCTGAAGGTGGTGGTGCAGGTGGTGGTAGTGGTGGTGGCAAGCTTTGGGTTCCGGGAATGGATTGAGCTAAGCATGTCCGATTTGCCCATGCCTGAATCAACGGATGGTGGTCCCAGCCGGTGCTTGAAAAACGGAGATGCTGTGAGTGAAGAAGATCAGCACTTCATGGGCATGGCAATTCAATTGGCCAAACTCGGGCTGGGTGCTGTGGAACCCAACCCTATGGTGGGTTGCGTTCTGGTCCGCGACGGGCTGGTCATTGGAAAAGGATATCACCAGAAGTTTGGGGGGCCTCATGCAGAAGTGGAAGCTCTGAGATCGCTTGAGTCACGGGAAAAGGCAAGTGGTATCACCGCCTACGTGTCGCTGGAGCCGTGTTGCCATCATGGGAAAACACCTCCGTGTACGCGAGCATTGATCGATGCCGGGGTAAGCCGCGTTGTGGTTGCAATGGCTGACCCTTTCCCAAAAGTCTCCGGTGGTGGTTTGAGTCTGTTGCGTTCGGCAGGTGTTGAAACAACAGTTGGGGTAATGCAAGACGAGGCGGAAGAGCTAAACGCACCCTACCTCAAACTTGTGCGTGATGGGCGACCTTGGGTGATTGCCAAGTGGGCAATGACAATGGATGGACGGATTGCCACTGCCAGCGGCCAAAGTCAGTGGATTACCGGCGATCAGGCTCGTGCGGAGGTTCACCGCTTGAGAGCAAGAGTTGATGGAATTGCCGTAGGAATGGGAACCGTTGTTGCTGATGACCCCATGCTCACGGCACGCATCAACCATGATCAGTCGTCTTCACCGTCATCGCAGCCAGCGGGCCGTTTCATTTTTTGTCGGAACCGGTTGCCTTCGGTTGAGTCAAAGCTGGTGCGTTCGGCTCGCGATGTTCCTGTCACGCTGTGTGTGGGTCCGGGAATTGATTCCGCTAACCTCACGCAATTAATGCAATGTGGCGTTGAAGTCATTTCTCTCTGCAGCCAAGAATCCAGTGGGATGGTCAGCGAGATGCTTCAGCAGCTGGGGCAACAGCAAATGACTAATTTGATGTTAGAAGGTGGAGCCGAGTTGCTTGCTAGCTTTTTTGAGGCTGATCAAATTGATGAGTGTCACGTATATCTTGGACCAAAGTTATTCGGTGGCAAGGCTGCCAAAGGACCTATCGGTGGGGTTGGGATTGAACAACTTGCTGACGCCTTGCAGTTTCGTTTGATCTCGTTAGATCCATTTGACAGCGACTTTCGGGCGATTTATCGCCGAGTGAACTGAGAAGACTCCATGGTCAAAAATCTTCTCTTCACTTCGAGCAGTCTTTTTGACGATAAAAGTATTGGACTCGACGGCCTGCCCGATGAGGGACGGCCTGCCCGATATGGGATGGCCTACGCGTCCACCGTAACCGAGTTGCCCACAACCGAGGGTTCGCCTTCAGAAGCCAAAGATTAGCTGTCATTGAGCTTGCCGCGCGCTGTCTGTGATCAGATGCACTGATCAACAAGTGAACCCCAGTCATCCATGGAATTCATGGAACCCGAGAGAGTCGGGGAAGGAGAGGGTTCAGGGATGAGGTGGAGTTTTTTGCTGGCCGTAATCGGCTTGTCAATCACGGATGTGGAGTCTCTTGCCCAGAGACAGCCCGCCGATGAGCGTCTTTCTCCGACGCTCGCAGGATTTCGTGAGCCTGTTTTCTTCTCCAAGACTGACATGGTTCGGTTTCAACTCATTCAGGGACGTCTCTGTTTGAACTGTCCGCAGCATCGGAAAGGCACGCAATCCCGCGATGAACGAGGTGTAAGCGAAAGTATCACGGTGACCTCAGAGCGAGGAGTTCCATCATTGCACTATGCATTGCAAACCACTGAGCAACAACTCACGCTGAACGTGCAGCATGCTGGAAAAGTTCGACTGGAATCGCGTTTGCTGAAATCAGGGAAGCGTGCCATTGTTCAGCAGCCTACTTTTGGAATGATTCGATGGTCGTTGTTTGATGATGCTCAGCTTGATCATCGTGATGGTGCGACGCTGTTGCATTTGCGTGAGTATGATCCTGAAAGTTTTGACCTTCATTTCGGTCCATTGATGGCCTGTCTGCTTCGTGGTAAATCACTCAGCATGCTGATGGATGAAACCAGTTTTGCTATGGTCGAGCAGGCTCGCAGAGGTGGGACCCCTGCGATTGCAGAGATAACGGACATGGTTGAATCATTGGCAGCCCCCACTGTCTCTCAGCGTTCCTACGCGCATCGCCAATTACTGAAATGGGGGACTCCTGTGATTCCAGTACTCATGACGTTATCGAATGAGGATCTAAATGCTGAGCAAAGGGCAAGGATTGGCGATATTCGAAATCGCTTAAGGCCCTTTGTTGACGACACTCCAGCATCACTGGCCAAACTATTGGTAAATGATAAGTCTTACTGGGAAGTGACTGCCCATCGTTTCAATGAAACGCAAGTCATGCTGGCCAATCGACATCTTGTGCAATTCGGTTCCGCGCCACTTAGTGTGGTGTCGACCGCTGAACACCAAGTGGCAGGGCGGACTGGAAATTCTTTGAAATGAGGCATGATTGCGGGCGCTGAGTAGTGGGATGAAGGCCCTGTTGCTTCAGATTTGAAGAACTTCGTTCATCTGTGATGCTATGTCCGTCAATCTAACGCGATCGCCCCCCTTCACTTCTGCCGTCGCCCAACCTTGGTACTTGATTCCGGCGAGTTCTTTGCGAACTTTTTCCCAGTCAATGCTGCCTGACCCCAGAGGTTGCCGAAAACCATGACGCATGCCTTCGTTCATCGCAATTTTCAGGTCGTATTCTTTGATGTCGAGTTTTTTGATTCTCGACCCCAGGACTTCGATCCAGTGCGGAGGCCATCCCCAGCGAACGACATTACCAACATCAAAGTAGGCACCCACCATGGGACTGTCAATTTCGTCGATGTAGTTTGCCATTGATACAGGATCAATCAAGAAAGTTGCCCATACATTCTCGATCAGGATCATGATGCGTTTTTGCTCTGCACTTGCGACTGCTGCTCGAATCGTTGATTGTGTCTTGCGGTAATTTTCGAAATAGCCAACCTTCTGGTTGTAGGGTACGACATGAAGTACGGAGTTCGCGCCCAAGTAGTTGGCCTGGTCGACAGCTTCTTTGATTGTTGGGTTACTTGAGTGTATGACCCCGTGGATGGGTAAGCCGGTTTTTTGGCTCGCATCTAGATATGAGTCCACTAAGCCTTTGTTCTTTTCACCTAGGGCTACGCGGGTTTCGATTCCATCAAAACCGAGATCTTTGACTAATTGAAATTTGTCTTGGACGCTCAGTTCGCCAGTCACCATGTGATATTTGACAGCTTTTTTGATTTTATCGGTGTTCTCGGCAGCCACGATAGTGCTCGTGCTTGATGCCATGGTCAACGCACAGGATGTCATCAGGAACTTACGACGTTTCATTTTTAAACTCGGTAAAGATGAAAAGGACAAGATGACAATATACACGGGGCAGACTTCTTGTTGGACTCTGCCGAGACCGGCCGCTGATGATCTGAAACTGACTTCGCCCTGTTGGGCATTCAATGCCGCAGAAGGCAGCGAGTGATGGGTAGAATGAACGGGTGAACAGAAGCGAGTTGTCCTCTTGGGTAATCATCATGAATCGAATTTTGAACGAAGAGTTTGACTGGCAGCGTTGCCCAACAGTCGCAACGCAAGTCGCTAAACGTGTTGATGAGATTGTTCGTGAGATCCGTTTCGCGTCATGCTTGCGACGACGCATGAAGGATGAAACCGGAACAAGGTTCACTGATTGGGTCGACCACCTCTGCCTTCCTTTCAACGATTCATTGTCGGTAAAGTTGGAAGAACTCGGGTATGTCCGTGTTGATCAGGAGGTCAACCAGGAGACTTGGCGGCACCCAAGGGCAATGGTTCCTGCCATCCGATTGCGAGAACACTCCACTGTTGACGTCTGGCTGAAAGTCGATTCGGTTTCGGATTTCCTGCAAGCTCACGACTTGGATGGTGTGGTGATCGGTGGTGAGCCGGCAGCGCAAGTTCGAACGGCTATGGTTGCACATGAAGCAAACTGTCGGTTGGCGGTGATAGAGCGACACGGAGAAGCCGGGTTTCAATGGGAAGCTGAAGCAAGTAACGGAGGAGCGGATGTCGTGACTGCTTTAGCAGAACATCGAGCCGCATTTTTTTCTCGCCCGCGTGTTTTTACTGATAGAGATTCCGATCGCAGCGGAGTATCCGGATTTGAACAAACACACCGTTTATTAAGTTCTGCGATTCAAGATCTTGGAACTAACCGTGTTTGCGATTTGTTCTTTGAATCAGAACGTTGCTATTGGGAAAGTCGCAATCATGCAGCGAGAGTGCAAAGAAGACGCCAGGGCAAGCTTGGCCTGGGCTGGGCGAACCACGATCATCATACTTACCGCAGTAGCCGTGAAAGTTTTGCTCAAATGATTGGATTGTTTGAACTTCTTGGTTTGAACTGCAGAGAACGTTTCTATGGTGGCGCCGAGGCGGGGTGGGGGGCTCAGGTATTGGAGCAACCGCATGCTGGTATCGTGATTTTTGCTGATGTTGATCTGTCCCCGGACGAGGTGACCGAAGACTTTGCACATGATGGACTGGTGTCACGCGGCGAATTGGGAACGGTGGGTCTGTGGTGCAAATTACATGGAGAAGCAATTTTTGAGGCAGGCATGCATCACCTTGAGTGCCAGTTCGATTTTGATGCTGCTTGTGTGCAATTGGCCGATGTTGGTATTCGATCCATGAAGCCTTTCACCGACTTTGAATATCTCAGACAGGCATTTACGGTCGGCGAGATATGGAAGGTTGACGCTCGACGTCTTCGCTCATTACGCGAAGGTGGTCAGATCAGTAGCCAGCAGGAGGAGCATTTTTTCAACGAGGGATCGGTTGGCTCACATCTTGAAATCTTGCAGCGAGATGAAGGATACAAGGGATTCAATCAAACGGGCATCAGTGAGATCATTCTCGCAACTGACCCACGTCATCGCGGGCCCGCATGATCATCGTGTCTGCATGCGTGTTTTGAAAATTTGGAGTGCGTTTGGTTTGGCTTTGCTCGCGCAGCTACAAGGGGTTGAAGTGCAAGCGGTTGTGGGATGTTACTGGTGAAGTCAGTTGTTGGGTGTTGGATGCGATGACATTTTCGAATCGATACCTGTGATCGCCACCGTCGATAGGTTCACTTCTCGATAGTTCCGGGTAACAATTTTAGAAATTGTGCATCCTGTTCAGTACCGTTGAATGGGATTGATCCCAAAACGGGGACAGAGCAGTGCTTTGCAATCTGTTGTGAGTTGCTATGTGCAGAATTGTCAGCCGAGCCGCTCGGGTCGCACAAAACAATTCCAATGGGTTGGACGCCTCGGTTTGCTGCTCCTTCGCAGGTAGCAAGTGTTTGGTGAATTGCTCCAAGACGATTGGCTACGACCACAATTACGGATGCATTGAGTTGTTGCGCTAAATCTATATTCAGGGTTTGATCCGCTAGGGGGCTGAAAAGGCCTCCTGCTCCTTCGACGATCACAAGCTCAGAGTTTTGCTCCCAGATCTTGATGCCATCGGTAAGTTTCCCGACATCGACGTGTGTTTTTTCCTGTGCAGCCGCTTCGGGAGGGGCAAGAGGAGCTTTGAACCGCTGCGGGCAAACCTGCTCCAAACTGAGTGGTTTTCCTGCTGCTTTCCATAGCGAAACGGCATCCTCAGCGATGAGCTGCCCCTGCTCGGTGTGGCATCCGCTGGCGACAGGCTTGTAGACACCAAGCTTGACCCCGCAGCCGAAAATGACGCGGGCAGCAAGAGAAGCTACATATGTCTTACCAACATCGGTGTCGGTCCCTGCAAAGAACAGCTTGGGGGGCTTACGATGTACCAAGGTGAATTGCTCGTGATGTTTTGGTGGAGATTAATGCTGTGACACGCAATGTACGCTTAACACTCGTTCAAATGCGAGATGCCGGTTCGACAAATTCCTGTTGTGAAGCTGCAGTAAAGTGGATCGAGCAGGCCGCCCAAAATGGTGCAAACATTGTCTGTTTGCAAGAATTGTTCACTGGTCCCTATCCCTGCCAAGCCGAGGATCATCGCATGTTTGATCTGGCAGAGTCGATTCCCGGACCAACAATCGATCGGCTAACGGAGGTGGCACGCCGTCTTCAAGTGGTGATTGTCGCACCCATTTTCGAACGTCGAGCACCAGGGGTTTACCACAATACAGCGGTTGTGATCGATGCAGATGGCACCTTGGCGGGCAGGTACAGGAAAATGCACATTCCGGATGATCCACTATTTTATGAGAAATTTTATTTCACGCCTGGTGACAGTGGTTTCGAACCCATCGAAACGAGGTACGCAAAGTTGGGTGTTGGCATTTGCTGGGATCAATGGTTTCCAGAGGCCGCACGACTGTTCGCTCTCGCAGGCGCTGAAATTCTGTTGTACCCAACTGCGATCGGTTGGATCGACGACGAGAAAGAGGAGTTTGGTAACGGACAACACGATGCGTGGATGACTTCGATGCGGGCGCATGCCATATCGAATGGGGTGTTTCTTGGCGCACCGAACCGCGTTGGCATTGAAGGCCGCCTTGAGTTTTGGGGGAGTTCCTTCATTGCCTCACCTAGGGGGGAGGTCATGGCCAAAGGAAATCATAGCGATGACTGTCTCGTGACGGCAGATTGTGCCCTCGACGAACTTGATCTCGTTAGAACACACTGGCCATTTCTTCGGGATCGTCGTATCGATGCCTACGAAGGGTTGCTCAAGCGTTGGATCGACTGAGTTTGGATTCGAAATTTGAGTCTGGCTTGACTTATCGATGCTCAATAGCCGATGGAAGTGCCGTCGGTGTAAATAGCTTGGGCTTTGACTTCGACAAACCAAGTCTTGCTGTATTTTTTTACTTTGACTGTTAGTTGGTAGTCTGTCTCGGGGGCAACACGAACGGCCCGTTCATCCTTCGATTCGGCTGCTTCGCTGATCAGGCTGAGAATCGTTTCATTAACTGCCGGGTAAAGCGGATTCGTATTTGTATCTGCAAGTGCTCGCAGCATTCCTGCTTGCACGTCGTCCATACTCCAGTCGATTGGTGGCTTGATTTGCAGTTGGGCGGACCGTTTCAGTGCATTGCTAATTTCCCATGCTGCCTCGAACTCAATCCCATTGTAAGCATGGGGCACACGATACGATGACCCACTCTGCGATCGGACTTTCGACATTCGCTGCGCGGCTGCGTTACCGCTGATGGGGCCCGTGATGACGGAAGGCGATGTCTCGGGAAGGCAGCCTTGTGTCATCAGCACGCAGATCATGGTCAGGACGTAGTAGTAACGATGCATGGTGGCTACACAAGGCGGATCACGCAGATTCAGAACGAAACGGCATCCACTTATTGTACCGAATTAGGTTTGTCACCGCAGACAAGCCCCCGGATTCCTGTTTGTTCGGCAGCGCCACTGGATAGACGCGGATACCTATTGGGAGCGAGTGAAAACATCCCAACGGACTCAGTTGCTTAGTTGCACCAACTCTTTGGGACCTAGTCCCCGGTTCGCGTCGACAGCTTTTTGCTCGGCCTCGGGGGAGACGAGATTATAAAAAACGTCTCTCTGTCTTGGTTCGAAACCCAGTTCCTCGATTGCTTCACGAATCTGGTCCAGCGACAGATAGTGAACCGTTCCGGCTTCCGCCACGACGTTCTCTTCGATCATCAGGCTACCCATGTCGTTGGCTCCGAACAGCATCGCGAGTTGTCCGACTTTAAGACCTTGGGTGACCCAGCTACTTTGAATGCTCGGAATGTTATCCAGATACAATCGTGAAACTGCTTGAGTCTTCAAATACTCAAAAGAGCCGACTGGCGGAATGTGTGACAAGTCAGTGTTATCTGGCTGAAAAGTCCAGCAGATGAAGGCGGTAAAACCGTTGGTTTCGTCTTGCACCTGCCGTAAGCGTTCAAGATGCTCAATGCGCTCGGGCAATGTTTCGAGGTGTCCAAACATCATGGTGGCAGTACTGATGCCGCCGAGCTGGTGCCATACCCGCATGACTTCCAGCCACTCATCGGTCATGCATTTCCCGCGAGTGAGTGCCGAACGAACTCGATCGACCAAAATCTCGGCACCGCCACCAGGGATACTGCCCAGTCCCGCGGTTTTCAGTCTTTCCAACACATCGCGTAACGACATGTTGTTGACCTTTGTGAAGTGATGTAATTCCGGCGGACTGAAGCCATGGATATTGACTTCGGGGAACTTTGCTTTGATATCGCGAAGCAAGTCTTCATACCAATCAATCTTAAATTTTGGATGGAGGCCACCCTGCATCAAAATTTGGTTTCCCCCTAACGCGACCGTTTCTTCAACCTTCTCCAACAGTTGTTCTCGCGACAATACATAACCTTCGTCACTTTTCGGACCTCGGTAGAATGCGCAGAAATCACAAACAGCTGTGCAAACGTTGGTATAGTTGATGTTTCGATCAACGTTATAGGTCCTGTACGGTTCCGGATGCATACGCCTCGAGACTTGATCAGCTGCCGACCCAATCGCTGCCAGGTCGTGACTCTCGAGTAAAGCCAGACCATCATCCGGCGAGAGTCTTTCGCCAGCGATAGCCTTATCCAGGATGTCGCGAATGTTGGATGCTCCAGAAGCGATCATAGAAATTCTTTGAGTAAGTAAGTTAGGCGTTGATTTTATCGGTGGCTGGAACGAGGCCCAGGTCAGCGGCCCGTGAGCGAAAGGCTTGCAAGCCATTTCGTTCACCTGGCCCGAGTCTGAAGTGAAGGTTTTCTGCGAAGTAGCGATGCAGGTCTTCCTTGGTCAGACCATGACTTGCGGACTCTTCCATTGCGATTGTTTCCATGTGCTCACGACCTGAGTCCCGACTGGCCTCCAGCATTTGCTCCAGTGATTCACGGCCGATTTCGGTGCGGTTCCCCTCGCCCCAAATCCCGGGGCGGGCGACCCACATCGCAAACACGAATGGAAGTTCGGTCCAACGACACCAGCGGTCGCCCAGATCCCAGATTTCCCGGTAGGTGCCGCGAGCCGGATGCATCGCGCGGTCACCTATCAGCATGATCGCGTCAGCGTCAACATCCTCAGGTTCCTCATCTATCCCAAGCGATACTGTCTCGGGATGAAGCCCGTGCATTTCATGAAGTAGGATTCGGACCATTGCGGCGCTGGTTCGGCTGCCTTCATCCAACGCCAGACGCTTGATCTGTGGAACCGGAACGCGGCTGAGCAGTCTGACGCTCCATACAGGCCCGCGGCAGGCGATTGCGGCGTCAGAGATGACTTCGTAGTCTTGCCCGCGAAAGTACTCCACCGAGGGTATGAGAGCCACGTCGAGTTCGCCCGTGCGGAGTCCCTCGGCAAGGCGACTCGGGAGATCGAGCGTCAGAATGCCCTGCCGCCCCAATCGCTCTTCCAGCGTGTGGATCAGTGGTTTCGTGTTCAGGTAAGAAACAGCACCTATTCGCAACATGATCGCCTACCGTTGTTCCGTCATTTCTGAATTCTTAAACATCTCTGAATTCTTAAATAAGCTGAGCGTTTGTTGCAATAACCGTAGTATATACCCAATCCGCAACTTGGACGTCGCCCTCTGGTTTTGAGTTTGGGAGAAGCACGTGGTGTTCAGGCATTCAGCTCAGAAAATGTGCGGCTTAATACGATGAAAACGGCCAGTTGAGCGACGCTTGCTCTCATTACACACTCTGGGGCAGTTCGTCGGAAGCGGTTACCGTTCGCAGGGTCCCGTTGGCGGGGTCGTGGAACTTTATTCGTTGCGCTTGCAACAGAATGCGACTGCTCTCGCGGGTTCTGCCATCGGTGATGGTAGATTCAAGCTTTGAAACTGCCGTTTCGTGGTCCGAATTGGCGTCTTCGGAGGCGGGTTTGGTGGCTTGGGCTTCACTTGAACTCCCCGTTTTCGCAATCTTGTCCGGGGAGCTAGATCTCGATTCCGACAATCCGCCACGTGACTGCTCTGGAGTTTTACAGATTCCCGCCAACGCGTTGCCCAAGTCGTCTACCATTCGTTGTCCTTGGTACTGCCAGTCACCGATGATCGGGAAACCACGGTGAGCGGTTTGGAGCCGTAACTGATGCATGCGACCGGTCAGTGGAGAAAGTTCCAGGAGGCTGCGATTTGTCGCCGGGTCGTACATTCGCAAGCTCGCCATTGTTTCCGCGACTCGCGCTCCCTCAGAATCCGCTTTCACGATTTCCGCGTGCGAGCTGTTGGGCACCTTCCTGAGATGATCGACCCAAAGACCAAGGTTTGGCGATTGAACTCTTCCTGTTACCCAGGCTAGGTAGTTTTTGGTGATTTTTCGGCTCGCAAACTGGTCGCTGAGCAGTCGAGCAGCTCGTTTCCGCGTGGCAACTAAGAGCACGCCGCTCACAGGACGGTCCAGCCGGTGTGGGAAAGCTACATAATCTGTGCGTTCAGCCAGTTGCGAGCGGAGGAGGGTTTCAAGACTTTCAATTCCATGGGCTGCTTGAGTCGCGA
>NZGD01000028.1 GCA_002690925.1 Rhodopirellula sp.
ATACCGGCGACGGCGCTGCACTCCGGTTATGACTTCGATTCTCTCCACCTTGGACACTCCTTTGCACTAGGTCTATGCCTAGGCCTTTGCTTCTACCAAAGTGTCCGGTTTAAATGGGGGCTACTACAAAAGCAGCACAAATGTGTCGCTCACCGAAATGGCAATCAGAAGACTCTCGATCTGAAGATTAGCTCTGTGCCCTAGCAACGAAACTGTTGGACTCACTTTGTGCCAAAGACCAAACCTCCAGCGTGGCGGAGTTAGACTGTTAACCCGTTGCGGGAAACACCACAATAGGAAGGAAGGAGCAGTATGAGCAGGCTTAATATCGCTTCGAACAAAACAGAATTAACAGACAGGTTTCGCAGCTTGACCGACCTGGTCGAGAGCAGTAAGGAAAGCGCCAACCAGCACGGAGAGCGCTTCAATATTTTCTCCATACTTGGCGTTCAGCGCGATGAAAACCGGACCCATTCCCGGTACCTTGCGGAGTTGTTAAGTCCGTACGGACGGCACGGTGAGGGTTCCCAATTTCTTTATGCCTTTGTCAAAGACGTTCTGGGACTCTCACTCGATGTGCGTGGGCCGGTCAAAGTAACAAGAGAATTGGCAACCGAAGACCGACGGCGTGTGGACATCGTGGTTGAATCTCCCGACCTTATTATCGGCATTGAAGTAAAGATCGACGCCGGAGATCAAAAGTCTCAGCTCCAGGACTATTTCACAGAGCTCAATCAACGGGCCAAAAATCGTAAAACCGCAGTGCTGGCCTATCTCACTTTGGATGGCAAGCCACCTTCAGCGTATAGCCTCAGGGACCTTGAACAGGAGAATGTTCATTGCCTGTCCTTTGCAGATGACATCTTCCAGTGGATCGATCACTGTGCCGGCCTCTGTGAGCATAAGCCAGAGCTATCTTACGCCCTCATCCAATACAAGCGCTTACTCGAAACCCTCACCGGAGCCGGAACCTCTATGACCTCTCTTATTGCCGATAAATTGGCTCACAACCGTGACGATCTGGAAACTGCCCTGGCAGTAGAAAAGGCACTGCCTAAAGCCAAATCGGCGGTGATGTTCCGGTTCTGGGAGGAACTATCTTCCGCTATGGCCTATGCGCTTGGTGCAGAGCCCGTCGTCTATGGTGATAAAAGCCTGAGGGAGCTTTCTCACAATTACTTCAACGGTCGCGGCGGTAAACACGTCGGCATCAAACACACCATTGGAGAGCTCAACGGAGAAAAGCTCTGTCTGTACGTGAATATCTACCACGCCATCCACTACGGTCTGCGCATCGAGAGCTCTTCGGGTTCAACAGTCTCGCGACCCAACATAAAAGATAAATTCAGGGAAACGGTGAACGATGGTAACGCGGTAGCCAACAAGGAAGCAGATTGGCTGGTTTGCTACTACTACGATCCATATCCCAGTCATGAGCCCGCCGTCCTCAACTTTCACTCGTTTGATGGGGCTGTCCTTGATTTGCTAGAAGATGAAAACCGGCAAGTCGTCATCAATAACATGGTTGAGCATCAGGTGAGACTGGTAAATGAGGCCCGGGCCCTCATCGAAACCAGCACAGCGTAAAACGACAGAATTTGTCGCGGCGTTGATGTCTGATAGGTACGCCGATCTGACATTAGCGTCTGGTGGAAACCGCTCAGCTGGACCTACGGAGACCATACTTCATGAATCCTGAACTATCGTTCGCCCAAAATCGCCTGAATCAGCTCACTGAACAACTGCTTTCGGTGACCGCCGTTACTGGAGACATAATATTCTTCTCAGACGAGGACGCTGGTGAAATAAGTGGCGCAACCTGGCGATTTAAAGATGAAGATCACGCACTTTTGAAAGATCGAAACTTCAAATTCATGCTGATGGAGCTGTTGAATACCCTCATTCAACACCGGGCCGATGAGGGGCATACAAATACTCTCCATGGCGTCGTTCATCTTGAGAAGTCGTCACCAAGCATACAGTGGTTTACCTCTGATGAGGCAGAGCAACAACGAGACTTAGATTGACGCAAACTGGTGGCTGGGGCGTTTACGGACTAACGGGAAAATATATGGAATTTGCTCTCATAATCGGGTCAGTCATCTTTCTGTTCCTTCTTATCGGCGGCAACCAAAAGCCCCAGAAGCCACGAAAATCAGAAAGCGATGCACTCCGAATTAAAATCGTGATTGAAGAATCCGGCAAGAAGAAGCCCAGCCGGGATCCCGTTGATCAGAAGCCGGCTTTATGCAGAACCTCACAAAACAATTGTTCAAAACATAACGCCTCAGAGATTAGCCGTGGGCTCATCATTGCTGAACCATGGATTGGCAAAATCCTGAATGGTGGGAAGGTGTGGGAGATGAGGGGCCAAAGGACAAAAATGCGCGGGCCGATTGCCCTGATAAAAAAAGGTAGTAAAACGATTGTCGGTATCTGCAATATCGACAGCGTTGAGGGTCCCTTCGATAATCGTGAGCTAGCTTTGCACCAATCCAAACATCAAGTCCCTTCTGATATCTACGAGTCTCCGGACTATAAATGGCGATATGCCTGGGTGTTGTCGGAGATAGAGCCCCTTGCTCAACCGGTTCCTTACAAACACGCTAGTGGATCCGTCATTTGGGTCAAACTGGACCAAGATGCGGTAAATCGGCTTGCTGTCGCAAATTCGTCACAGATCGCAACACCGGACTCCGATACTGCTGATTCCTACACTGAGCCCCATGATCCTGAATTCGTGAGGATGATTACGGTACCTTACGCCCGGGATGGTTCTTATTTTTGCCGGCATCGATCTTTGATTGGCGGTAGCTATTTTATTGAAAGCAAACACGGCAGCCTGGAATTCACCGATTACGACGAAGCCCTGGATTATATGCGAAATATGTCAGTTGCCCGCTGGTGCCGCCCTACCGATCAAAGTACATGCGAAATTTTAAGTGCAGTGGAATGGAAGGCTCTGATCGAGGATTAATTAGGATTCAGGGAGAATCACATAGTGCAAACGGATCAGCGCCATGTAGTGGTGAGCTAAATAATCATGAACTCGGGATTTGCTAACAGCTGAACGCCTCAATCCCTAACCGTGGTAATTGCCCCGGTCGAGAGGTAAAGCCACTGCCACGGCCGATTACAAAGAGGCTGGAGTCGTTGGGGTCTAGCAGGAGTGGAAGCAGATGGCTCCGAAGGAGTATGGAGGTGCGCATAAAATGACCTGCACCGACCTTAGAGTTTTCTTCGAGGCATTTTGAAACGCCGATGTGCGCAGAGCACATTCCCTACCGGAAAATTTCGGTGCAATGCGCAGTCGTGTCATGAACACATCGCCACTACACCATATCGAATAACTCGCCGGTGGAGATTTGTCGGACTGCCAAAATTCGGAGGATGTGGGCGGTATCTGCTAATATCGGACGATTAATTTGAATCTTCCAGTGGACCGGGGTAAGTCCACACAGATGAAAATTGACGATCGATTGACCTGCACTGACCTTTCTTGCCCGCTTGAACACCCAGGCGACGCACACGGGTGTCGCAAGCGCGCACAGTCCCATAAAAAATTCCACTCGAAACTCTCAAAGCCGCTTTAAATTACCAGAAGGCGCACTAGCACGTCAGGCGTGCGCAGATGCAACGTCCAGCCCTGGGAAATCAAGAAGTTTCTCCCAACAGAGCTTTTGGCCTCGCAAAGTTAGTATGCCAGATCAGAGGCTTGGCCTCCCTGCGAAGAGATCAAGGCCTCAGCCCGAATTCGACTGATTCCAGTCGTCCGAGGTTCCAGAGAACGCCCTGGATTCTTGGAGATTACGGGGCATGGAAAGATCGGAGGCTTCATATTAATCAGCACTAATCAATATAGCCCGAGAAATAATGAGATCCGAGCGTAGATATGAAACGCCACGTATTTAACAGTATTTGGCAAATTTAGAAGCGCGATATTTAAAACTTATTACCAGTTTTTCATAAAGCTACTTTCAGCAAGCATTTTCCTGATCAATATGAATCGCTATCTTAAGCAGGGGTTGTACTGTTAAATACAGCGTGAAAAACAAGAGTCCTAATTCAGACGTTAAATTGAGCAGCAAGGGCCGCACTAAAGCAGGTCACTCCGTCCTGCGAATCGTGTCTCTCAAAACATCATTCGCTCACTCCCAACGACGCCAAATCAAAAACCGCCCCATAGAAAAGTTATCCATCGGGGCAATCCAGGCTCGGTCATGCACGCAAAAAACACCGTTTACCGTCAATTTCCCTTCGAGGATCTTGCTAATCTCCGTATAAACAAACTGGGGATTCGAACAGAAATGCGTACACAAATGATTCGAAAAGATTGGCAAGCTGGTGCCGGCGGAGTTCAGAATCCGGCGCCAATGCTTGAGTCAGAAGTGCGTTGCTCGACCTATGCCTTGGCTTGCCAGGGCCATGGCCATGGCCATGGATTCAACCCTCTCCCGCCAAACCAATTTCTCCAACCATCGGGTCGGAATAGCCTCCACTCCCCAGGCTGCTCCTGCGATCTGCCCCGTAACGGCTCCAACTGTATCTGCATCATCCCCAAGATTGACCGCAGTAATCAGAGCATCCTCAAAACACTCCGAGTGATAACAGCCCCAAAGCGCCGCCTCCAAGGTGTCGATTACATACCCACTCGAGGAAATCTGATCGCGGGTGAAGTGGCGGAAAAAACCCCTTTTGATTCGCCCTATGGCCATACCACGCTCGTTGGTATCAGGAAGGTTCTCTAGCAGCGACTTCAGATCGACCCCTTCGCGCAGTTCCCATAGAATCGCTCCCAGCAGTTCTGCCCCATCCAGGCAATCCCCACTCGCATGGGTTGTTCGAGAACTATTGATCGCATACTCCACCGCGGTCTCGCGGTCGCCAGCAGCGATCACTGCAGGAGCCAATCGCATGATTCCACCATTGCCGCTGGCGAATGGATTGTCTGTTCCGGCGTAACTGACTTTAGTGCGGGAGAACCGGCGCAGGGCTTCGCGGGTGGTATTCCCGATATCAAAGCAGCTTCCCTGACAGGCCATGTAGCCGTCGTTCATCCAGCGCACGTAACGCTCCAACTGATCTCTGGAATCGAATCCCTCACATTCGATCAGACTCTTGGCCAGGCACAGCGCCATGGCTGTGTCGTCAGTCCATTCGCCAGGCTTCACCCTGAACGCTCCACCTCCGGTCATTTCAGTGTGCAGCGGAAAGCTGTCACGCCGCCGGAATTCAACGGTGGTGCCCAAAGCATCACCGACTGCGAGCCCGAGCAATGCTCCTTTATGAAAATCTTTTCTTTTAGTCATCTGCGTCTCCTCATTCGCTGAAACCAGATTAATGCCCCGGCGCGTCAGAATAAGTCGCATCGAGAAACTCAATGAATGCGACTCAAATTGACGCATCGCTGCGACATACTGATTACCAGCTGAGGAGATCCCTATGACGAATGCACAAACACCTGCGACTACGTACGACATAGTCGGGGACGTACATGGGCATTACGACAAACTCATATCGCTGCTGAAAAAACTGGGATATGAAAAGCAGGAAGGGGTTTGGCAAAAGTCCAATCACCTAGCGGTGTTCGTCGGCGACCTGATTGATAAGGGTCCGGACGCCGCTGCCGTGCTCACCACCGTAAAAAGCATGGTCGACGCAGGCTCTGCGATGCTGGTCGTAGGCAACCACGAGTTGAACTGGATTCACGATGCGGCCGATCATACCGAGGACGTAATGGCGTTCCTGGACGCAACAGAAAAGCATCGCAGTCGTGTCCAGCTGACTGAAGCGTTCAAGTATCAGCCAAACCGACTGATCAGCCTGTTTGAGTGGCTCCGCGACCAACCCATTTACATCGACGAGCCGGAGCTGCGAGTTGTTCACGCCTGCTGGGATGAAGAGGCAATTGCGTGTTTGAAAAAAGCCGGCATTACCTGCCTGGATCATAAAGGTCTGGCGGCCTATCGAGACACCTATTCGGATCCACATCTTGCACTGGACAGAGTCGTTGCCGGTTGCGCGCACCAGTTTCCGTCTAGCCTCGCCCACAATTCAGGATTCCGCAGCAAACGCTTCAGGATCCAGTGGTGGCCCGAGGATCGGGCTGCGATAAACCCGATAGAAAGCAACGTTGTGCCGGTTCAGATTCAAGGGCCTAAACCAGATAGCGCCCCGGTGTTTTTTGGCCACTATGCCATGATAGGAGAGCCAGACACGCTCGGCGTTAATGTAGCGGGCGTCGACTATTCCGCGGCCTATGGTGGAAAGCTCATTGCCTATCGCCATACCACGGGCCAGCCGCTTGCTCGGGAACACTTTGTTACCTAAAGGATATTCGAGCGAGGGCCCGGCTCTGCTAGTCTGTTTCGCCAGAGCAAACTGACAAGGATTTTGTTTTGGCTAAGCTGATCCCTCCCTTTGAATCAATAGAACAAGACGCCCTTCCAAACAGCGAACGCCGGGTTCTCCGGCACCTGAACGAACTCGAATTTCCCGGTCTTGAGGTTTACTTCAGCCTGCCGCTGGTACGTGAGAAAAAACAGGGAACCTTCCGCAGTGAAGCCGATTTCATCCTGTTTCATCCGGCCCACGGCGTACTGGTCTGGGAGGTAAAAGGTGGAGGAATCTCCTACAGCAATTGCCAATGGTTTTCACAGAACAAATCCGGGCTCCATCCCATCAAGGACCCGGTAAAGCAATCCGACAATGCCATCGGCGATATTCTTCTGCGAATCAAGCGAACAGTTCGAGATGGACTAGTGCTTCCGATCGGTCGCAACCTGGTTTTCCCGGACACTGTTGCGAAGGATATGGTTCTCCCTCTCGGGGTCGTTCGGGAGGACATTATCGACCATGAGAATCTGCGAGATCTCGACAAAGAAGCACTTATCAAGTTCTTCAAGCGCTGGCCGCATCAAGACAAATTGCCAATCACCAAAGCCGATGCGACGTTCGTTCGCGACAAAGTACTCAATCCAACGTTTCACCTGGCTCCCGCAATCGAAGCCCAGGTGGACCATGTAGAATCGAGCCTGGTTCAACTAACAAATCAACAGGTCTGGGCATTGGAACTGCTTCGCTTCGTCCCTCGACTGACGATTACCGGCGGTGCAGGTACCGGCAAGACGCTGCTGGCACGGCAGAAAGCCCGCGATTTGGCAGCTCAGGGGAAGCAGGTACTGGCACTGTGTTTCAACCGGGCACTGGCGACTCATATTCACGATGCCCTGGAAGGTGTCGATGCAAGTCTGGAAGGTGCCATCACCGCGTCCAGCTTTCATGATTTTGCCAGGGAGCTGATCGAGCAGGCCGGCTTACCCTGGAGCCCGCCGGAAAAAGCCGAGGACAAACCTACCTTCTACGAAGAAACGGTTCCAACACTTCTGTCTGATGCCGTGTCATCCCTTAACCAAACTTTCGATGCGCTACTGGTCGATGAAGCTCAAGATTTTCATCCACTCTGGTGGATGGCACTGGATTCTGTGCTGAAGCCGGAGGCACAGGTGATCTTATTCGCCGATCCGTCACAAAACCTTTACGGGCGCGATTTCGAGATACCCAGCGATGTGTTTAACGGAATGCTGCCCTTCCCGTTCCAGCTTATGCACAACTGCCGTAACTCGCTGGAAATCGCTCAATGGTTGAACAACCGGTTTGACTACGCCAGCATACCGGCGCCTCATCTGCCTGCGGCGAATGAACGGGTTCGGGAACACACCTGGAAGAAAATCGACGTACAAACCCAGCAGCTTCAGGCAGCCTGGCTGGAGCTCAAAGAGCGCGGCGTAAAAGCCGAACAACTGGCCATCCTAAGTCCCTATCGCCCGGAAAAGAGCGGCGGTATCCGTTCAATGCAACAGCAATTTCCGGACGAAGATTTCGTGGTCAGCACCATCAGCAGTTACAAGGGTCTTCAATCGCCGTTCGTCTTTTTGGTCGATATGGACAGTGGCGATTTCGCCTCCCGCGAGGATCTCTGGTACGTAGGCGCAACGCGCGCAACCGTTGGGCTGCAGACCTTTGCTAAAACGGAAAGCTAAACGAGGCAATTTCGTAGCGTCATAGATTGTCGCACCAATCCCCCATACTGGTTTCACGTTGGCAACCAAGGGGGATTGAATGACCAGCTATCAAAACTACATCACCAGAGATACCGCAGGCGGTGCCAGCATCGCCAACTTCCCGGGCGCCGTCCTGGAAATAGATGAACCCGATGTATTTGCGCTGGACATTCTGGATGCGCCAAACCTGGAAAGCATCCACCTCAAACGACTGAAAGCCCTGAAGCGCCCGCATCTGGTGCTCAGCAATCTTCCAAAGCTTACCCGAGTGGCGCTTCCCTCTGGCCACCCCGGAGCAATCGTCCACTTCCATTGTGAAAAGCAACCCGAGCCCTTTGTCATCGCCGGAGCTATCAGTGAATTTGATGGCGCATGGGAAAACGTTCAGACACGTTTTGAGGCATTTCCGCAACGCCAACATTGGAGCCGGCTTGTTTTCTGTACGCCTGAAGATGGCATTGCAGAGCCTGCAGGCCAGGGTCTGGTGATTATTACCGGGAACATGCCTGCCACCAGTGATCAACTGACTCTGGAAGCGAATAACGATTGGCTTATAGCCAACACCGCGGGGCTGCGACACGTTCAAATCAATACCTCCGGAAAGGTGATGCTGCAGCAGGTACCGAACCTGCGCACAGCCAATAGTTCGGGCCACGGACTGACGTTGGATGTCTACGATGCGCCCTCACTAAAGCGACTCGCCGGTGCCGGTAATAGGTTCGTGCTCTACCAAAAGCAATCGGCCGGGGAGCTAACCATTGCAGACAACTGGCAACATGCGCGCATTCACAGCAAAACGCTGGAGACTCTGAACTTTCAGAACGGAACCAGCCTCGCCCTGCATCACTGCAATGCCTTAGCAAAGGTGAACCTCGCGCTCGGTATGGATGTGCAGTGTTTTGGCGCTCTCCCCACACCATTGATGGCCAAAGCACGGTTCTTCTTTGACGAATCCTCACTGAACACGTGTATGGATCGCTTCAAAAATGGCGAGGGTGCCCAGCTTGCTGGAATACTCACTATCTTGGCGAACGCCCATGAACGAGAGCAGGTAGTGCTGAGTCTCCAAAAAATCCGGGAGCTGTGTGACCTGGGCGTTGCCTCTGAACTTGTCTGGCAGACCCGTCGGGAACTAGCAGCCAGAAACCGTAACAACCGTGGCAAAAACAAGGGAGCGAAACGCCCGTTTAATGAAGCTGCCGTCGCCAAGGCAGACCTGTACTGGCACTGGAAATTCCCGGAAGACCTGGCGCCCCAGGGCTGGGAAGCCGATCTTGCAATATGGCACCACTGTCAGTCGACCGTGCGCGCCGCAGCGGACTATGGCGACAACATCGCCCTCACCTGCAGTGACGACGTCGCGCTCGAAACGCTTCTTCGCATGGCGGCAGACGACCACCGGGACAACGCACTATTCCGCCTGGCCATTCGCTGTATGCAGGAATACCTCAGCCGCGATGATGACTTTCTCCTCAGCCGCAACCGAAACCAGCAACGTGACCCAACCTTGCGGATCGTCCGACTACTGATCAGATCGCGAGCCTCCCAGCAGGAGAAACGCACCGTGATCGGATTCCTGTGCGACATCCTGCCGCTGGAAACCTTGGTGAAATCCGTTCCGCCGATTGTTCATCTGAGCCCAGGCCTGTTTCGGAGCCAATTAATGAGCCTTGCCCGAAAACCGGATGGCTGGTTTGCAGCCCGAATCGGACGTCTTCCGTTCTTCAGACAGGACGACAAGGTCAGCGAATACCGGCAACAGTTGATGCAAATCGCCCTGGCGCCCTGCACCCGTGAGGACGAAGAAGACGAAGAGGAGGAAGCGATCGAGACCGACACCAATTACCCACTATTCCAAGGAGAAGCCTGATATGAGCGAACGCAACCAAACCACCCGCTACGCCACACCCGGCCAGATTTACGGCATTCTCCAGCATCAATTGCAGCTGCTGGGTGAACAACCGGACATGGCCCACCAACTGCCGCCAGTGATGCTCTGGGGCCCGCCCGGCGTTGGCAAAAGCTCCATCATCCGGGACGTATGCGAAAAAGCAGGCGTCGGGTTCATTGATATCCGACTGTCACAGCGGGAACCGGTCGACCTTCGCGGCCTGCCCGTTCCGGATGGGGATTCCGTGAACTGGCTGATCTCCGGCGAATGGCCCGGCGATCCGGAGAGCCGCGGCATCATCCTGTTCGATGAAATCACCGCCGCAGACCGGTCTTTGCAGGTCGCTGCCTACGAACTGATTCTTGATCGCCGCCTGGGCAACCTTTACAGCCTGCCCGATGGCTGGCTCGTGGTCGCGGCCGGCAACCGCGCCGAGGACCGTGCCGTTGCGCAGACGTTTTCCAGCGCCCTGGCCAACCGTTTCTGCCATTTAGATGTCGAGGCGGATCTGGACAGCTGGTGCCAATGGGCTGCGGCCAGACAGCTGCACCCGGACGTCATCGGTTTCGTCCGCTTCCGGCCCGAATGCTTCTTTAACATGAACGGAAACATCGAACAGGGATGGCCGAGCCCACGAAGCTGGACCCGTGTCGCCAGCATTCTCGAACACGCGGGCGACAGCCTGAATGAGGATACGCTGAGCCTGATGATTCAGGGACTGGTTGGCAGCGCAGCAGCGACCGAGTTCCTGGCATTCCGCCGCTGGAGCAAGGAATTGCCAGACGTACCGGCCATGCTACGAGGGGAGTGTCCTGTCAGCATTCCAGAGCGCGCTGATCAGCGTTTTGCTTTCTGCAGCAGCCTCGCCCATCACCTATGGAAAGGCCCCGAGAATCGGCTGCAGGAGCGCCTGGAGCGCTTCTTCGCAATCAGCGGTGAACTGACATCCGATTTCGCCACCCTGGCGCTGTTGGATGCCACGGCCGCGGAAGGCGATTCAAAACAGGAGCAGCGGGCAATGGATGTGTTTTGCCATCCAGCCTTCGAGGCCTGGAGCAAAACCCATGGCAAAGTCTTCAACCAGCACATGGAGAAAGTGGCATGAGTGCGCTGAAAGAGAACGCCACCCTGCTGCCGTCAGAGGAGGACCAGGCACTCAAAAAGACCCTGCGCAAAGCGTGCGAACAGGATCGTGCGCTGATGATGACGGCCCAACCCTTTACCGCCATGTTGGCCATGCAGCTCAACCTGATTCCCGTGGTCGACAGCCGCCTGCCCACCGCGGGAACCGATGGTAAAAACATCTTCTTCAACGCCCGGTTTATGGCCAGGCGCAGCGAGGCGGACCGTCGCTTTATCATTGCCCACGAAGTCTGGCACTGCGCCATGGGCCACTTCCGGCGCCAACTGGGCCGGGATTCAAAACTTTGGAACCAGGCCTGCGATTACGAGGTCAATCACATCCTCAGTGCCGAGCTCGGCCACTGCCCGACCGACGCACTCTGGGACAAGCGCTTTCGGGATCTGTCCGCGGAAGAAATCTACGCCCGCCTCAACCAAGGGACAGAGCAACCGAGGCGGGGTCAGACGGTTCTGGATACCCATGATCTCGATGCTGCGCTGAATGAACATTCCGGAGAGCGGGTTGTGGATCCGGACTTCCATCCGGAAACGCCGGCAACTGCGCAAGACCAACAGTCATTGGGTGAGTCTTGGCGTCAACGCCTGATTGCCGTGGCGCAGCAGCGGGACCGCTTGCCCGGAAACCTTCCGGGACACCTGCGCCGGATTGTTGACCGAATCCGCGAACCACAGGTTCCCTGGCAGCAACTACTAGCCCGCTTTCTGCAAAAACAGCAAGGCGGGGACAGGCAATGGTTACCGCCCTCACGCCGGCACATTCACCGGGGGCTATACCTCCCCAGTCGAAAAGGAAGCTTCCTGGAACTCACGGTGGCCTTGGACAACTCCGGGAGCTGTATGAATGATGTTCCGAATTTTCTGGCCGAGCTCAAAGGCATCCTGTCGTCCTTCAACCGGGTGAGCCTCCGTTTGATCGTCTTTGACACAAGAGTACAAAGCGACGAGGTCCTCACGGAACAGGATTTGTATCGACTGAACAAAATGGAAATTACCGGTGGTGGCGGAACCGATTTTCGGCCTGTCTTTGAGGCGTGCAGCGAACAGTCGCCGCAAGCACTGATCGTTCTGACCGACGGATGCGCGCAAGCCCCGGAAACGCCGCCCGCCTACCCGACGCTGTGGGTCTTGCCCAGTGATGGCCGCAGCCCGACGAATTGGGGCGACGTCATTCATCTGAATGACAATGCGGCTTAGAGAAGCTCGCAACCTGGCGTTGCTAGCCGATATGGGCGGATATCCGTAAACTGGCGAACTTAACAACGTTTCCAATCACACAGGCAACCGGATACTCAATGACTCTCAACGAACGCGCCATCGGCGGCTTGCTGGCGCTGGCATGCGGTGATGCACTGGCCAACGGCGTGGAATTCAGCCCCCGTGGCAGCGCCGACATCAAAGACATGAACAGCACCCGGAGGTACTTGCCGGTGGGCCAGTGGTCGGACGATACGGGGTTGGCGTTGTGCCTGGGAGAAAGCCTAGTTGCCAATAAAGGTTTTGATGCGGCCGATCAGATGCGTCGCTACGAGGGTTTTTACGACCGCCAGGAAGGCTGGCCCAGTGAACTGGCTTTGGCGCCCGGCAATACCCTTGGGGCGGCCCTTAAAAAGTTCAAACACACCGATGAACCCTTTGCAGGATCCACACACCCGTTGGCTGCAGGAAACGGTGGCTTGATGCGCCTGCTTCCAGCAGTGCTCGCCGCGGATCCGGACCTGGAACTTATCCGCCTTTGGGCAAGAGAATCCACCAGGACCACCCACGGCGCAGAAGAGTGCCTGGAGGCCAGTGAGTTACTTGCAATGATTATTCATCATCTGCTGCGCGGAGAGCCCAAGAACCAAGCCCTCGAAGCTGGAAAAGACGAAGCCTGGAAGAGCAAAAAAATCACGACACTGGCCCAGGGGGATTACCTCCAGAAGACCGATGCGCTGATAAAAGCCAAGAGTTACGTGGTCGATACTCTGGAGGCAGCGCTATGGTGTTTCGGTACAACAGACTCTCTTGAGGCCGCGCTTCTCGCCGCCGCCAATCTTGGCGACGACTGCGACACCGTTGCTGCCATCACCGGGCAGCTAGCCGGGTGCCATTATGGGCTCAAAGCCATACCCGCAGACTGGCTGAATGTGCTGGTGGAAAAAGACCGCATAGTACAGTTGGCCCGGAGTCTGATTGACCTGACCCCCGATACAACCGCCAACCCGGAAGGCTGAATATCCCATGAGCGATCAGCTGAGACGGCAAATCGAGATTCTGAAGTTGCTGCCCCGCCCCGGCCTGGCCAAATCAACCGGGGATATCCACAAAGAACTAAAAGAAAGGGACCACGCTTCTTCCAAGCGCACCATAGAGCGCGACCTGGAAAACCTGCTGGAAGTGTTCCCTATGTCTGTCCACAAGGAGAGCAAACAGGGTACTAACGGCAGAACCAATTACTGGCACCTCACATCTCTGAAAGGCCTGCTGCCGGAAACCTTGCTGAACGACAACGATGCCGCCTTGGCACTCACCATGCTCAAACAGCAGGCCTACAATCGCCTACCGCGCAGCGTGGTAAAGCGCTTGGACTCTCTCTGGCAACAAGCCACAACGACGGCAGAGACCGACAAAAGAGCGCAACAATGGATGCAGCTCATCCAATACCTCCCGGACCCAATGCGGCCGGAGTCTCCGCCCATTGACGGGGATGTGCAAAACACCATTGAAGAAGCCCTCGCCAGCTCGGATGCGCTCGACCTGACCATCGCAACCCTGGACGGGGAAACCAGGCTCGAAGGTCTTCTCCCCCTTCGACTGCTGCTACAGGAAGAAATTCTCTATCTCCTGGCCGAATACCCCAGCGCACCGAACATGGACGAGAGTATTCAGCTGTTACCCCTGCACAGAATCACCAAGGCCGAGGCTCGCCTGAGTTTTGATGACAGTTCCCTTGAGCCGGATCTCGCGCAATCCTTCGCCCTCGGAATGGAAGACAGCATAAGGCTGGTAATCCGGGTGAACCGGCCACTCGCCGAAGCCTTGTTCAACCGACCTATTGGTCGCGACCAAAGTTTGGAGGAAGATTCTGCTAATCCCGGCTGCTATGTGGTGACCACTTTTATCGACAACAGCCCACAGCTGAAACGTTGGCTTGCAAGACGTAATGGTGGGGAACTAGTAATAATCGAGCCGAAGTGGCTAGTCTAAACCTCGCTGGTTTGCGTCAAACCGCTCGATCTCAGAGAGAAAGGTTAATGTTGTTACGCTCTTCCACCCAATGCGGACATTGAATACCAAATGACAACCAGAACTAACCCGCCCTTAAATACGCCGTGCGGTAAATATTTCACCTTCCAAGATTTCATTGAATGCGGAGAAACCCAACGAAACCTCTGCACACCCAATCAACCGCAGCAGGCCGAAACTTTCAACGCTCTGCGTGACCTAGCCACTTATGTGATCGACCCCATAGTCGAGCGATTCGGTATGGTAGAACTCACCTTTGGCCTCTGCTCTTCCGCTTTGGGCGCCAAGATACCTGGCAGAATTGCGCCAAAGCTGGACCAACATGCCTCATTCGAGGTGAATCGACTAGGTAACCGGATATGCGAACGAGACGGGGCAGCCGTGGACTTCATTCTTGAAAATGAAAATATGTTCGAGGTGAGCCAATGGATTCTGCGAAATCTCGATTTCGATAGACTCTACTTTTACGGGCCCTACAGACCGATCCATGTCAGTTACAGCTCAGCGCCTTGCAGGCAGGTTACAGTGATGAAGGAGTCGGAAAGAACCGGACGGCGCATCCCCCGCACCTTTGCCGACCGGGATTTCGCCAAACTAGAGACGTCGCCAATTTAGAGTTTTATGCGGAGATACTCGATATTGCTTCTGCAATTTTCTTGGCTGCTTCAGCAATTTGCTCCTCATCTGAAAATCGCCCGACGCTCATACGAACTGAAGATGAAGCGCGATCCTCTGACAAACCTATTGATTTCAAAACGTACGACGACTGAATAATTCCACTATTACAAGCAGACCCTGTCGAAGCACAAATCGATGGCTGAAGCGTATTAATCAGGGATTCGGCATCAATGCCCGGGAATTCAAGATTCAGGTTGCCTGGATGACGATCGATGGCATCGCCATTGATCGAAAATCCCACATTCGCTTTACGAAGATTTTCCAATAGACCAGATGATAATTCTTTAAGCCTATGCCTATTTTGAGCCCCCTCCTTCCTAATGATCGAAGCGGCAACGCCGAAACCAACACACAAAGGAGTTGGAAGAGTCCCAGAACGCAAGCCATTCTGCTGACCGCCGCCATGAACAAGAGGCGGAAAATTATTCTGCAAGGAGGAGTCTATGAAAAGGGCGCCGACTCCCTTCGGGCCATAGATCTTGTGGGCAGACAAGCTTAGCAAGTCTATCCCAAGCTCAACTACATCCATATCTAATGCTTCAGGGGCCTGCGCCGCGTCGCAGTGAAAAATAGCACCCATACGCTGCGCCTTATCGGCTAACCATGCGATGTCTTGGACTGTACCTATCTCGTTATTCACGGCCATAACACTGATTAACAAAACATCATCTGTCAGCATGGCACTGAATGCCGCTCGGTCTATCTGACCAGACTCAAGTACGGGCACTTCCTTGACTCTGTGCCCGTATTGACTTGCGAAGAAATACGTCGCTTCTTTTACACACTTATGCTCAATCGCACTAACTAGAACAGTCTTTCGATCGGTTTGGTTCGCAGCGAGCACGCCGAAGATCGCCTGGTTGTTCGCTTCGGTGGCACCGGAGGTGAAGACGATTTCTTCTGGAAGCGCCCCAACGAGAGAAGCCACTTCAAAGCGAGCAGATTCGATCGAATCTGCTGACCTCCACCCGAGAATGTGGCTCGACGAGTGCGGATTTCCAAAGGAATCAGTAAAATACGGCAGCATTGCCTCAAGCACACGGGTATCTGTGGGCGTAGATGCCTGATAATCCAAATAAATTGAGTTAGAAACCCGCATTCCGTCTCTCTCTGAACAAAAATTCAACTGGATGATGTCTCCAGTCTAAAATTCCATTGACCTTACGCCTGCCCATCATTATTGTCGATACTGGAGCGATGATCCAGGGGAAAAAATGTTTAACAGTCCACTCTTTAAAGCCGGATACCAACCGCAGTTCTCAGGCCACGAAACCTTTCCGATGCGCTACGGATGGCTAAAGAAGGCGTACGATGCGGTAAAAGACTCTCAAGAAAGCAATCACGACCACTCCGTCTTTAACGATGAGGGCGCCATTGCACGGTTCGGCGTGGGCAAAAATATGGTTGCCTCGATACGTCATTGGGCAACGCAATGTGACGTCATCAAGCCCGGCAATAAGGGCAATCAGGCTGAAGTAAGCGAAATTGGGAAAAAGATATTTGATGACAATGGGTTAGACCCATTCATGGAATACCCCTCTACCCCCTGGTTGTTGCACTGGAAACTCGCCTCTAACAAAAAATTGACTACCTGGTTTTGGGTTTTTAGCCATTTCCCCACAGATAGTTTTGAGCGAGACAACATTGTTCAAGCGTTAGAAAAGCTTGGTAACGAACAAGGGTGGTCAAGGATGTCCAAATCCACCATTAAGCGTGACGTAGAGTGCTTTGTCCGCACCTATGCAGCCAAGCCGGCCACAGGAAAGCAAACGCATGAAGACACGATGGAGTCTCCCCTCACCGAGCTCAGTCTGCTAAAAGCGATTGGCAAAAAGGATGGATTCCGCGTTGTTCGTGGCCCTAAAGCTACATTGGGTGACGGAGTCTTCGCGTACGCTGTTGTTAGTTTTTGGAACGGCTATTCTACAGCCAATACGATTTCTCTTGAGGCTCTCGCACATCAACCTGGCTCACCCGGCAAAGTCTTTCAGCTAAGCGAAGATGATTTAACCGATCGCCTCACGCGCATCGAGATGGCGACGAATGGAAAACTGGAATGGTCCGAAACGGCTGGCCTAAAACAGCTCGTTAGATCTGAAAAAATGCTAGACCAAGATGCGCTTCAATTGATCGATATTGACTATCAAGGCGAATACGAAGGAAAGGTTGCCTAATGCCGCTATCAGACACCGTTCACGTTGAGAGGCGTTTTCAGCGTTCCATCCGGATCGACACCGATTTACAGAACCCCGATGCCCTAACCGGGTTCATTTGCCCCGAGTCGTCTGCCACCGTTCTTTCGACCATGGCTAGCCATATCACTGAGAGTGGCCAAGCCGCATTTACTTGGACCGGCCCATACGGCAGCGGGAAATCCAGCCTCGTTATTGCCCTGAGCGCGCTCACGGCAAAAAGTAAGGCACAACGCGATCAAGCGAAACTTGCAGTCGGTGCATCAACCGCTCAAAAAGTCTGGAGCGCCCTACCCCCTGGCAGGCAAGGTTGGACTACGATCCCTGTAGTAGGACAACGTGCCTCGGCTCGAAAGGTCATTGGAGAAGCGCTCATCCAAAACGGATTAGCGTACTTGGAGCCTGACGAGGGCTGGAACGATACAAATATCGTCCAAACACTCCTAGGCGCAGCGAACAATATCCCAGGCAGGGGCGGCCTCCTCTTGTTCATTGATGAAATGGGCAAGTTCCTGGAAGCAGCAGCGCGTGATGGTTCTGATCTCTATCTCTTCCAACAGTTAGCAGAGATCGCCTCCCGCTCGGATGGCAAGCTCGTTGTTATTGGGATTCTCCACCAGGCTTTCGGAGAGTACGCCAACCGCCTTTCTCGTGATGCTCGAGATGAGTGGTCGAAGATCCAAGGGCGATTTGTAGACCTTGCGGTCAACACAGCTGGAGAAGAGCAAATTGACCTTCTTGCTCGGGCAATTCGGTCTGATCACGACTCCAGCAAGGTTAGTCACGAGGCATCCGTCACAGCTGAGACGATACGCTCACACAAACCAGGCGTTAGCGAAAACCTTGCGCCCCTCCTCGAGAACACATGGCCGCTACATCCCGTAGTCGCCGCCCTACTCGGCCCAATCTCACGCCGGCGCTTTGGCCAGAACCAAAGAAGTTTGTTTGGGTTTCTGAATTCGGCGGAGCCAAACGGCTTTCAAGACTTTCTTAGGGTGTCAGATGGCGAACAAACGTATAGCCCCAGCCGCCTGTGGGATTACCTGAGAGTCAATTTAGAACCGTCCATCATCGCCTCACCCGATGGCCATCGATGGGCCATGGCCGCTGAAGCGTTAGATCGATGCGAGGCGAATGGGGGAAGCGTTGTCCACATTCAGCTCCTAAAAACCATCGCTGTTTTGGATCTTTTCCGCGAACGTTCTGGGCTTTACCCCGGCCAAGAACTTCTCTACACAACGGTGCAAGCTTCCAAAGAGGCGATTGACTCCGCGCTAGACGACCTACGGCGCTGGTCATTTGTGATCTATCGAAAGCACCTGACTTCGTATGCAATCTATGCGGGAAGTGACTTCGATATCGAGTCCGCCATTGAGCAAGCCTTGCAAGAAGTGCGAGACGTTAATTTCGAGACCCTACAACGCATGGCCGGAATGCAGCCCATTCTTGCCAAGCGACATTATTTTGAGACGGGTGCACTGCGTTGGTTTGATGTTCAGCTTGGCTCGCTGACTGCGGCAACGTCCAATGCCACGCAATTCATTCCTCACCAGGGGACTATTGGTCTCTACTTGCTAGCACTTCCAACGGAGGGAGAAGACAGTCAAACCGCTCGCTCACGTTGCAAAGAAGCTTCCAGGAAAGCGTCGAAGGAAGGCCTAAACATCGTTGTTGGTTTCCCACTGCAGGCTTGGACCATCATAGAGCTATCTAAGGAGCTGAAAGCGCTGGAGAAGGTTCGTGATGAACATACGGAAATCCAGGGCGATCTCGTTGCTCACAGAGAAGTAAACAGTCGCCTAATTGCCCTGCAAAACCAGCTTGAAGCAGAGCTTCAACAAGCGATGTTGAATGCTGTTTGGTTTGAAAATGGGCAAGAGCTAAAACGCATGACCACGCGGGCGCTCAACAACAAAGCGTCCGATGTTGCGGAAGATCTATACCCAGACACTCCTCGAATCAAAAACGAGCTCCTCAATAGAACAAAGCCTTCAAGTAGCGCCATTGCTGCACAAAATGCGCTTCTAAAAGCGATGGCAAACAACCTTGGCGAAAACCGATTAGGTATCAGTGGGTACCCTGCTGAGGGTGGTTTGTTCGAATCCCTGCTAGAACACACCAAACTCTACGGCGACTCCGGGGACACCCTAGACTTTCGCAAGCCAAGCTGGGAGGAAGACCCTGCACGACTGTATCCAGCGTGGAGAAAAGCAGCAGAACACTTGGAATCCAACTCAGACCGTTCTGTTGGCATCGATGAGCTGTATAAGATTTGGGAAGACAAACCGATTGGCCTAAAACACGGTTTAATGCCTGTGCTGGCGATTGCGTTTATCTTGTCGCAACGGGGCAACCTCGCCTTTTACCGCGAAGGAATCTTCCAACCGCAGTTTAGCGATCTCGATGTGGATTACTTGGCGAAAGATCCCGCGTCAATCCAAGTGAGATGGATGGACCTCAGCCACTTATCGAAAGGCTTGCTTTCCGGATTGGCGGAAGTTGTGCGTGAGCTCGATACGGGGAATCCGCTAAAGGAATTAGCGCCAATCGATGTTGCCCGCGGATTGGTCGCAATTTTTGACCGCCTGCCAAATTGGACGAAGCGCACACAAAAACTCTCTGCCACCGCCATGAAGGTGCGCACAATATTCAAGCACGCCAGTGACCCTAACCAGCTTCTGTTCTCAGACCTTCCGGGGGTATACGAAGCGAACGCGGATATTCAAAAAGCAAAGGTGGCAGATGCGGTTATCACCACCATTAGGGAGGCAATGAAAGAGCTCGTTGATGCCTACCCCAAAATGCTTGAACGAATGTCGAGCATTCTCCTGACGGAACTGCAGGTTCCTAGCGATTCCCCCCAGGCACTTAGCGAACTGAGAGACCGCGCCGAAAATATCAAACAAATGTCTGGTGATTTCAGGCTAGACGCGTTTACCAATCGAATCTCGGTGCTCGATGGCACTAACGAATCAATCGAGGGCGTTGGGAGTCTTGCCGCAAACAAGCCCCCAAGAGACTGGGTCGACGCCGACCTCGATGCGGCGTTCATCGAGACCGCAGCACTAGCACAAAAATTCGTACGAACAGAATCCTACGCCCGAGTCCAAGGCCGCAAAGACAAACGCCACGCGATGGCCGTCATCATCTCAAGAGATGGTCAGCCAAAACCTTTGGAGGCGGATTTTCAGATTACGGAGAGCGATCGGCCAAAAGTTGATGAACTGGTTTCACGACTAAAAGAATCAATGCAATCAGATAGCTCCAACAAAAAAGCCGTAATACTGGCCGCTCTTGCTGAGTTGAGCAGCGAATACATGAGCCTAGCGACCGACACTGAACAACTGAGCTTTTTGGAGGAAACCGATGTCACACCATGAGAAACACGTGCTCGGCTTGTCAGGAGGAAAGGACAGCGCCGCGCTGGCAATCTATATGCGCCAGAATTATCCGGAACTAGATATCGACTACTTCTTTACTGATACCGGAAAAGAGCTGCCGGAAGTCTATGAGTTTCTTGGCAAACTTGAAGGCTTCCTCGGGAAACCCATTTTAAGGCTAAATCCAAATCGTGATTTCGATTACTGGCTGAAACAGTACAACAACTTTTTGCCTTCAGCTCAGACCCGCTGGTGCACGCGCCAACTTAAGTTGAAGCCCTTCGAGGATTGGATTAAGCCATTCCTTGCCGAAGGTATCGCTGTGCATAGCTATGTAGCGATTCGGGCTGATGAGCCCTACCGCGAGGGCTACAACGCCAAACAAGACAATCTTAAAATCCACCTTCCGTTCAAGAACGATGGCATCGATAAGCCAGGGGTGGCGGAAATCCTGGAAAGTTCCGGCCTAGGTTGGCCAAAATATTATGAGTGGAGATCACGAAGTGGCTGCACCTTCTGCTTCTACCAACAGAAAATTGAATGGGTGCGGCTAAGTGAACGGCATCCCGAAGCATTCGAGGAGGCCAAGGCCTACGAAAAGGATGCCCTTGAGAACGGCTCACCTTTCACCTGGAGCCAAGGGGAGTCGCTTGACGAATTGACTAAACCTGAAAGAGTGAGGCAAATCAAAGACGATTATGAGAGACGCCTTTTGAAGTTAAAGGCAAAAAAGCGACAGAATCCTTTGCGACCTGAAGCTGAATTGATTGATGTGGACGATGTCTACGGTCAGCCGAAGTTTTGTGTAGCTTGCCATAAGTAAAACCAAGAATGGAGGCTGCCTTAATCACTGTGAAGAGGCAGCCTCTAATCTTCTACGGCCTAACTCATATTCAATGCATTACCGCTAAACCAAACATATTGACCAACTCAGCTTTTCGTTCCCGAAAAAAACTTGCTTTCGGAACTTGCTTTTCACCTATGCTCTCTGAATGATCGTCAAAAAGATCCTTTGTCAACTTCACCAAAGGGTGATCACTTTTTAAACCGGCTTCGGAATAAAAGTCGAATGCATCTTTAGCAGGGGTGTTTCCGCGAGTGGAGTTCACTTCAGCCGTCAGCGGCATCATATTCCCAAGACCGTCAACAAAAAATTCCCTTTCTGCTTCTACAAAATATGCGCCTGCGTTAGACTCGTTCGGCTTTCGAGGCTCAATGTGGTCAAGCTGAAGATCTTTAACCTTTGATTGGGCGACACTATAACTAATCGCATGAGCAATTAACGAATCCTTCTCCGCGCTTGGCTGTAATGTCAACAATCGAGCAAAAAGCAATCTAACCCTCAAGTGATTGTCATCATATTTCCATAAATCAAGCCATCTTCTGAACTGAATCCTCAGTTCTGAAAACTCCTCATGGGAGATAGAAACGGGTGCAAGATTATTATTGGTTGACTCATAATTAAACTTTTCTATTGCCCTCACAGAGAAGTCTCTAGGCTCACGGGCGGTTTGCGCCATCATTGACGCTTGCCAGAATGCCTTAGATTGCTTTTCAATCTCCTCAATTCCGTTACCTTTTACGAGCTCACTTACGACTTTGAGTACGCAATCTTCTGAGAGCTCAGCACTACCATCGTGTTTATTCTGAATGTACTTCAAAACATAATTTATTAATCCAGAAAGAACTCCTTCATGATCTCGAGCATGCAAGAAAAGAACAGTTTTCTTAAATACAGATGCATCGGACTCAAATTCAGCTTTAACCGCTTCCAAATCCTTAAGCTTAAATCGTACGCCTACCTTATCAAGAATTACTTTGACAGCATAAAAAACATTGAAATGAGACTTTATTTTCTCTGGAGCATAAGAATTTAAGCTATTTAAATATTCGTTAACTGCTGACCTGAAGTCCTCAGACTTGTTATAAACGACCGAAGTATTTCCAGTAATGAAAACAACACCTAAGTAAGCAATCAGCTTGGTTTTTTGCACCCCCTCATCGCCAAAAATCTTATTTACCCACTGATCGTCAAGCTCCTGAACAACATTATCTATCTCAAGATCATCCATTTTTGAGTTAGATTCTACAAACCTTTTGTAAAAAAGGTTTTTTACTAGATCAAGGTCATCCAAAGCAAGACTTCGATCATTCAGAACCTCAAATAGAGTATAGGCGTCCCTTGAATTTCCTGTCTGGACTACACAAAGACTGATACTGCTGAGGAAATCATCAATTTTACTCAGAATTTCTACAGCGCGATCGAATGGAGTGTTGGAATCATCAACTAGCTTTGAAAATTTTTCAAAAATACACTGTATCGCCTTAACGAATCTTCTTTCATGATCTGAGAGAATTTCCTCTTCCTCAGCTACTACAAGCTTTGGCTTTTGCTGATCGCTCAGCAAAATAACAGACCTGGATAGGGCAGAAACCAACGCCGATTTAAAAGAAGAACGATCATAATCAAGAGCAAGCTCTTTGGTTTCTATGAAACCTTTTAGCATCTTTCGATGCCTGTGGACGTATTCATCATCGTCTTCAAAGATATCTGGCAAGCAAATCAATTTAGCTAATTCTTTTCGACGCTGGAAAACTTCGCCATCACCTTTAGAAGCGTCCTTAAATGTTCTTCCAACTAACGCTGAAACCTTACTAGAAAACCCATCTACCGCCCCCTCCTGCTTCGAGAGAAGCAGAAATCGAATAGCTTCATCGAATGTTTTCAAAATATCACTTGTTTCAAACGCCCGACCAGATTCAGCACAGCCTTGTCGTAAAGCCACCCTAGCTAGCAAAAATCGAACAAAGTTAGCAAGAAAAATAGTTGTAAACCGCTGTTGACCATCAATTAGCTGATGACATCGAATCGAACTCCTCTCGTCGTCAACTGTGACGATCGATCCCGCAAAGTATTTTGGGTCGTCACCAATATCACTTGCCCAATCATCAATCAGCTTTTCAATATTTTCCGGAGTCCATTTATAAGGTCTTTGATAATGAGGAATCTTAATGAGCTGAGGAGAACGCAGTCTTTCATCTCCTTCCGATTTCCCCGCTGTAATATTATAAAAATTTCTAATGTGTGCGCCTTTTAGATCCATGAAATCACCAAGCAATTAACTTTGTTAAATTTTAAAATTTCGAGAGTCCTGAAATTTACGACTAACTTCTAAAGCATTAACCTAGCTTTATATAATTTTTATATTTTTTCAATTAACATGTGCGAACATTTCTTGCGTATAATAGGTTGATTTGCTGATTAAAATTCCCTTCATAATCAGTCCGATCGTTATTTAATTCCCACTTTAAGCCCATTGAGCATGCCTAAATTGTCAAAATTTCATTCGCTACCTGGAGCTGCTCCCGAGTTCTCTAGCATCTTGCTTATATGGGTAGCTAATTCACCCAGCATGTCGGGATCTAATCGCTTAATCCGAGCCAAGATGTCAGTGAAATCCAACTCGTCGAGACGTCTTTCCACACGTAGTATCAATGTCGTCAATGTTTCCCTTTCTTCTGACAGCAAGTTTTCCGGCGCTGCTCTCAATTTTCGCAACTCTTGCACGCATTCATCTCGAGACAACTGAGCCGTTTGGCTTTCGAGATGGTCAAACTGTTCCATCCAATCTATCGAAGCCTCACGCGCTTTGATGTGCTCCAGTTGATTAATGCGACCTAATAGCAACTCCTGTGCAGTGTTAACGGCATTGAGCTCCAGCTGACCAAGGTATGACGGCAATTCGTGTTTCAAAGTCCGCAGCTTCTGGCGGGCTTCTTCTAGCGATAGCGCTTGGATGGTTTCTTCATGGGGAATAAATCCGCGCGCCCAGAGAGCGGCTTTCTCACGCACGGCAGCAACACGTTCACACGCAAAACGGTCATAAATCTCTCTGAAACTCCATAGAGGCTCAATTTCCTCTTGTTCACACCAGTGCCCTAACTCGTCACAACGCTCAGCAATAGCCCTAGCCAACGTTTCCTCGATCTGCTCAGGCCCTCCTGAAACCTCAGTCCAGGCTTCAAAATCCGCGCAGACCTTCTCAAGCTGACGGCGAGCATCTTCGATGTCGCCAAGATCCCGTTGTTCCGCAAAGACATTCCGCAACCGTTGCACTTGAGAGCGAAGCTGGTATGCCGAATCCAAAGAATGAATCTCTGCGTCATAAAGTTGGGCCAATGCTTTCCGGTGCTCACCAACCATCTCCGAAGCCTTCGAAGCAAAGGTCTTGAGCTGGTCCTTTAATTCATCGAGTTCGGGATCTTTTAGGATCCGACCGCCTTCCTCGAGAACGTCGATGAATCGATTAGCTTTGCTCCGTTGGTCTTCCAACTCAACGATGGTGGATTGAGACGATATGGATGTGACCTCCACAAATTGCTTCGCCTCTGCCAATGCACTTTGGTACTTAAACCTCTCTTCAACATTGGCGATGGAGTGCGTCTTTTGCTGTTCCGCAGCGGCGGCCAATTTCGGCAGCTCCAATTTTTTAAGGGTGGTCTCGGCCTTCTCCATTTGCTTACGGAAGTCACCCACTTGCTGGGGCGAGCGACACACGGAACGCTCAATCCAGCGAGGCCCCTCCTGAGCCACCCACTCTCGAGCAACCTGTAATAGACCTTCAACCTCTTCGATGTGCGACTCTTCCCATTCGCCGTCTGTCACGAGCTCATGGAAGCCGAGAATTCGATCGCAAACCGATAGGCCGGCAATTGAATTTTCTTTCCTTAGGCGGCGTTCAAGCTCCCGCTGGATTTCTTCCGAGCGATGCTCGAAGGCCGCCAATTGCGTACGAGATGTCTGAGCCTCATCGACTAGCTTTTCAAATTTGTAGAGAAGCTCATCGGGAATGGGATCTTCTTTCTCCATCAGTTTGGCTTGCCGATGGAATTCTAGTCGCTCTTGATGCCGAGACACGCTTTGCCACTGGTCTATCAGACTCTGCCAGCGCTCCAACGCACCTTCACTGATCACCTGTAAGGTAGATTGCGCTAGGGCTTTGGCGTCAAAGTCAGACGTCTTCAGCGAATGGCCCAGCCAGGTAGACACATCGCAGGCCTGCCCGGCAACCGAGATCCGCCAACGCGGAACACGGCGCCCCAAGAATAGCCCCAGTAACAATCCAGCAGACGCGACGTTCAAGCCAAACGGTGGCGAAAACAGTGCTTGTCTCGTCTGATCCAATGTACGGCCCGGATTGTCCTTGTGCCACTCATCCATCTGCTCCAACACCGCTTTCAACTTCGGGTTCGACGGTACGCTCGATACATTTCCACTTCGGTCCAAAATACCCCAGGCGTCGGCCAGCACATGGGCTGCCCGGTTACGGAGCCTTACGGGGCGCGACTGAATCCATTCGTCATTAAGCTCTCCTTTCACAAGTGCTCGAACTAACTCCAAACCGTCTTTCTTGGCCTGACTACCAGCGCCTGATCCGGTTGCAAAGCCGTCGAATGGAAAAGGAATAACATTCGGGTAACAAGTAGCGAAGATTTCTTGCCCATCCTTTGTTAAACGCCTTCCCTTGAGTTCGCCAAAGCCCGCCGCCTGGCGATGTCCTTCAGACATCGAGGCTGCAATTACTTCCTGGGCAACACTTTGACCGCGAGAGAGCTCGGCGGCGACGAAACGGCGATATCTCTCTTTTTCCTCAGCCGATAAGCCCCGCTCCAATACCCAATGGCGCTTCAGTATGTCGGCTAGACGGTCTCTAGAGTCGGGTATATAAACCAGCCATATGGGTGCATGGGCCACTCCCTTTTTCGTCAGTTCGTGGTCGAAGGCAACCGCGACTGCCTCACGAACCTCCTCCAAAAGCTCATCGGACGAGACGTAGGTGTAAATAATTCGGCCCTTGGCCTCATTGACGTCGATAGCACGAGACCAATCTCTAAAGGCGTTGCCGATTGTTTCGGTGACCGTTTTTGAGGAGGCAAACAGCGGATCAAACTGCCAATCCTGCGTGGTAATTGAATTTTCGGGCGCAAAGCTTGTCTCGATGTAGGAAAGATTACAGAGCGTTCGGCCAAAATTAACAAACAGATTCCCCACATCACCAACATTGGGATCACTGCAACGGCTGCGCATCAAGCGCATAAATTGACCCCGTGTGGCCGCATCCTGAACCAGCTCGTACTGACCGAAATCTGAGTTCCACTCTAAGACGCCCAAATCTTCGATCAGGTTTGCTAACGTCTGGTTCAATACCGTTTCAGTGACACCTGCAGTTAGGCGCAAGAAGTAGTTATACAAGTCTTTACTGGGGAGACGGACACCAAGCTTTAGGGCTACGGCGGAGGCTGCCAGAACTTTTCGGTCCGAATGACTCAGCAGCGCCTTACGTTCTTCCAAAATTCCCTGCAGTGTCTCAGCAACAGTACCCCCGCGCGCCTGCTCTGCCGCAACAAATTCGGGTAGCATCCCATCTAGCAGCAGATCTGCAGCCGATATTGTGGTCGGTGCTCCGTTACCGGAGCTAATCGGCTGCTCTCCGAGCCTCTCAATGGCCTCTTTCGCGATGTTTAGGGCGGAACGCGACTGAACGACATCTTGCTGTCGGGTCAAAAACCAAACGGCGACTGGATGTAACGGCCAACACCCTGAGGCGATCACGTGCTTGAACTTGTCGAACTCCTTCCAGACGGGGAGGCGGTTGGCGTCAGGAACGGCCTGCAGTAACAAACCGTGTTCGGCTTCAACGTGGTCGTGCTGTAGAACATGCTGTTCCACAAAGTCCGTTTGCTTTTTCTCGATTAAGTGCGCAAAAAGGGTCTCAAGATTGGTCGAGAGATAGGATTTTTTTGCAGCCTCAAAGCGCGTGATATATCGCTGCAGGTGCATAAGGTCCCGTCGGTCCAACCGACTAACGTACGCTTTCAGATCGTACTGAATGAAGCCGAGGAAGCGCGCCCGGCCTCCAGCGTCTTGGACACCTTGGAATAACTGTTGAAGTGCCGAATCCCCCGCCAAATGGGGGTGCTCCGCTGCATACTCCAAAAACCGCCCGAACTCGTCGAATAAAATAAACAGGCCGCTGAAAGGCCCTTCCGAATGGCAATAATGGGTGGTGACTGCCGCAATCAGATCCTGGACCGACTCATTGCCTTCGACCGGAATATGAGCTCCGTTTGCTGCCTCGTAGATCGCATCCACAGCAGTGTACGTTTTCTCATCGTGTTCATTGAGACGTTGGTTGATCGCAGCTTCATCCAACCCCGGCAGCGCTTCAGCGAAGTCTGATTGGCGTAGGGAAAAGTTGCGCAGAACAAAATTCGCCGCAATTTGGAACCTCGGCGATAACTCCTCTACGGCTGAGAGGTCGCAACCCGCCATCTTCAATTGCAGAATAATCTGGCGGGCAATCTCCGAGCCTAGATTGAAATTCGCCATGCCATCGAGCGGGACCACCAAAGCCGGTTTATTGAGCTTAGTCAGCGATTCCGACAGTTGGCGGCCCACCTCGTCATCCGCCCGAGCTACACTTTCACTAATGATGGCTGCGTTAGGCGCCCTAGGGTTGGTAAGCAACTGGGCCAAGGTGACGGCAAGGTGGGATTTACCAGAGCCATAGCCCGCGATGGCAAGTGAAAAAGGGTTGCCCTGCTTCTCGCTTCCTTGCGCGATATCATCGACGAGACTGGTTAAGAACGTCGCCGTATCCTTCAGGACATAGCCCTCGGCTGCGCTACTCGAGTGAACAGCGTGATACCGCGGACCATGGAAGACGAAATTGGTTGCGGCGCGCTCTGCTCGTTCCGGATTGTCCTTTATCCAGCGGAGTTGGACAGCCCCCTCAAAGAACAGATCATCCCGAAAGTGAACGATGTCTCTGACAAGCACCCCGTCGTTATTATTAGATAAGCTGGTCATACATTACCTCTAGCACATCATTCGTCGTCGTCAGGCGGGTAAGAATCGGCGCTCCCGTTTGCCGATCCACGCGGAAAAGCCCTGCACTTTCCGCCGCGGCCAAGAAGTCACTTTGCTCCTCAGTGTTCCAACCGGTGGCAGCCATCAAGCCGCTTTCCCCTTCAAGCTCACTGAGGGCCACTTGGCTTTGCTCGGGGCAAACGTCGTCCCACACGAAAAACAAAAGCGCACTCAAGGTATCGAAAAACGCCGGCTGCAATGGCATCTTGCGCAGGTATATGCGCCCATCCTCTTTCTGAATGGCCCCTGCTTTACCTAACGCCGCAGGATCCGCGTAGCTGCGCACCAAAGGGCCAACGGAGTCTCGGCTACTGCCGTATTTGTTCTCGAGGTAGGCGTCGAACTGGGCTTCGTCCATATCCCGTCCTAGTGCTGTCGCCGCCTCAACAAACACAGCGTGCCACGCTTCTGCGCCACCACGATCACGGCACAGCATCAAGTGCAGTGCCCACTGAGTGGTTTCCTCAATAAGGTGGCTATCCTCGTCCATGACAATCTTTCCGAGTGGCGTCAGTTGAAGCTGAACCCCTTCCCTGGTTTTTTTGGTAGTTTCAATCAGCCCCATCCCACGCGCGTACTGCAACAGAGGCCGAACCTTTCCAGAACTGCTTCCGGTGGGGATACCCGTTTTATGCGAGATGGTTTCGATCGTGAATGGGCCAGCATTCTTTTTAGCAAGCGTAAGCAAAGCGCTTAGGTAATGTCGCTCAGGCTGAAACGTCATATGGAAGCTTAGTGGCAAACGGTCTTTCGCAGCGCTCACGAGGCATCTCCCAATCGGTCTCTCAGGGCGGTCACCGACACTTTACGAACCATGACACGCAGATCTCCATTCGGGCGTAATTCATATCCGGCCGATAGGCACTCACCCTTTTTCAGGGCCGACAGCTGCGTGGCCCAGTCGTCAGCTGAGCTGTTCGGAATCATATTTTTCAGAATCGTGGCATAAGTCCTAAGTTCCGTAGAAGCGGGGGCAAAGAACAGCTTGTGTGCCGCTTGAAACAGTCGATCTCGCTCATCGCTACTGAAATTGCTCAAGGTTTGCGTGGCCAGGATCATGGACGCACCAAACTTCCGCCCTTCCCTGAGGTATTTTTCCAAGGGGGATCCACTGCGGTGATCTAGATTTTGAACTTCGTCGAGCACCACCGGCAGCGGCCGATTTTTAGATCCTGTCCTTTTCATGAAATCCCAGAGATCCCAGAGCACAAACTCAATGATGAGCCTTTGAATTTCCGAGGGGATGCTGACGAGTTGAAGGATTCTCACTAAACTATCTGAATTCCCGAATATTTCGGGCCACGCACTCTCACTACCTCCAGCAAAAGGCTCCGTGCGGGCCAGCGGCATGATTTTATTAGCTAGCAGGTCTTCCTCATCATCCTTTAGCTGGTCATAGAGGCTTTCGAGAGTAAGGTTGCCTACCTTTACGCCCTGCTCGATGCTGTCGACTAGAGTCGCTTTCTGTTGCTCGCCCAGCGAGCTGTAGACTGCGGTGAATATACTCGCTACGCGCTTCGCCACATCGAAGGGCTTTTCTGTGATCGCCCCAATCCCCTCAATATCATCAGACTGGGGTTTAAAGGGATCTAACGGCAGTTTCGTTCCAGCCGCCACTGCGTAACTTTGGGGCTTAGCCACGCTCAAAAGCTCACTTTCAAGATGCCGGGGTAAAAAGCCATCGGTGTAATCAATGACCAAGGAGCTCTGCCTTGCCTTCGCCATTTCAAGCAGCAACGCTTGAATTGCGTAGGTCTTGCCATTGCCTGACCCACCGAAGACCAACAGATGACGATTGGGCAACTGGTTATGGCCAAATTCCCAATAAACTGGTTGGCCCTCTCCGCCATGCGCCGTCAGCTCCTGTCCTATTAAGAGGCGCTCGGGAACACCCGACGATGGCTCTTTGGGGGAATCGGTCGGTGCGGTCTCTTGGGGCTGCGGAGCTGTTACGGGTGGCTCAGCCAGGGGTTGAGGGGTCTCAGGCTCAGGCCCAGTGGCGTTGGTGGCCGGCGTCTCTGACACCGGTTGCTGGGTCTCCGCTTGAGGCGATTTTGGGTCGCCAGCTGGTTGGTATTGACCTAGAGGCGGCAGGGAGCTGACCGAGTCTGTGGTTGGGGCATCCCCAACCGTTTGGCGGCTTGGCGCTTCAGTGCACTGACCAACCTGGGCTGATTTAGACGGCCATATCTGATGCTTTACGTCCTTCCCATCGCCGAGCAGCGCTTTGAGCGCCGCATTCTGCCCGATTGCCGCATGATAAACCTCAAGCGGTTCAGTGTGCCCATTCAAAGACAGGTAACCCACCGAACGCGATTTTCGCAACTCAAGTCCATCTCCAGCCGAGCGCTGATCGTTTGTCCAGAAGGTCGCGCCGATAGCGCGCCAGTTGATAACAAAGTGACCTTCCGCCATCCGTTCAAGGGCGTGCTCCACCCTGCTCTTGTCAGAAGGCTTAACCGGCATAATATTGCGAACCACCATCGCACGATGAAGCTGCGCCCACCAGTACCGTCGATCAAACGCCGCCGGCGGAACCTCCGCACTGCCGGGAAGGAACAAACTACTAAGATGGGCTAATCCGGCCGCCGCCTGGGCGACCGACTCTTCCACGTGATGATTCGACTCTTGGCCGACCTTACACTCCACTATAGTTGCATCGATCACCAGCGTTCCGTGTTCCACGCGGGCCTCAAGCAGCAGTAAGTCGGGCCTCAGTCCTTCGGACGCTCCATCGAACCAATGGACAAATGAGTCCAAGGGCAAGGCGGCCGACACCAAAGAACCAGAACGTTCCAAATAGAGGCGATTAGCCATGGCGTAACCGATAACATCCCGCATCACGCCCTCGTCACCCAAGGCGCTGACGAGCGAGAGTCCTGTGACGGACTGCGCTTCATCCATGAGCTTATGAGAGACGGTGTCGCAATTTTCAGCTGACCAATCCCGATAGATTTGTCCCAACCGTCGACTGACGCCTCGCGCTAACTCTCCGGTGGTACTACTTTCCGTAGACAGAGTCAGATTGAGTTCACCGTAGGAGCCCAGGCCGGAGGCAAAGCCAACTAGCTTCCGCTGGTCTTGCGATGCACCCCCATCATTCAGGATCAGAGCTTTATCGACGAACCGATCGACACAGGTCACCCACCGACAACAGCGATGCATTTCCTGCGTGAACTTTTGTTCCAAGTCGCCATATTCAACCTGATTAAAAATCACATGATGGCTGCCTGGATGATCAGGATTTTTTAGGCGCGCCGTCATTTCTGCATGTCGCGCGGCCACCTTGAACCGTCGATTACTGACCAAACCACGACGCAAATTCGGATCGGTTGGGCTCGCGAGCCGAGGATGCTCGCAGATTGGGAACTTCCCGACTTGGCCCGCCGCCCAATCGATTTCAAAACGAGACGTTGGAACAACGGAGTCGCCGCCGCATTGATCATTCAGAAAATCAAACAAGAACCCAACGTCGTAGTCGCTGTTAACCGATTTCAATAAGCTTTGAACTTCGTCACGGGTGCGGGCTGGACGATAAGCGATCGTGAGCTTACACGGACGGTTACGACCCTCCTCGCTCCCATTCCAACGCTCTTGCCAGCGTCGCAACACTTCTTGGGCTCTGGTGGCTGAGGGACCGCGACCGACCACGCGCACTGTAACCACCAGGGGAACGTCAATCGTCTCCGGTTGTGCTTTGATTTCGGAATTAATGTAGCTATCGATGCCGGCCACGATGGGACGCAAGTCTTCAACATTTGCTGCAAAAATGGAGATTCGGTCAGCCGCAAACGAATGAATCTGACGATAGGCCTTCAGGGTGCGTTCAATCATTTTGGACTCGGGCGTGGTCCTGAGGTATGCCGACAAGCCCTCTTCGGAAGACGCTTCTTCCGATCGCATTTCCGCCTGAGCTGCCAGTGTAGGCGTTTTCTCCGGTTTCTCTCCGAGGCGGTGAATCAGGCCGAACGATCGTAGGTTGGTCGTGAGCGTTCTCGAAGCATCAAACACCAAGCCGTAGAGGGGGCGACGCAACTCGACTAACCCGATCAATCGATCAAAGGATGCTTTCCCAGCTTTTGCATCTTTCTGAAGCAAGGTCCGAAGCGTTTCACCAAGGCCATCGCGCAAGAAGACTTCTCTAGCCTGCACAGTTTCGGCAATCGCGGGTGTGATACCGGTCGCTACCAGCGCTGGGACAAACGCACTTGTCGGAGACAGGTTCTCAGGCACGCAGGCGAAGGCCTGATAAAGTCGTCTTAAAAGTTCATCGCCCAACACAAGATGTTTTTCGTCTCTCGTTAACGCCAAATCGACCGCGTTGCTGTAGCTCTTCACGAGGTCGATCAGTGGCTTATCGATCGCCTCAAAATAACCTTGGGTGGCCAGCGCTGAAATGAATCCGCGGTAAGCATCTGCGAGCTGCGCGAGAGCATCACGGGCCTCCGTCTCCAATTCCTCTTCCGGTAGCCCCTCTAACACATCTTGGACCGAGGCTTCTGACATCCCGGTTGAAAGCAGACGATGAGCTTCTTCGTCGTCAATTGCGAAGTAGAGCTCATCAAGCGCCGATCCCATGTGAATAACCGGCAATCGCAACCTAGGCGTCCTCTCTAGCTTTTCGTGCATAAATTGGGCAAAGCTATGCCTAACGCGCTCTTCGTGGTTGGGCGGTATGATCCAAATGAATTCCTGGTCTACAGATAACCGGCTGACTTCAGCTTCGGCTGTGATACGAAACGTCAATCGGCTTTCCTTGATACCCTTCGAGACGATATGTACCGGCTTGTCATCGCGACCAAAGACCACGGACAGAGGGACGGCCTTTGTCTCAGCATCGTCATCATTAGGGTCGGAATCGAGTTCCAACTCAAAGCCACTGAGGAAGCCGTCTATCCCGCCGATGAGTCCAAGGTAAGCCTCCTCAGCAAGACCCGAATCCGTCCCCTGTTTGGGACCATCAAACTCGAATCGTTCAATCGTTACTCGAATCTCCTTGAGATGTAACGGTACCCAATCGGTTCCACACCCTCTCGTAAATGCCTCAAGAGTCGAAAAGATGGCGTTAGCCAACGTAGAAAAGGCGGATCCCCGAAGACGCGTTGGCGTTTTGCGGCGACTCGACGATCTCTTGGTCCTTGTCTTCAGAATTTTGATGACCGGTGCGAAGTCCGTGTGCAGAAGCCGTTCTTCTGACTCAGGCGCACCCTGCTGAACAAATTTCTCAAGCTCATCGAGGAAGTCGTCGGTTGAGGCGTACGGTGTTTGATTAATCACCGCAGGCGCTATCGCCAAGTCCTTCCTCGCCTGCTCGATACTCTGTAGGGCCTTCTTTCGACCGGAGGCATCCCGATAGGTATCTCGCTTAAACAGACGCGAAGCGTCGTCTAGCAAAGGCAATCTCTTTGCGGGATTAGCCGGAGAAAAAATGGGCGGAATGCCCCAGACCGGCAGGTGTTCATAAGCCAGAGCCAATGTTTCACTGGCGTTGTCACAGTTGATGGCCTTAGGAAGCAGATCCCTTTCAAGGAACTCGGATAGTTGAAACAAATTCCTTGGTCGAATCTTAAAAAGCTGCTCGAAAAAAGCATTGAAGTCCCGAACAACACCACCATCGATATCGGGCAGATTCGCCTCTTGTAAAAAATGTTCGGACCATAAGGTGTAACAGCTATTTAGGCGTTCCCGGAACAGCACACTCTCGTTAACGACATTAAAGTCGGCCAAGCCCCCACGGTCTGTCGCATGATCGATGCCGGCCAGGACGACCAATAGGAGGTCCTGGCCCTGCGATGCCGTTAAGTTGCGGTAATGAGTAAGACGATCGTCCTTGTCCACCCAGCCCTTGTCTTTCAGCCGATTGGATTCGTCGACATAGCTTTGTGCGCCGCTGTTTAACCAGTGTTGGTCGAGACCGAAAGCCACTTTTAGATGGCATTCAATCTTGACGTTTTTCGAAGCAACGTAGTCCTCGAGTTGTTCAAAAATCGCGTAGATGGCTTGTGGCGGCATGGACTGAGTAAACACCCGGAGCTCTGTCGGATCACCAGAGCTTAGTTCCGAGAGCTCACGCTCTACTTGGTCCTTTACATAATCGACGACTGTATGGGTATAAAATTTCATGATTTTTTCTTAGCCGGGTTTTTAACAAGAGGCGTTGCATCCGAAAGGGGGACTAAGAACCCCCCACGCTTGAGTTCATCTTCGAGCCAAGCGGCACAATCGTTGGGGACCGCTGGCCGAATGCCAGCGCTTAGCGTTGACAGCGCCTCTTCGATCTGTGCAGCGCCCGCGGCGATACCAAAGTGACGGTACAAACGCTGCAAGAATTCGTCGAAGGGAAGCCGCTCGCCGGGTTCTAGCAGCACGGCAACCAATGTCTCCACCAGAGATGCAGGAAGCGTAAAACGCATAGGGCCCTTGGGTGGAACAATCAAGCCGATTTGTTTTCCAAGCGATCGAAAGAGCTTAAAACCCTGATCGTCGGCCCTCTTTAAACTTGAATCGTCCACTGTTAGGCCCGAGAGAGTCGGTAGCACTTTCGAGCGCACCGCACCATATAAGAGTTCCTCGGTGGCACTGACGGAGGCGTTGGACGCTTTTCCAAGATCGGTTCCAACACCGGCATTAGCGCCAACGGTTATCCAGCTGTACCCCCCCGAAAACTCTTTCTTGCCCTTACTCGATCGTTCGCCGACCCATCGCACGGCTTGGAAACAGACACTGCGTAAGACGTGTAAACAGCAGAGGTCTTGGAGCACTCGCATTTTCTTAAGGGCATCTTGATTAGATAGGACAACATTGCTCAATTCCCAAGCAAACAGCGCAGCCTCGCACCAGCTGGCTTGGTATACCCAGCCAAAAGCCTGACTCGTTCGCCTTTCCTTAATAGCCGGATCTTCCTGTGCCGTGTGCTCAATCACCGCGCCTAACTGCGAAATGGGCCCATCGATCGCTGACAAGGTGTGGCTCAAGCCATCTGCTAATTGATTGCGCACGGTAGCCCAATCAACATAACCGTATTCCCCGCTCAGCCATTGCTCGGTCTGCTCTCTTTGGGCTTCCTGCAGCACGTGCCAAAGCTGCAAAAACAAGACTTCGCCGCCTCGCGCCATAAAGTTATGGCTGCTAGTTGAAAAATGCCTTTCGGCGTCAGCCCATTCCTCGACATGGTCCTTTTTTGCATCGGTGTGGCGCCAGTCAATCTCACGGGCAAGTAGGAAATCGGAAGCTGGGATAAAGCTGTGAGTTACCCAGGTCCGCTCTCCCGCGACCCCAACAAACCCCGAGAACAATTGTTGCAGCACCCGAACGGCCCGTTCGCTGCTTTCACCGCTCTCGCTTTCGATATATGATTGCAGGTCCTTGACCATTCCCTTAAATCGATCCACGTGGGTCTTGTGGCGGGTCTCAAGTTTCGATGATGGAAAAAAAGAGAACAGCTTTACAGCAAGCCGACTCTCGGGCACGTATTTCAAGTCGCCATGCAGCTCTTCAGGTAGATCAGGGAGTCCCTTCCCTATTTCGCCTGCCTCGGTTTGCTTGGCAGAGCTGAAACACAACAGAAATTCTGCCAGATACTCCAATGGGGTCTGATCTTTATAGAACCGACGCCCAAATGCACGAACCGCAGGATTACTATCCGTCAGTTTTTCAAAGGGGATATTAGGAAATCGTGTTGTATTCATTATTGGTAAACCAACTTCTGGCCGCCATCGATAGGCATGAATTTGTGGGTCCGAAGTTCGCCTTCAGCATCAATCTCAAGGAGATTGATGTTGTCTGGCGACGTCGGTACACGTTCCAACAGATCGCTACGGAACTGCTCCAAGCTCGCTCCGTGAATGGCGTCTAAGTCGCTGGTTAACTCGCCCTTGTCTTTCCTAATGATGTAATCGAGCAAAGGCAGAGTCAGTTCTAGTTTCGCTTTCGTGAGGCTGTGCTTGAGCAATGGCAGGCCAGTGACCGCATCGAGGTCAATGGTGAATTCATCAACTGGTATCTTCCCAAGCACGATTTGAACAGACTGAAACACCTTCTCATCGGGGCGTCTTAACGTTATGAATAGACTATCGCGTTTGTTCCGTGGAACGGAGGCACCGATGTACTCTTCCATCAACACACCCAACACTTGTCTAACAAAGCGCTGTTTCTCCACACCCGACAAATTCTGTTTTGCCGACCAAGTACGTAATTGTCGGAGCATCGGGGACTGAAGGAAATCGTCGAAAAAGACCTCGGCTGAGGCCTGATAACCTTCGCGAGGCGTACAGAACATGTAGGTGAGGCGCCTAATTTCTCGCCGGGCGGTGCCATCGTTCGAACCGCCCAAACGCGATACAAAATAGGCCTTCAGTTCACTGAGCGGGGCTGGGTAATCCCAGGCGTTTTCAAGCTTTCCTTCATGCAACTGTTGGTCGAACTTCGGCGACGCAGCAATGCCAAAGTGAAGGTCCGCCATTTGGCGGAGACAGGACAATGCGTCGACCGCTTGGTGTCGAAGCGTGGTGCCATGCCCAAAGAATGTTTCGCTAAACACGCACTGTAAAGCGGTTGTAGGATCTTGCCGGACCTGTCTACACGACAGTCCACCTGTGAGGCTGAAGCTCAAATGGGCAGCGATCTGACGCATGGTCATCCGCCGACCATACGCATCCAGACGACGATAGATGTCCCCAACCCGTTCGCCAACGGTCTCTTCGTTTTGATTTATCGTCTCGACATTGCGTCGAATCGGGCAGCGCTGTTTCGCGTCACAGCCGCTGCACATGGACCAGCCTGAGTGAGCAGCGAGCTTCGACAGCAACCCCGAATTCAAGCGGAAGAGGAAGAATCGCTGGGCAAGCGCGCCAGGACTCTTCGTTCTGCCGACGCGCAGATTTCGCCAACGTGTGGCGCAGTGTCGATCACGTTGAGTGTGCTTCGTAGGGTAACCCGGACGAAATGCTTTTGCCCAGACGTGAAACGACTGAAAATATCCTGACGATAGGTCTTTATGAAGTCGCTACAGGGATAAACATCCGTGCAAATGAGCTCTGAAAAATTTTCGATTCGCTGCCTGCATGTCTGAAGGGCGTGAACCGCTAGCTGCGAAGCCTCCCACTCTACGGCGCATGGATCAGCACCAGGCTATCCAATCAGCTAGCTATCCTTTTGAGGTCTCCACTCAACGCTGCGTCCTGGGAAGTGCAGGTGCAAGCGCTCGACCGCAGCAGCCTGCGCTAGTCCAGAGTGAAAGGCCGGTCCGGCAGAGGCACCGGAGTGTCGCGAACGATGCCTTTGAGGTACGCGGACTTGTAGCTCTGGACTTGCTTGTCCGTTGTCAGGTCGTTGAGAGCAGCCATCTGCGCCTCGCTCAGCTCGAAGTCAAGCGCGATATTCATGGAAGTGCGCTCCATGGCGGAGGCCTTGGGCACGTGTGAGAACCCGTGCTGTACGAGCCACCGGCCCAGCACCTGCGACGGCGCCTTTCCGGTCTCGCTGCAGACCTTTTGCAGTGGGGCGCAGTCATTCCACGC
>NZGD01000029.1 GCA_002690925.1 Rhodopirellula sp.
TCTGTTGGCACAAAAGCGTTTTCTTTGTCATGGGCCTGACCGGAATAGCGAGGACGCACAGGAAACTGATTTGAGACTCGACCTGCGTGAAGTGGCCCTCGAATACGAGGCACTTGTCCCCGGTGATGGGTCGGCAAGTGAAATGATGAGACGCGTGACCTCTCATGATCCTGATTTGCAGATGCCCCCGCCAGGCCATGGAGATCCCTTATCCAAGTCCGAAGTGGATTTACTGGGCCGATGGATCAAGGCGGGTGCGGTTTATGAATCGCACTGGTCGTTTCGTACTCTGCAGGAAACACTGATCCCAGACGCAGTTAACCGCGTCTCGTCTGGCAATCCCATCGACGCGTTCGTGCTCAAGCGACTCGGCAAGAACAATATTCAACCATCGCAACAGGCTGACAAGCGAACTCTTATTCGGCGGGTTTATGCCGATGCCATCGGAATGCCACCTTCACCAAAAGAGTTCCAACGGTTTATGGATGATCCTGCTCCGGATGCCTATGAACAACTAGTCGATCGGGTACTTGAAAACCAACACTTCGGTGAGCGTTGGGCGCGACATTGGCTCGACGTTGCCCGCTTTGCTGAGAGTGGTGGTTTCGAATTGGATGGGATGCGACCCAATGCCTATCAGTTTCGGGACTTCGTGATCAAGGCGTTTAACGATGACCTGCCCTACAACCAGTTCGTTCAATGGCAAATTGCGGGCGACGAATTTGCACCCGATAACATCGAAGCACTCAAAGCGACCGGTTTTCTCGGGTGCGGTGTTCGCAATGCGGTCATCACAAAAAATCAGGTAGAGAAGGAACGTTACGACGAACTCGATGACATCCTTTCCGCGACCATGACATCCATGCTTGGCCTCAGTGTCGGCTGTGCCCGTTGTCATGATCACAAATATGACCCGATTTCTTCCAACGAGTACTATCAACTGCTCTCAACGTTTGCCACCACGGTTCGGGCAGAAATCGCAGTGAGGCAAAAATCACCTGAAACGGACAGGGCAGTAGAAGCCTTTGAACGTAACCATCAAAAACTTGTTGCCAAACTGTCGGACTACGAGAGCGAATTACGCAACAGGCAGTCGTACCTAGGCTCCGCGATTGAACATCAACCGTTAGTTCTTAGCCCGTGGCAGTCAACAGGGCCGCTGCCGACGACCGGATACATTGCCGGACACAATGCTGTTTTCGCACCCGAGAAAACGTCAGGTTCAAAACCCTTGCTATCAGCAGCGTGGAATGCCCGACCGGAACTTGTGAATGGAATCAATCATCGCATTTCAGTGGTCAACAGCGTTTTCTTTTTCCACCGTACGATCACCGCTGAGTCAGCAACACCAACCGTGCTTTCTTTTGGCGCTGACGATACCGTGAAAGCGTGGCTGGACGGGAAACTGATCGCGGACCATATCGTTGCCTCTGCAGTGAATCCTGACCAGGCGTTAGCGTCTGTCACGCTAACAAAGGGCGAACATCATTTGCTCGTTAAGATCGTTAACGGCCCCGGTGCTGGCGGTTTTTACTTCAATGTAAAGCAACAGGGTTTTCCCAGAACGATTCGTGACATTGTGATGATACCCGTCACACAACGAACCGCTCAGCAGTCTGAGACTTTGCTCAATTGGTCACGCCCCTTTGACGAAAAATGGCAACAGCTGTCCACTGAGATCAAAAACAATTTGCAAAAGAAGCCAAAGTATACGCAGCAGACTGTTTTTGTTTCGACCGAGGGCCGAAAGGGTTTTCGGCCAGCCATCTACAACGTGCAGGGCCCCGAGTTCTATGAAAAGACCTATGTCCTTAATCGAGGCGACCCAAATTCAAAAATCGAACCTGCGACTCAGGGATTTCCGAAAATCCTCATGCAGCATCCCGACAACGCGTCGCATTGGATCGAGCAACCTGCGGCTGATAGCAAATCCTCCTATCGGCGAAAGTCGCTCGCCAACTGGATAACCGATGCGCAGCACGGAGCTGGAAGTTTGCTGGCACGGGTGATTGTAAACCGCCTTTGGCAACATCACTTCAAGACGGGATTGGTGACAACGGTCAACGACTTTGGCACGCAGGGGGCATTGCCCACCCATCCACACTTATTGGAATGGCTGGCTAGTGAATTGGTTCGAAACGATTGGAGCCTGAAGCACATTCACCGTTTGATCCTGACCAGTGACACATTCAAGCAACAATCCGCGTTCTCGGAACAAGCGGCCGAAGTTGACCCTGAAAACAGACTGCTCTGGCGTTTTACTCCCCATCGTCTGGAAGCGGAAGCGATACGTGATTCGATGCTGGCCGTATCAGGTCAACTGGATCGGACCATGTTTGGAAGTGGCACGCTTGATCCTGGACAGAAGCGGCGGAGCATCTACTTCACAGTGAAACGCAGTCTCCTGAATCCGATGCTCAATCTTTACGACGCGCCGGAAACTCTGACGAGTGCTGGTCGTCGCAACTCGACGACCACGGCTCCTCAGGCACTGCTGCTGATCAACAGCCCTCACATCCGCGAACTGGCCCAGAAATTCGCAAGCAGGATATCGCCGCAGCACTACGGAAAATCCCCAGCTGTCTCGGAGCTTCTGGCAGCCTCAATCCATGGTTCGCCTCGTGTTCAGATAGCGGTACCAAACGGTCGTTATACGTTGCAACTGCTGATGCATGAAGGTTGGCGATCACGGTCTGCGGATATCATGATCGAGGGCAAGACGGTCAGAGCAGCCTATGACATGTTCAAAGAGCAAGGCGGAACCTTCGCCCATGGAAGCGTGCTCCGCTATTCCTTTTCGCTTGTCGACGGCAACATCGACATTGAGATCAAGGGTCCCCTCCATCTTGGCGGCTTGATTTTGTCAAAGCAAACAGCCGACTCCGCCGCTCGCGTGCAAGTCGCGACAAGCCAGGCGGATCTCGATTTCAAAGATGTCCTCAAAGCAATCAATTTCGGGAATACAAAAGACTTGAATATTAGCGATGTCAAATTTTCCGCTGCTGCGGCCAACACAACGGTTGATGGTGTGACCAACACCGCGACGGGGGACGTCTATGCCGGACAGTATGGTCAGAAACTACCCGTGATCCTAAAAGGGAACGCGAACGAACGATTCGATGACGACCTTGCAACCTTTGTCAGCAAGGCATATCGTCTGGCTCTTAACCGAGAGCCTTCCAATGATGAACTCAAATTTGCGATCCAGTTCATTCTATCGCAAAAGCAGGATTACGAACAAAACAACGCTGCCCTTGCCAGGTCTGCCGCGCTCGCTGACTTTGCACACACACTTTTTTCACTTAACGAGTTCATCTTCGTCGATTGATTGGGATGCCAGGAACTCACGGACCAGATTTTCACGACACGAACTGATACGGACTGAATGTGGCCTTTGATTTGCTAAATTGCATCTCACGATCGACCACAGTCGAGTACCATAACCAATCACCGCCCAGGGAAAAGCCGTGCCCGATGGAGTAAAACGTATGATCCCAAGCTGGGGCTGATTGGGTCAAAAAACGGCAACGACAGGCGGTTGCTCGAAGCCGCGCAAGACCGTAACGCGATCGCCAAGCGGTCTTGGCGCCAAACACCACGGGCTGCCGCATAACGCGACTTCGCTACCTAGGGAACATTTTGCCCAGGTTGGCAAGTATGACAAGTTCAAGGCAGACCTGCTGGCGGAGTTCATCACGAAGCAGGTGGCCCCCCTGAGGGCGAAGACACGATGTTCAAGAACACCGCCGTGATGTACGGCAGCAGCAATAACCAGAAGCACGTGAACAGCAACTACCCTATGATGCTAGTGGGAGGTGAAAACCTTGGCCTCAAGCACGGAACATTTCACAAACGCGGTGACACCGGGGCGCCCCTGTCCCACATGCATTCGGCACTCCTCAATGCCATGGACGTACCCAACACGTAATTCTCTGACAGCACTTCTACATTCTCGCAGATTGTGAAATATTTTCAGAGTCTCTGCGTTCGGTAACTGGAATCATGAACTCAAACACAAAACATTCGAGACGAGAAATCATCAGTCTTGGTGGCTATGGACTGGGTGCCCTCGCGGTCAGTTCGCTGTGTAGTTCCCGCTTTGTGGAAGCAGCTCCCTCGGCTCCAAAGATCAACACTCGAGCCAAGTCGGTTATCTGGTTGGTGATGAATGGCGGTCAAAGCCACGTTGACACCTGGGACTACAAGCCTCAGTTGGCAAAGTCAAACGGCAAGAAGCTGGAAAGGTTCGACAACGAAGTCGGATTCTTTCCCGAGAAAGTCGGAGCGCTCATGCAGTCACCATTCAGTTTCAAACAGCATGGCGAGTGTGGAAAATGGGTTTCTGACATCTTTCCGAGTGTTGCCCAGCACGTCGATGACATAGCATTCGTGCATTCGTGCCATGGCAAGTCAAACAATCATTCGCCTGCCCTGTTTACGTTGAATACCGGAGTCAGCCGCATGGGGTATCCGTGCGTCGGGTCGTGGGTCACCTATGGATTGGGGAGCGTCAACAATAACCTGCCGTCTTTCGTCGTGATGACAGACCCCAAGGGTAGAGGCCTCCCGAAAGGACAGGCTCAGAACTGGGGCGCCGGATTTCTTCCCAGTTCGTTTCAGGGCACAGCACTCAACAATCGTGGTCAGCCCATCAATGATCTGACACGTAACTCAAACATCTCTGCTCGGCAACAACGCCGACAACTCGACTTTATCAACACACTGAATCTCGAACATCAAAAGTCCCGTGAAGCGAACGCCGAGCTGGACGCTCGCATTCGTAGCTTTGAACTCGCCTATCGAATGCAGACCGCTGCTCCCGAGGTCTTCGATCTGAAACGCGAGTCGCCGTCGACGCACGCCATGTACGGTCTCGATGATCAACGATGTGCTCATTTCGGTCGTCAGTGCCTCACCGCCCGCCGAATGGTCGAAGCCGGCGTTCGTTTCGTGCAGCTCTACAGTGGAGGCACAGAGAACCAAAAAAGCTGGGACGGGCACTTAGATATTGAAGGCAACCATCGCGGATTTGCCGAAGAGGTGGACCAGCCGATTGCCGCGTTGTTAACCGATCTCAAGCAGCGAGGGATGCTGGAGGAGACGCTCGTCATCTGCGGCGGCGAGTTCGGTCGATTACCTATCGCCCAGCTCGAGTCCAAACCTGGACGCGACCACAATCCCAATGCGTTTACAACCTGGTTTGCCGGGGGCGGTATCCAAGGTGGCATCAGCCATGGCGAAACCGACGAACTGGGACTGAAAGCCTCCGTCGACAAAGTCACGATCCACGACCTGCACGCAACCATTCTACATCAACTTGGAGTGAACCACGAGCAACTCTCTTACAGCATCAACGGACTCGACGTCAAACTCACGGGTGTCGAAGGGGCAAGAGTGATCGACCAAATTTTGCAGAGGCCTCCAACGACATAACAAAAGATATCCCCCGGGATGCTCGAACCACACAGACATCGATCACTCAATCAAGAAGCCTCGAATGACGAAAAAACATAGTTTTAGACCGAACGCCACCAAACGTTTCCAACACCAACTGCGAATTGTGGCGGCATTTTTTGTGGTTGCCTCAGTGACTTCAGTCGCCTTTTCGCAAAACCCGCTGTCTGTTTCCAGTCCTGAAACAGACAACTCCGTCGCGGCTGAGATGAAATCGTTCGCGCTGGCTGATGGCTATGAAGCGCAGTTGTTCGCCGATGAGACGGACGGCGTTGCCAATCCCGTTTGTATGTCGTGGGATCCTGCCGGCCGACTTTGGGTCCTCTGCACGTGGGCGTATCCGCAAATGAAACCTGCCGACAAACCAGACGACAAGTTACTCATTCTCACCGACACCAATGGCGACGGACGTGCTGACAAAACCACCGTCTTCGCCGACGGATTGAACATGCCAACGGGCTTTGCATTGGGACACGGAGGAGCGTACATCGGTCAGGGGAACGACCTCCTGCATTTGGTCGATGCTGATGGTGACGACAAAGCCGACTCGCACCGGGTACTGCTTTCCGGCTTCGGAACCGGCGATACGCATCAAAACATAAACTCACTCACGTGGAGCCCCGGCGGCGAGTTGTTTTTTTGCCAGGGTCTGCACTCGTTCTCACGAGTCGAAACGCCTTGGGGAATCCGACGTTTGGACGAACATGGTTCCTGGCGATTGCGACCTCGGCGGTTGCAGCTTGACGGATTCCGCCGGTCCGGTGGTGATGGCAACCCATGGGGAATCGCCTTTGGAAACTGGGGCGAGCCGTTTGTTAAGGGTAATGGCCAGGGCGTATTCGAACTGCTCCCCGGTATGGTGAGTACGGAATACATCCCCAGCTATTGGGGCCGCGAAATGACGATCGGACAGACCCGGATCAAGTCGATGATCATAGAATTTGCCGAGTCGCCACACCTGCCCGACGACATTCAGGGCGAAATGTTGATTGCCGGTTATTTCGCTCGTGACGTCAACCGTTTCAAGGGTGAGATCGATGGCTCAGGACATCGACTGTCACTTCAGCCCAACCTGCTAACGTCATCGCACAACGCGTTTCGCCCTGTGGATATCCGCATCGGCCCCGATGGCGCGATCTACATTGCGGACTGGTTCAATCCGATCATCGGACACTATCAAGCGTCGTTCAGGCACCCTGACCGCGATAAAACTCACGGCCGCATCTGGCGGATCACGGCGAAGGAGCGTCCTCTGGCGAAGGCTCCCGATCTGTCCAACATGCCTGCCGCCGAGGTATGCGAACAACTGAAATCGGACTGGCGTTATACTCGCTACCAAGCGAAACGCCGACTCGCGGATTTGCCAAAGAGTCAAATCATCCCGGTCATCACCCAGTGGGTGGATGCACTCGACAAAAACGACCCCAACGTCGAGCATCATCTCTACGAAGCAATGGGCGTATTTGAATCACACGAAGTCATTAATCAACCATTGCTGGAACGCCTACTCAAGGCCAAGGACTATCGAGCGCGAGCTTACGCCACACGTGTTGCCGGACGCTGGCATGACCGTATTGAGTCACCGCTTGACTTGCTCAACCAGAGTGTTGTTGATGAAAATCCGCGAGTCCGACTGGAGGCAATTGTGGCCTGCAGCGACATTCACTCGGCCGAGTCGATGGCGGTCGCTGCAAAAGCGACCGACTACCCGATGGACCGTTTCACAAGCCACGCACTCACGCAGACCGTCCACGCTTTGGCGACACAATGGCAGCCAGCATTAAAACAGGGGCAGCTCAAATTTGAAAATTCTGCCGGATTGATCTTCGTGCTGCAGGCTTTTGGTGGTGATGACGTTGCTGGACAGGTCCGCGGACTGATTGAGTCACCGGAGATTTCAGTCGATGGCCGCCGTGAGCTTTTGCAGCTACTCGCCCGCGTTGGTACGGCGAGCGACCTTGACCGTGTGTTTCAACAAGCGGTGCAGGATCCGCAACTCTTCATGTCGCTTCCAGCGATCGCGGAAGGGCGGCGCCTTGCTCCAGCAAGTTTGGTTGATAAAGAACTGGCGGAACTTCTCGTGAACGAAAATCAAGGCGTCCGCACATCGGCAGCTCGTCTGGCCGGACTCTGGAAGCAGCCACAACTTATTTCACAATTGAAACTCATGGTTGGTGACGCGATAGACGAGCAGACCCAATCCGCCTCGATCCTGTCGCTCTCTGAACTGGTACCTGATATTGCGGTCAAAGAATTTCAGCCGTTGATCTCCGCTAGAATGTCGCCCACAGTTTACCTTGCTGCACTAGAAGCGACCGCGAGACAAGACCTCATCACCGCTGCAGCAGCAAGCCTTCGACTGCTCCACGAGCTCCAGAATGATGAATCGCTTGGGCCAGTTCTGAGCATTATCATGAACCGTGTCGGGGGTGCTCAGACGCTGGCAGTTGCCCTCAACAAAAACGAACTTTCAGCGGACAAAGCCAAACTGATCAGTCGCTGGCTTAGTGCCTCCGGCCACGACGACCTCGAATTAGTCAATGCTCTGAAAACACGAATAGGTATCAAGCAAGGCGATGCCATTGCGTACGATCCCGCGTTGGTTCGATCACTGATTGATGAAGTTCGCAAATCCGGTGATGCCGCGGCTGGAAAGCAGGTCTTTTTATCGTCGCCCACGAACTGCGCGGCTTGCCATCAGATTCAGAATGTGACTTCCGCTACTAAAACGTTTCAGAGTGGACCTGACCTGACGGCCGTAGCCGCAGGCCTGCCCTTGGAACTCATCATCGAATCTGTCATCTGGCCGAAACGTCAGATCAAAGAGGGATTCGAGATGACGAGGGTCCTCACCGACGACGGTCGTACCTTTTCCGGCTATCTGACATCCGATGGCAACGCCACGGTTGGGCTCCGCGATCTCGCCACGGGCAAAGTCCGCGCGATCCCCACCGAAACCATCGAAGACCGAGTCAACCAAGGCACAGCAATGCCATCTGGTTTTACCAACTCCCTAACTCGCAAAGAACTCCGCGACTTGATCACCTACCTTTCCAGTCTCAAGGGAAGCGGTTTGAAGCCGCAGAATTAACTGATCCCATGAACGCTTCACTTGCCCCCAGCCCGCAACTGGACTTTGGCGTCTGCCTGAACTGTGCTAGCTGGCGGCAGGAATGGTCGGTCAGGATGGCGTTGCAGTCGCCTGCATTGGCAGGGTTTCGAGCAAAGGAACAAAAGGTCCCATTAGAAAATCACTGACTCAGAAAAAGCCGTAAAAACGTAGTTTGTGCATGAGCCTCGCGAAGCCCACAGCCTCCAATGCTGTTCCGTTTGTGGTCATCAAGAGCGTTACGCAAAGCCATCGCGAGCCTCGTCGAGAAGCAAACGGAATGCGGCGGAACTGACGGCTTGATCCCGGCGGCACGATCGGCGGCTTCGGCCCCTCGGTCGATGCACCCGCAGTGACTTGCCTTGGCGACGAATTGTGAGCGCTGCACCTCACCGACGCAGGATGCATCGGGTAAACGAATGCTACAATTCAGCGACCTCGAGCTTCTGCTCGTCATGTTCGTGCCCAAACCAAAATCAGGAACATGATGACCAATTCTCTGGTTGAGGAGCGGACTTGTTGTACGGAATCTTATGAAGCCCATGAACGATTCACTCGGCTGTTGATTCAACACAAACCGAATTTGCTGTGGTGTATCCTGATGGAACTTCCGAATCGTACGGACACTCGCGATCGCACGAGAAACCAAGGCAACCTACCATCGGGCGAAAGGTCCGCTACTTACGGTTTCACCCCGAGCCATTGAACAACGCCCAATTGAGCGATAGTTCACAAATTGTGGCTTCGTGTGTTGATGGCCGAATTCGAGTTGTGGATTCCGATGAATTTAAGGTCACTCGCAGTCTGTACGCAATCGATGAATGAGCCTACGCGGTTGCCACTGATCCTCCAGATGGCAGCATCGTGCCTGGCGGCAGTACCGGGCTGGTAGGTCACGTGCTGTAATCAGCTTCACTACTTCGATTCGTGAACAGGAAGTACATGCACTTGTGGAACTGATTTTCTATAATCATTGACTGCCCGCCACCGCAGGAAATACGGATATCCAGCGACATTTTGAGACAAATCGGGCAGGTGTTACGACCGGGCGATAAGTCAGTACAACAGCAAAGTGGTGTGCCTGTGCATCTTCCACGCCAGCCCAAGCCCCAAAATTCGGAGTTCAGCTACCATGCTTATGAAGTTTTCAACCTTAGTCTTACTTGCTTGTACTTCCATCGCACCGATCGGCTTATCGGAAACCGCTCACTCTGCGGAGACAGCGGTTTCACTTTTGGCTCCCAGTCAGAGAACTGTCGCAATTTCCAAAATCAGTGCCAAAACATCTTCTCAGGCGATCTTAATCGCGGAGCGAAAGAACCCAGGCTGGAAAGTGGTCAAGATCAAGGAACACTCAAAGCACTGGGGCGTTACAATGAAGAAGCCTTAGACAAAAGGCCATACAACGCACCTCAACCCTAACGCTCACGGTCGAGCAGCAGCTTACACAATTCCGAGCTCAATTCCGCGAGCAATCCGAAACGCGGCTTGCTGGAATTTTGGGCGAGGAGTTAATAGTGTTGTTGATGGGTTATGCAGAGATTGGGTTATGCAGAGACATGAAGGACGACCGCGTAGCTAAGTTCTACGCGTTGGCATCTCAGCGGCCGCAACGCCCTGCTCAATTAAGCGTAGATTTGCGAACTTCGTTGTCGGACCTACTGGCCAGATGAATTTCGTACGACACGAAAGCCGCGGACAAAGTTTCGGTATGACGGCCCTGCACTGGACCGTACCGCCGACTGGCAAACCTTAGCACTGGCAATAAAACCGCCACCGCGGTACACACGGACTGAACCAAATGCACGGCCATTGGGGTGTTTGACCCGCTGGATGTATCTCACCACCAGAATTCAACGAATAAGAAGCTGGCTTTCCCAAGTCTGATTCATCGTCGCCAAAACTGCATTTCGTCTTCGTCCTATCTCGACAGGCATACTCGCACTCCGCTTCGGTTGGCCAGCGATACACATTACCTGCTGCTTTCTCTACTGGTAATTCACTCAATTTGCGAAAAAGATCCACTGCGTGTACCCAACTCACATTTGCAACAGAATTGTCAGCATATTCTGACAAGCTAAGGTTCCCCCATAACTGACTCGTAATGAGCCTGCGTCACCTTGTGGGCCCCATCTCGAAAGGTTGCGTCAGCGTAACACCATGCGCTTCATAACCTTCCGCCATCGTCCACTTGCCAAATGGATTTGCGTTGAACTTCATACCAATAGCAGTGGCTAATTCGGGCGTCAAAACTCCTTGTGTAGAGCAGCTCTGAACACGTCCACAAATCGCAATGGCAGACTTAAAAAGACTAACGCTTGCACCAGTGGTGAAAGTTTTTAAGTGACCTCGAGGCTAACTTAACAGGAAGCGGTTAACGATACCTGTGCAGATGCACCAACTCCCACAACAAGGGTTCGAAGCGTGGGAACGCAGCAAAGAGCTTTGGCGTGCACTTGACGCTGTTAAGCCAGGCAGGCAAACCCTGCAAGGATCATTGAGACGCAACGAACACAACGCTCAGCTCATGACCAACTTGGATCTGGAAGCTCAAACGCGTAAGCTGCATCAGCGCGCGTTCAAAAAAAGACGGATCAGGCAGCCCCCCGTTCAACCGAGTCTTCACAGATCTTTTCAAGTAGCTCATTCTCATTGTCATAGACACACACCTCGCCAACCTTCATTTTTCGGAATGCCTCATAGGTTCCAGCTTCCTTTTCAGCTCCTTTACGATGCAGCACAGACAACTGCCCGGGGAACAACGCATTCATGTAGGCGGCACCTCCCTGCACGGCAATTCGCAACGCTGACTGTGAAAGCAGACAGAGCTGGAATTCATTGAAGGACAGGTGCGAATATTGGTCGTGCAGCGTCTCTGCCATTACGACACCCCGTTCAATGAGTTCGGATTTTTCACGCAAATTGAACACCTCGCTGTCGTCAGCGACGATCTTCACGGTGGGCCGAAAATAAACCACCTGCATCCTCCCAGCTGCCCATTCTGACAACTGCACCAAGAATTCTTTGGACAAATAGTTTACCGGAGGCCCACCCCACTCGCTGTTGTATTTATTGAAGACCAATAGCAGCGGAAGCCCGAACCCAAAGTCAACGTGATTCGCATATCGAGCCGCAAAGTCAGGAACATCCCATCGTGAAAAGTCCGGTAACTCGTGTGGTCTTTGAGAGATGCTAGGATAGTCGGCGACCCAGCTGCGTCGCTTGTACTTTTCCCTGTGCTGCGGTGAGAACCAATAGAAACACTCGGTATCGCGACAGCTTATCGTCTGTTTCAACAGCCCCTGTTGATGAAGGTGGTATGCGTAGCCGATGTGGTAGTACATCTCAAAACCAAATTCACAGCCCTGCGAATCCACGATTGAACTTGGGTATTGTGCAATGGGTTGAACGGACCCGTTCCAAGCGAACGCTGACTTCACCGCACCCATGATACTTCGAATCTTCAAGACAACTCTCTCCAAACTGCTAGGCGGCGCGTCGACGTTGATCGCTTACAGAACGCAGCGGCACGACACCTGATCCCTGATACCGAATCTCTTTCGCTGCAACTTGCAGCGCCGATGCTATCACCTGGTGCATGTCGAAGTAACGGTAACTTGCCAAGCGGCCACCTGCGATGTAGTTCGCAGGTAACATCTTAAGATACTGCTGCTGCAATTGCTCACTGTTACCATCATTGATCGGATAGTACATTTCTTGCCCAACCTTCCAAGACGCTGGATACTCTTCAGTAACCACCGTGTGTGACGTCTCCACGGGCTCAAAGTGCTTGTGCTCGACGGTTCGCGTGTACGGGACCTCTTGTTCCGTGTGATTAACGGCGGCGACACCTTGATAGTCGGCCACATCATGAGTGCGATGTTTGAAACGCAATCCACGCCAGTCATGAGCGCCCTGTTGATATTCGAATAGCCGATCCAACGGTCCGGTGTAGACAATCTTGGTTGCTTTACCTTCCAATTTTTCGCGATCCGCAATGAAGTCGGCACCTGTTTCCAAGGGGATACCGTGTAACAGTTTTTTAAATAATTGTGTGTAGCCACCGATTGGAATACCGCAGTACCGGTCATTGAAATAGTCGTCATTCCAGGTCAGCCTGATGGGAATGCGACGAATGATGGATGCCGGAAGCTCTTTCGGCTCCCGCCCCCACTGCTTTCGCGTGTAGCCATAGATGAACGTCTCGTAAATCTGCCGACCCACCATCGACAGAATCCACTCCTCCAGATTCGAGGGTTTGTCGATCTTGATTCGCTCTGCTTCCAGTCGTTCACGAGCCTGCTGCGGCGTGCTGACACCCCAAAGTTGGTAAAGAGTCATAAGATTGATGGGAAACGAATAGAAGTTTCCGCGGTAGTGCACTTTCGGGCGATAGCTGAATCGACTGAATGTTGCAAACTGATGGACGTAGTCCCAAACCCCTTTACTGTTGGTGTGAAAAATGTGCGGTCCGTATTTGTGGACATGTATACCGCCATTGTCCTCGGTGTGGCAATTTCCACCAATGTGATGCCGCTGCTCGACCACCAAGCATCGTGCACCGGCATCGGTCATTTGGCGTGCGAAAACCGATCCGAAAAATCCACTGCCCACAATCAAATAGTCATACATGTCTTCTTTCCGCCCTCATGGCTCCAGAAATTTTTAGGATTGGCTCCCCAGAGATTAATCTTTTTTAGATCATTAACACAATACAGACACCTACACGCGACCCGCCACGCGGTCAGCGAAAACGGTCGCGGCAGAATCGCGCAGCTTGGCTCACCACGCTTACTGGAAAAGACATCGAGTGTGGTTTGAAGAGAAGTCAAGAGAACACTTTCCGCCACTCAGGTAGAAGAATCAGAAGCTCGCTGTACGACAGAGACAACAAAAAGGATGAGCATGAATTGCCATGCTCATCCGCTTTGCAAAGCTAACACAGTATTTCACCCTGGCTTTCCAAGGCTTGTTCTGTCCAAAATCGCTTGAATAGCTAAGTCAAACACTGCTTCACCATCCAGTGCTTACATGAATTTGAAAGCAACAGCACCGCGGTATCAAAACACCCCCGCATCAGAATTGGGATGAACATCGAATCATTAATTCGACCCCAAAACTCGCCAACCTGCCTCGGAACCGTTCATGCCCCGCGCGTGTGTCCTCCGATAAACCCGACCTAAAAAAAGAACAAAATCCTCGGCTCGCCACGACTTTAGCGAGCGGACCGACTACCAAATCCCCTTGCAGCATTCATCGAAGACAAATAGCACGTGTGACCTTTTTCGCTTAAAAGTGGAACTGTGCCCGTTCCCGATTTCATAGCCAGTCTATCTCAGCCGAGCGTTTCTTAGAAAAGACGGTCTCCTATGCTGCACGGACCAAACGACACGCATCCAGCGATTGCAAGATGATTTCAATATCAACATCACAGCACGCTAATCAGCCCGCCGTCCCACAGAAACCATCCCTACATTCAGCGGCAGATTCTAAGAGAACCCAATTCCTTAACTTCATCTGCCTTCGTAAAGTGAAATTCACTTCGCCGGATCCAAAGGATCCCATTGAATATTTTTCGGTTGCTTGTCTGATTCCACACGCGTTGAATGCAACATCTGAATTTTCCACTCGCCATCAACTTTGACCATGACTGCACTCTCCAGCCAAACAATGATCCTCAACCCTGTCGCTCGCTGGATTTCTGCCTTATTCCAGTAGCTCACCCAAGCCATATCCCCTGCCTGTCGAGTTCGAATCTGCTTGAAGAAGTTCTTCCGCTGACGCGGTTTCCCGTTGGCCTTAACCACAGCAACAAGTTTCTGCATGGTCCATTCTTCCCCATGCTCCAGTAACTGAAAGTCTTCAGTCGAAGTCTCTTGCATAGCCTTGCCATCCTGCTCAGACATCGCCGCAAACAATTCTTTCACCGGTTCAAAAGCAGGATGATCCGCTGCCTCAACCACAACGGTTGAGCACAGAAATCCAGCCAGCAAAAAACCGATTTGCAATATTCTGCACACAGTGTCAGTTCCCTTCATGAAGTCTGCCTCTATTGTCTAAGTGCATCGAGAAGTCTCCGAGCAGTCTAGTTTACGAGAGCGTAAGACACAAAAGGGCTGGCAGCGTTGAGAATCGTTGAAAACCAATTCGCTAATGATCCGTTGCGGCGACCTGAACTCAAAAACCGACCGACCTCCCTGCCGCTGGTGTTGGGTGCAAGAACATCAAACATATATTCGCTGAACCAGTGCGTGATTTCACCCGAGTCAGATTCATGCAATGAACCAAAAAAGCGATCTAAAAACCGCCGTCCAACTTTTGTCCACCCGCACGTTACGCCTGGCTCGACATGGTGTTCCTTTACAATCCTGGTGACTAAGTTTCAGCCAAGCTGAAGTCCGACATTGCTCTGTCAGTGCTGCAAGATTGTCGTAATCACAGCCTTCATTCTTTCCGATCATGAAATCACCGATCCAGCATTTCCATGTGCGACGCAGGATCACTCGATACCGTGACCCACCATAGAGAGAGAAGGGAACAGCCACTCTATACTCAGCTAGCATTCAGTAGCAACTGAACGGCATTTTCCTTCATCGGTGATCCCCACTACTGCAATGATCCTATCGGGCGTATCCACTAAAACGCAATGTCCTGGTCACCCTCAGGATTCTCGTTGGTAACGCTCTGATAAAACTTGCCACTCGCCGTTAGATTGCCATCACCATCAAAGAGGGCAGACGAAGTGCCATTGGGGTCATCGATTTCGAAAGAAAACCAGGCATACCCCGCGATCCAATTCTGACGTTCCATCCAAGGCAAGACGTCCTTCATGAATGCGAGGACATCCTCACGCTTGATCGGATTGTGTTCGGGAGTTTTTGCGTTCCAGTCTGCAGGTGCAAACTCGGTGATCAACAGAGGCCGCTCTCCGTAAGCCTTGTAGATCTCGATCATGCGCTGCTTGAATGCAGTCGGACTCGGACTGCCGTACCAATGAACGCCAATGTAATCCATCCGGTAACCACGTTCGTCAGCGACCTTGATAAAGTCACGCATCCAGGTTCCTCTAACGCCTTGCGTGCTATCATCAAAATCGCTCAGAGGATTGGCGCAAGCCGGACTGCAAAGCGGGACATTCAGCGTCTCCAACATGGGCCAGTATTTCAAAGCCTCTGTGTAGGGCATGTTCGCCTGCTCTGGTTTGTCGGGCTCATTGAACCCCAACACCCAACGCACGTCCCCCGACTTGATCTTTGGAACAACCTGAGCATTCAAACTCGCTTGAAGATTTCTTTGTCCCCAAGCTCCCCAAACCATTGGCATGAAAGCGATCTCGGCTGGTTGTTGCTCGATCCGCTCCATACCCCAGGAATAGTTCCAATACGGTTGCACGGCTTTGGTTCTTGGGACATTCCGCTGCCATGAACCTGCCTTGCCTTTTTCGCGGAGAGTGAAGCAGATCCCCTTCTTACCGGGCAGCCTTAGCAACTTTTTTAGGGGAGCGGTATCCAGATGAATCTCTGCTTGCGATCCCGGTGCCAGTTTTCCAATCTGGTCGCGTGCCGCAGCAGCTGGCTGCCACCACCATCCCTTTTGGTCCCAACATTGCCCAAAGTTGTAGTCGGCAA
>NZGD01000030.1 GCA_002690925.1 Rhodopirellula sp.
GAACCTCTGCCGGTGATCATGATCACGGGTAATGAAGGAAGTCGCCACAAAGCCTATGCCGAACTGTTGGGTGTAAGTGATTACATTCGTAAACCCTTTCCGATGGAACGCTTGATTTCCTCCGTCGACAAACTGATCGGATCATGAGTTCTGTGGAACAAAGCAAAGCGACTGAGCGACTTTCCCGCCAAATCGTGATTGCTGCCGCAATCTCAGGAGCTCTTGGAATCACGATCGGCGCCTTCGGTGCTCACGGCTTGGAAGCGCTCTTCATTAGTCGCGACTACGATGCTGCTTTTGCCGCCAAACGCGCGGACCAATTCGATGTCGGCGTCCGCTATCACTTGCTCCAATCGGCGATGCTTTTGGGATTGGGTGCTCTGCCATTTGGTGTTCAACGGTGGCGAAGATGGTCACTGCGTTTGAGTCTGGCTGGGCAAACTCTTTTTTGTGGCAGTCTCTACCTGCTAGTTCTCACGAACACACCCAAATTGGGAGCAATCACTCCACTGGGTGGAATATGCCTAATTTTTTCATGGCTGCTGCTGATCCCACTGTGCTGGAAATCAGGGGGTGAATGACGCTTGGGCTGCAGGACTTGACCAGAAAAAGAAGTTCGGGTCCTCCCCGTGATGGAGTGAATCGCTTACTTTGTGGGGAAGTCAGTTCTCATTGTTCTTGCTCCTGCATTCTCCGCCGATGTCCACCGCGGTCCTCCCCGAAATCGAGTTTCCCAAAAACTGGCACCGCCGTCATTTACTTGATTTGGAAAGCCTGTCTCCGGAAGAGATTTCCACGCTTTTGGATGTGGCACAGCAACTCAAGGAATTAACACAAGGTTGCCGGCAAAAAATCTCACTGCTTGCGGGAAAAACATGTGCAAACTTGTTCTTTGAGAACAGCACACGTACCCGGAACAGCTTCTCACTGGCTGCCAAGCGACTTGGTGCCGATACGGTGGAATTCAGCAGTGTCGGCAGCAGTGTTGCCAAAGGTGAGACCTTCGTGGACACCGCCAAAACAATCGAGGCCATGGGGGTGGAGTGGGTTGTGACTCGCCACGGCACGCCAGGTACTCCTCATTTGCTTTCACGCGAACTGAATTGCTGCGTACTCAACGCGGGAGATGGCCCCCACGGTCATCCGACCCAAGGATTACTAGACATGCTGACGATCAGGCAGCATCGGGGCGAGATCAAGGGCCTGACAGTGGCATTGGTAGGCGACATCGCACACAGTCGTACCGCAAGAAGCAACATTTGGGGACTCAGCAAGCTAGGTGCACATGTCATCATCTGTGGACCTCCCACCTTAGTGAGTCCAAGGTGGACCGAACTAGGCTTCGAAGTCGCTCACCATCTCGATGACATCCTTCCACGGTGCGATGTTCTTAACCTGCTCCGAATTCAGTTTGAAAGACAGCGTGCCAGACCCTTTCCGAGTGTTCATGAATACGCTGCCCTCTACGCCATGAACGGCGCGAGGATGCGAAAAGCGAAAGATGACATCCTGATCATGGCCCCAGGACCAATCAATCGCGGTGTTGAAATCACACCTGAAGTCGCCGATGGACCCCACTCCGTCATTTTGGAGCAAGTCACCAACGGTATCGCTGTTCGGATGGCAGCACTTTGGCTGCTGTCTGGTGCGAATGCGCGATCCCAAGCCAATGTCACAAGTTCACCCGCCGACTGATCAACACCAGCCCATCTGAAGGGCAAACACGCGTCAAAGCCGAGCCAAGCAACACAACTCCATGAACGAATCAGCCAAGAGTGACCTGCTCATTGAAAATGCCCGACTGGTGGACCCAAGTCAGGACTTGGATCTCTCGGCAAGGCTCTTGGTCATCAATGGATGTATCGCAAAAATCAACCCTAACGATCAGGAAGTTCCTGCAGCATGCGAACGCCTTGATGCCATGGGCAGGGTTGTTGCTCCGGGGCTTGTTGACCTGGGCGCTGAACTTCGCGAGCCGGGCAGTGAAGAGGACGAGACGATTGAATCTGGCAGCCACGCTGCGTTAGCTGGTGGCTTCACTTCAGTGCTGTGCTGCAGCAGCACCAGACCGTGCATTGATTCACCCGGCGCGGTTGAGTTTGTTCGTCAAAAAGCCACCAAAGCACGAGGCGCGCGAGTTCATGTGATTGGATGCCTGAGCAAGGGACGCGAGGGTGAGCAAATGGCCGAACTTGGTTTGCTGTCCGTTGCGGGAGCGGTCGCCTTCAGCGATGCCCCCAAATCGATGCCAAACGATGCCTTGCTTAAACGCGCGCTCGAATATTGTCGGATGTTCAATCTTCCAATTTTTGATCGTCCTGAAGTCCCCGAGTTAGCTGAGGGCGGCATGATGCACGATGGCCAAGTCTCCCTCGTACTCGGCTTGAAAGGCTTGCCGACCGAGGCGGAAGACCTAGCCGTCGCTCGTGATGTACGCCTTGCCGAAGCCACCGCAGGACGACTGCACGTTGGTCCGGTTAGCACCATGGGCGCAGTCGATATGATCCGACGAGTCAAATCACGTGGGATTGATGTGACAGCCTCGGTTTGCCCACACAATCTCTGTCTTTCCGATCTCCAACTGCGATCATTCGATTCCAAATACAAAGTGCACCCACCACTGCGCAGCGAGAAACATGTAGAAACTCTTCGTAACGCATTGGCTGACGGCACAATTGATGCGATTCAAAGCGGACACATGCCACGCAGTCGAGAGAAGAAGATGGATGATCTTGATCTCTCACCATTCGGTGGAGCCAGCTTGGAAACGACGCTTGCAACCACAATCACTTACATGGTGGCAGAGCAATTGATTGACTGGAAAACCGCGATCGACAGGCTCTCAACAGCACCAGCACGAATTGCTGGAGTCCCGGGAGGCACACTCAAGCCAGGTGTTCCGGCTGACATTGTCATCATAGATCCCGAAGCCACTTGGATCGTCGACGGAACCCGCTTTCGCTCAAACTGCATCAGCAGTCCCTTGGATGGCCATTCACTGAAAGGCAGAGCAACACACACCATCGTGGGAGGCGAAATTCGCTATCGTTTGCAGCCCGAATTTGAGCACCTCGCCTGAGCCGCGTTGCCAAGCCTGTCGCAGCGGTATCAACGCTCGCTGGTCAGTCAGGCGAGCAGCCGAATTCGGCCTACTCGCCGGACGGGTCGACTCGGACCTCAGACTTCGTCGGCTCGCTACTACCTGATCCCTGACGAAGAACAATCGACTGATCAATGCCGGAAACCGGGAAAACCTCTCTCAATCCCCCTGGCCAAGCGACCGTAATCGACTCGATTGCCTGAGCGTCACCCAAACCGAAAGTTAACGCCTTTTCACACTGGCTAAGATAGCTTCGAGTTGGCATCACACACTGCCTCAACACTCGTTTCGCAAGTGCGAGTTCTACGATTGCTCCGATCCCATCTCTATTGCCATCAGTGCCTTCCAACCCAACCCGTAGCCAGTGATTTCCAGTACGTTGATCGTTTCGGAAGACTGCCGGCTCTCCATCACTAACTGCTATGACAACATCCTGATCCCCATCTTCATCAAAATCACCAAACACCGCTCCCCGACCAACAATCGGTTGGTAGAAATCCTCACCAGCAGAAGATTCGGGTACCAGTACGAGTTCGCTTTTTGCGTCCCGTCCTGCATTCCAGAACAACTGGGGTGGTTGGGCATAGCGTTGGGTTGCTTGCACCTTGGAAATTTCTTCTTCCAAATGCCCATTCGCACCAAGTAAATCGAAACGACCATCAAGGTCAATGTCGAAGAAAAACAGCCCGAATGTCAGTCCCTGACGGGTGGGTGGGCCAAAGCCTGTATACATCGCAGCATCTGTGAACTGTTTTTTGCCCGCCCGAGCCATGTAAAGTGCACTCGGCTCATTCGCAAAGTTACCGATTCCTATCGCAAGCGTCCCATTATCTCGGAACTGAGCCGTATCGATACCCATCGCGCCACGAGCATTACCAGTGCTACGATCAAAGGCGATCCCGCAAATTCGGCCTACCTCAGAGAATGTCCCATCACGGTTGTTTTCAAACAAAAAGTTCCTGACCGTATCATTCGCTACAACGATGTCCAGCCAGCCGTCGCCATTGAAATCGACTGGGGCGAGGCCCATTGCTTTCCCGAGCGGTACACCTGTGTCGTCGTTTCGAATCTGTATACCAGCTGCCTCCGATACATCAGTGAAGCTCCCATCACCGTCGTTATGGTAAAGATATGAGAACGATCCAGAAAAAGCCTTCGGTGGGCCATAGGCCCGTGACTCACCATCAAGCGTGAATTTTTGACTCAGGTCCGCGTCTTTGCTCCAGGTCACGTAATTGCAGACGAACAGGTCCAACAGACCATCATTGTCGTAATCAAAGAACCCACAACTAGTTCCCCATTGATCCTCTCCGCCTCCCACGCCGGCATCAACCGTCACATCTTCAAACACTCCTCCCTCATTTTTCAGGAGCCGGTTCCTACCAACAGCTGACAAAAAAATGTCGGTGTCTCCATCGTTGTCATAATCGCCGACCGCAGTGCCCATCCCATACAAGTTTTTCCCAATCCCCGCCGCCTCGGTCACATCAGTGAACTCAAAATTCCCATCACCTTCGTACAATCGGCACGGAGAATCGAGCTGACCACGACTATCCCACGGCCAACGGGTTGAATTGACAAACAGCAAGTCTTGATGCCCATCGCCGTTGTAATCGAGTACGGCAACCCCGCTTCCCATCGTTTCGGGCAGTAGTTTCTGACCCTCACGCCCAGAATCATGCGTGAAATCAATGCCGGCCGCAGCAGCCACACTCTTCATTGTCAGTTGTGGGATAGCGCGATCGTTTTCCTCACGTTGTTTCGGAAGAGTCACTTCTGACTCGGTCGAACCCTCCTGACGCTCATTGATGTTCAGATAAATCAAAGCCCCGATGACCGGTATACCCAAAACCATGAACACCACCAAAGATGCGCGCAAAGCACTAGCGATCACCGCATCATTTTGCACATCATCATCAAGCTGGTTTTCGTCGACGTTATTCATCTATTTCCATATCAATCGGCAGCGGCAACATCCGGCTCGGCGTCTGTCGCAACTTCAGTGCGTTGCATGTCATAAATCACAAGTGCTTCTGCTGCGTGATTCGCCGCTGGATAGCGGCGCCGCGCCGCAGGGATCGCGACTTCCGCTGCATTGTCGTCGGGTTTATAGCGGGTGTGAAGCATACGGTGATGCTGTTCCTGCTCGGTGTCACCAATCAACCCATAAATTTCAGCCAAGTTGGCATGGGCAGTTACATTCTCGGAATCAATATCAAGTACCTGTTGAAATTGTTGGATTGCATCCCGCGAGTGTTTTTCAAACCCGCCTTCAATGTCCAACACTTCAGCACGCTGAGCCAAGTCAACCAGAGTCAATCCCAAAGCGTTACGCACTGCGTAGTCGAGAGAAAAGTCAAAGCCTCGTTCCGGTACCTTCGTTTGCAATACAGCCCGCAGTGACTCCGCCGCCGCCTCAAGATTTCCCTGCTGGCGATTAACAATCCCACTCAACCATCCATGTGTCCACGATGGTGGTGGTGGATCCATCTCCGCCGCACGCGTGAGTGATCGTGTAGCGCCGTCCAAATCTCCCTCCGCAAACTGAACTCGCGCCATATTCAAGGGGCCGTCAAATCGCCCCAAAGCCTCGACTTGAGCAAACGCCTCACCTGCTTGCTTAAGTTCAGCCTTTCCCTTCAGCAGCAAACCTATTCCGTAGTCATTCCAACGCTGCCACTCTGGAATCTCACCTGAAGATGGAGCAACAGCCACGCTTTCAAAATTCGGATCCACCTCATCAACAACGAGCAAGGTAACGGTATCGCTAGCGATTTCAATGATTGGCAAATCGTTTGGGTCACCAACCTGACCCAAATCCAAGGGATCAACTTCGGGATCACGATCTGCACGGATGTAGTCCAAATACTCCGTGTCAAATTTTCGATACAGCAATCTCGCAGTAACCACGATTGGCTCGTCCGTTTGATCCGGTACAGTGAGCTTGTAATGCACTGACTGACCCGCCCCTGGAGGCATCTGGTGACTGTACAACGGCGTAAAAATATTCTGTGCGTTTCTCCGGTTGATACGATTACCGTCCCGGTCCAGCATGAATGTGTTCACAAAGTGCGACCATGAGTCGACCACCTCACGGTCGTTACGGTGTCCGCTTTGGCCGATCAATCGCCCCCCTTGGGTAGCTGTCATCTCGATCCAAATCTGATTTGAGTCGGTTGTACCCTGGCTGAAATGGTGACCTAACTTCATTGTCCGCAATACAGTTTCGATCAAGTAAGTTTTCCCCTTCTCAACCTGGGCAGTATCCGACAAAGGCGCCTGCAGTACACCGTCGATCGCCCCCCCTTCCTTCAAGCCAAACAGATCAACCCTCAGCGTGCCCTCAAGGTATTTCCGGTGCAATTCCACTTGGTCCTGATCACCCATCCAGTGCCCGAGAGCAGAGTTGGCACTTGGAAACGAATGAGTGTGTACGCCAAGACCACCTAGTTCTTCCATGTACTTCGCACCGAATTCATCACTAGCAACTGCTGGCATGTGACACTCATTGCAATTGTCCTCAGCCTTGGGTGGGTAATAAAAGCTCCTAGCTCCGTGACCAGAGACTCCACTCAACAGGTAGCTGTCGTAGTGGTTTTGCCCTCGGAGGAATTCCTTGTAAGCGGTAACTTCCCCGGGCAATGAAACCTTATGGCATGATGAACAAAACTCAGCCGTCTTGTGCAATGGCTTCAGCATCTCATGTTTGTGAAAGGCAGGCTTTGCTTTCACCATCAACGAATTAAGCCCCGACAAGATCGGGTTATCGCTATATGCGAAGGGATAGTGCTTGGGCTCGTCGATGGTGTAATCGGCGTTGCCAACACTGCTATCGACGGATTGGATGGCATGGCAAACAGCACAGGAAATACCAGCATGTGCTGTCGGATCATTCACATCATCGTAATCGGGATCATCAAACCGTCCCGAGAAAAATGGAACCGGATCGTGACAACCGGCACACCATCGAGAAGCCTGCAGGCTACCGGCTCTTTCGGTCGCCACCTTCCGCGTCTCGCGAACGGAAGCTCTGTAGGCAGGGTTATTAAAGCTACTCAGCTTGTGCGCACTGTGTAACGCCGAATCATAAATATCCTGATGACATTTCAAACAGTACTCATCATTCATCAAAGTCTTCGCAGAGATGAACTTCCCAGAGACAGTTCTTGCTAAAGAAGGCTCAAAATATTTCTCCCCATCCACCGGCCCTGCATCTCCGCTGATCCTCGGGTCAGAAGCCTGAAACCCAACCATTAAGATGACAATGGCACCGATCGCCAACCCAACTCGTCGACCAATGTGCCACTTGATCCGCGGACCGACCAGTCGGTGGAGCCAATAAAGCCAGACCGCAGCCAGCGGTGCCAGAAAATGCATCCAGTAGACCATGTTACGAGTGGTTGGATTCACAATCGCCAGCGAGCCCACTCGCATCAACAGCAAGCCACTTACCAAAATGACCAGAGCCACTCCGAGCAAGGCATAACCA
>NZGD01000031.1 GCA_002690925.1 Rhodopirellula sp.
CCATTTTGCAATCCGTAGTGTCCAGAACACTTCAAAGTCGGAATCGAGAAAATCTTTCATGTCGCCGTGCCCTTGCCTAATGTGTTGTCTGTCTGGCGAACAGTTTACCACCATCCCGAGAGTTTCTTTTGTGCCGGCCTGACCGTCAAAAACCCCCAAATAATGACAAAAAAACCCGCAAGAGAACGGCTACATTCTCAAGCGGGCTTCTCGACATTGCTGCCGAAGACCGTAGAGGCTTCAGGCTTAGGAGGCTCGCCCGTGTTTTGTTGGTGATATGTGTTTGCTTTGGCGTATTGTGAAAACGGGGTACAAACTGGGGTACGCTAATGCAAAAAGCCCCTAAAACATTACGTTCCAGAGGCTTTAAGGATACCCCGCAAGGACTCGAACCTTGAATTACTGAACCAAAACGAATGCTCCATGAACGACCTTGGCAGTAAATTCTACACTTTCACTGGCGAAAAAACTTCACATCTCCTTGTTGTTCAAACACATTGGCTGTACTATCTACACTCAAGCGGAATGGAAATGTAAGGATTACAGCTTTTCCGTTGTTTCTGCAGAGAGATGCGGGAGCAGGATGAAAGAATGGATCCGTTTTGGTCGGTAGATTTGGGTTATCACGGGGAGAACTCTGGTACATGCCACTGCTGCACAAGTCATCCTGCTCTTTTGCATCTACGCTGAATCCGCCGCCTTATGCTCAGGAGGTGTGCATCCTTTGCACTTTGCTGGGCCCGTCGGAGCGGTCTAAACGGAGTTTCTGTTCTGTTACCGATGATTTAGCAACGCGCCCAATCGTCTGGCACGGAAAAGTAAGTCAGCACAGTGGTCTAGGCGAGGATATCAAGCCTCACTCCCTTTAGGGTGGGGCCTACGTGTTTCTGTATTGGCTCGTAAACTGACACAGATTGCATCCCAGTTATTGAATGCAAACTGCATTCTTCGCGGCTTGTCCGACCAGGTAATTGACATGTCAGGTTTGGTTCTGAAATGGTCATTCTCATTGTGTCTTGTCGCGAGAGCGTTGCGACCAAGTCAGTTTCAGGTAACTCACACCCTCGAGTGAGGAGCAATGATGGGCGTTTGGTCTTTGGTGGGATTCATTCAACCCTCATCACAAACGCACTTAATGTCCGTGGCAATTGAGATCGGAGAGGCCGTTTGTGTGTGCATGGGAAAGTCCCCTTTCATGAAACGGTTGAATTTCGCGCCCCAAGGTCTTAGCTTTCCGGCCCAGATCACGACGGCGTAGACTTGCATCGCCCGTGTTTCTTACGTCCCAAAGCCCATGTTCGCATAATGAGGTGTTACGATGAAAGTCAAGCTGAATCTAGACTTGGACATTGAGTTAACCGCAGATGGAAAAAAGGTTCTGTTTTCTGAACTCTTACAGACCGCCCAGACGGTTGCAGCGCATGCGACAGAACGCGTCGTTGATGAAGTCGCGGAGTCTACGACCAAAAAGCACTCAACACAGACTGGCCCAGACAACACGCGAAGTGGTGCGAATGAGAAAGTAGATGCCAGTGCCGCGTCAAATCCCAACGCATGTTTAAATTCAAGCGAGAGTCCAGGCCGCACTGCGACCCATGTGGATCCACCCACCCTGCATCCGCTTGGAAGCGTTGTTTGTGAGTTGCTCCATTGCGTTGCGGACCTAGCACAGACTCCCCAAAACAATACTTTCGATAGCTTGAAGGACGGCGTTCCTAAGTGAGGCTGAGAAACGCAGGAGAGCAGTTGTTCTCCCGAGTGTTATCAATTGATGAACTGCAAGTGCAGATTGACAACATAGTGGAATGCTGTTGTTTCTTAGCGATGAAAATTAGTCGTGCAAGAGTCTTTGCCGATTCATTCATTGGGGCCGATAAACAGACCATTACGAGCACTGCGTTTCGTTCGCTTCAGCGAGACCTTGTGGGATCCTCTCTCTATCGCAATAGGCATTAGAGCGAGGCTGAAGGTGCGACGCGGCCCTCTTCGCTGACTAGACCTTTTTTTCCAGAAAAGAGCCCTCACTGGGCTAAATCTTGTAGAAATGTTTGCTATTGCCAGTGGTGGTTGCTATACCGCTAGGGGCGCAAAACCCAGTGTGCAGGCAAGGACGCAGCAACAAACGCGTACCGGATGCAAAAATTTGCGATGCGGGCCCCTCGGATTCCTCATGATCTTGGGGCATTCGTTCCCACCTACTGTCCACCGTGGCGTTGGAGTTCAGCATGCCTGACATCGACAAGTATCTATCCGCAATTCAGAAAAATGAGGGTTCCGACCTGCACATTAGCACCGGTTCGCCACCGATCCTTCGTGTGCACGGCACCATGGCGCCCTTGAAAGCAACCCCGCTTGAATCTGAAAAGGTTCAGGCTTTGCTTGACCCGATCATGACCGAAACAGCCCGGCGGAACTTTGCAGAGACCGGCGACGCTGATTGGGCATATGACCTAAAGGGTATCGCACGGTTTCGATGCAACGCATTTCAGGACCGAAGAGGCCCGGGAGCAGTCTTTCGAATCATTCCAAATGACTTCATGACTGCGGAGGACCTTCAACTACCGGAAGCTGTACTCAAACTTTGCACACTTCCCAAAGGCCTGGTCTTGGTCACAGGCCCCACGGGGTCAGGCAAGAGCACAACTTTGACGGCAATGATTGACTATATCAATCAAAGACGGACAGATCATGTCATCACCATCGAAGATCCAATTGAATTTGTCCATGAAAACAAGAAGTGCCTGATCAACCAGCGGGAAGTTCATACCCACACCGAATCCTTTTCCCGGGCACTGCGGGCGGCCCTTCGTGAGGATCCAGACATCGTACTGGTTGGGGAGATGAGAGATCTTGAAACGACCCACATTGCGATTGAAACTGCCGAGACTGGCCACCTTGTCTTTGGAACCTTGCATACCACCACAGCAGCATCTACCGTGGATCGCATTATCGATCAATTCCCTGCAGATAGGCAGGCACAGATCAGGACCATGTTGGCCAGTAGTCTGAAGGGCATTGTTGCGCAGACTCTATGTAAGCGTCCCTCCAAGGGACGGATTGCCGCGCTCGAAGTGTTGATCGTCAACAACGCCATTTCGAACCAGATTCGTGAAGGCAAAACCTTCCAAATTGAATCTGGCATGCAGGTGGGAAGAAAAGAAGGCAACATGTTGATGAATGATGCGTTGGTTCAGCATGTAGTCGATAAAAACATTTCGCCAGAAGAAGCGGTGCATCGGTCCTTGCAACGCGCCGATTTGATTGACAAATTCTCTGCCAAAGGGATCGAATTCGTCCCGGAACAAGATGTTTAAAGGATGTATTTAAGCCAGCCAATCTACCACCCCACATCGCGTCAGATATTTGTAGCGAAAGCGGTGCCCCTTTGCTGGTCACCACGAAAATTTGCTCGAGTGTAAAAACCTTCAGGTAGATGGTTTCTTGCCGTCAACCCGGCTTCTGCAACGCATTTGCACGGACAAAACCCATTCTACGCTCAATGAAGCGAACGTCTGGAAAAATGTTCCTATTCATTGGCATTGTTTTTTTGAATCCGTCACGCGCCATGAATAGACAGCCAAAGGTAAGTAGATGACGGTGGCTATCCACTGAACCGTTGTACTTTGATTGTAACGTCGATGGGCTGCATCAAACTTATCGCGATCCGTAATGATCATTTCTTTTGCATCAATCACCCCATCAAGTTGTGAGTGAACAACAAAGAGCGCAACCAGAGCCAAAGAAAGAATCAAGGTCAATCCAAATAGGGATAAACCCAGCCGTCTGGATTGCCTTGCAATGCTTATGTCATTGACAAGCATTAGCGGCAGCGTGCATGCACCAAGTATTTGCAAAACGATGGTCACCTTCTGGGTGATAAGGCCTCCGTCCAGTGGATCATTCAGCACCATATGAATGATTCGAACAACGAAACCCGTATAAAACGTAAGGCCACCCCAGTACAAAGCGAACATTAAGATGAATGCAATTCGAGCAAACATTCGCATTTCTGTCATCCTTTGTAAATCTTTCACATCAAGTCTGCTCGCGTTGAGACTTTGTTATTCCGTAAGTTTTACACAGTGGACTTCACATCAATGAAATGCAAAGTAACCAGGGTCTGGGCTTCGGTCTGGTTCGCAAACCAAATTGCTGAGAATATCCATTATCAAGGTCATGGAAGTTAACCTCCACCAAGGTACATCACTTTGTTGAATCCTACGCGAAGTACGCATGCACGTGAATGGACTGTCCTATTCTTAGCGATGAGAACCGGTTTGTAGCCATGGAGGTAAATCGCTTTTTGTAGACCGGACACAGGATGCCAGGCCTCGTCCCCTCAAGTGCACGAGGTACCCGCAGCTCTCTCAGGAAGCGTTCCAAGACAGTGCACGGCGCAACTGGAGAACCAAACACGACTGGATTCATTTCAAGCTAACGACCCAACGTGAGCACCATGTATCGTGTCGGGAGTGTTGAAGCCCGCCCATTCGTATTTGACCTCTGGCACACGAGGTGCCGTGATTCCCGCTGTCTCGTCGTCGGAAGATGCGTAATGCCCCTTCTTCTCCTTGTCGAAGAAGCCAACTTCTGCCGTCGGAAATCTGGAGTCCATTTTCAGACAGGAAGCCGAGTGGATCGTGAACGCCGGATTGCAATCCGTCAATGATTTGCGTCTCATGCTAAGACATCGGTCATTTCGCCAGTACTATCTCCGAAACCCTCGTCGCTTGCACCAAGTTGATGAAGGACCGTGGCGTAAAGATTTGAAAGACGCATCTCTCGCTCATTATATTTCAAATACTGCCCATGCGTCAGTCCGAGCCCACGTCCACCCGCAAGTAAAAGCGGGTAATTATGGTTGTTGTGTGTTTTGCTGTTACTTGAACCATAAAGCACAACGGTCCGGTCAAGTAATGTTCCGTCCCCCTCCTTCGTGGCGTTCAATCGGCTCAAAAATGCTGCATGGTTTTGTGCAAGAAACTGATCAAAGCGGCCAAGTTTTTCAAACCCGCCGGGCTTGCCAGCACCGTGAGCCAAGCCGTGCCAGTTCGGAGAAAGTCCGATACAGCTTGGGAATGCATTGGCGATGGTAGTCGCTCCAGCAACCTGGCCGATCATATAAGTAGCCACTCGGGTTGAATCAGTCTGAAACGCCAGATACATAAGTTCGTAAATGGCCTTGATGTATTCGATCGGCCCTTGCTGTGTTGCATCAGCGTTCAGAGAGTCTCTTGAAACTTCGGGTTTCGGGACATCAAGCCAAGCTTCTGCACGTTCAACACGCTGCTCAACGGCGCGAACTGAGGACAGATACTCATCAAACTTGCGTTGATCGTTAGCGCCTAAGTTTCGGTTCAGTTGTCTTGAGTGTTCGAGAACGCGGTCCAGCAGACTGCTGGTATTTCGTAGTTGTTGACGTTGTTGCAAACGGGACCCGCCCACATCCTTGGCAAAAAGACGAGCAAAGATCTGGGCAGGGCTTGATAATGCCGGTATGGGGCGACCTTCCTGCGAAAAGGACAAGGTGCATGAACGCGTCGGCTCCCCAACACCACCATCACTCGAGAGCGTGAGGGACCGAAAACGCGTATCAGCCCCGTTAAGCTGAGCAATTCTTTGGTCCAGTGAAATTGTGTTGGTGAATTCACCGTTCTTCATCAACGCACCGGTAAGATAAATGTCACCGGTATCGTGACCGCCCATTGCCCAACCATTGGGATGAGAGATTCCTCCAATCACCGTAACGTTGTTGCGAAGCGGTTCGAGGGACTTCAGCACGTTGGTGAATTTGAAATCTTTACCTTCTCCTGTTGGGAACCAACCCCATTGACGATTCGGGTCATCTTCACGCGGCACCGCAACACCGAAGGGAAAGTAAACAGAGCAAAACCGCTTTGGAAGGCTGGCCGAAGTATTACCACCCCAGGCCATTGCTTCCATCCAAGGTAGAGCCATGGTAGCGCCCACACCGCGAAGTAATGCACGGCGTTCAATTTGCCAAGGTTTTTTTGTCATCAGTATGCCTGCTAGGTGCTTACTTGCTCTGGAACAACTTCGATTGCACGATGGCTACAATCAAGTCACTCAACCGATAGTCACAAGCTGTAAATTGATCAGTCAACGCCTCGATGCTTGCACGATCCTCGAATACAAGAGTTCTGCCGAGGCTGTATTCCAACATTCGCGAGACCAACGCCCGTGCAAACCTGCGTTGTTCACCTTCTATAAGATGTGCCTTTAACGCCGTAATATCATTGATTGGTTTCCCATTTGGAAGAACGCTTTGGGAAGAAACCGGGATCCGTGATTGCTTACGTTTGTTACCGGTCCTGTGAACAGCTTCGGTCCGGTACTTTCCAACTGCGTCAAAATTTTCAAACGGAATACCCCACGGGTCGATCCCACGGTGGCAGTCGTTGCACGCCTCCCGGTTGCGATGGACCTCCAGTTGTTGCCGCATCGTTAACCCAGACGAATCTTCAGTTTGAGGATTCAGGTCTGGCACGTCTGGTGGTGGTGGTGCAGGTGGGTCATCAAGCAATCGACTGCGAACCCAAACCCCACGGCGTATCGGATGGGAGTCTTCACCCGTTGAATTGAGCAGCAATACACTTGCGTGAGTGAGCAGCCCTCCGCGGAAAGAATCGTCGGGAATCTCAAAACGTTCAAATGCACCCCCTCTCGGACCATCAAAACCATAATGCTTCGCCATCGGTGCATTCAACATTAGAAAGCTCGAATCAAGGAGGTTCAACGCGCTGATATCATGCCTCAATATTTCAGCGAAGAAGGCCTGGGTTTCTTCACGCATCGACGTTTTCAACGCATTGTCGAACTTGGGATAATACTGCGGATTTACTGCAACACGATCAATGCCGGAAAGGTCAAGCCACTGGTCAGTGAAATGGTCAACGAATTCGCTGGACTGGGGTGCATCAAGGAGTCTGCGTACCTGCGCCTCAAGTACATGCGGTTCTTTCAGTTGACCTGAATCTGCCAGATGAGTGAGGCGTTCATCAGGCGTCGTCGACCAAAGAAAATAGGACAATCGGGTGGCGACCTCGTGAGGGGAAAGTTGTACGGCCCCGGGTTCGGCACTCGCTTCCACATGGAAAAGAAATTCAGGTGAAACAAGGATCATTACAAAAGCTTCGCGGATACCGTCTTCAAACGAGTCCGAACGTGAACGCACCTCCTCGAAATACTCAAGCGCATAGGTAAGCTCGGCCTCAGTGATTGGCCGCCGAAATGCTCGTTTCATGAAACTGGCAATGGCTGCTCTGGCACGTTGTCGTTCCTTGGCCTGCCTTCCACGTTCAGAGGGGGCCTCGGGATTGTCATCCTCATCGAGCATCTGTGGTAATAACGTTCGATGCGACTTTGGGGGCCACTGATCGAAAATGGGCCCCTCGAACTCTAGATTCTCGAGCACAAGTGTTGATCTTGGAGGCTCAGGTGGAAGTAACGCTCGGAGTGCCTTCTTGTCCTTTCGATTGAGTGGGGTCAGGTGCTTGAACTTAGCAAGCACTGTTTGGTGGTCTTTCAGCTTATTGGAGTTTACTGTTTCAAACTGGTTCAACAGCTCTTGATAGTCCACCTCTTGCTGTTTGCTGACTCGCTTGAGGGTGGTTTTGATATTTTTCGCGGATGCGTTTGCTTCAAACAGTCTCGCTGCCAGATCGATCACCGCATCTGAGTTCGGGTCGATCAGACGCAATTCCTCAATATGTTTCTGTAAGGTGACTGCGGCCTTATCGAATAAGCGAATCGACTCACCATTGGTTTCTGGCGCCGCTGCCAGTGGCCCCGGCAAAACCAAGGCGAGTTCTTTAGCTCGCACGGCAACCTGTTTAGAATCTGTACGTGACAGTTTAATCAGTGGATACACAATCGGCGGCTCCGGTGGTCGCCCATCGTCACACACATTTGAAACCGTGATCGTGATACCTGGGAACTTCGGATTGTCTCCGGGCAATGGATACTCTTCCATGCGACCGCGAAACTCATACACCTCAGGCGAACTCTCGGGGTTCAAAACATCAACTTCTCCTAACAATTTTGTCGGAGAAACAGTGTCGGATCGCAGGCCGAGCTTAAGACGCATTCGGGGGACACCGAGACCTTTGGGTATCGACGCACTTGCCTTAACACGCACCACAAACTCGCCCTCACGCGGGTATTCGAGCATCTTGCTGAAAAAATGACCTCCCGGTTTCATTCGATTTCCGATGGGAGATTTCAATTTTGGTGAGTTCGAAGGCGAAGATGTCTCGAACTGATGTCGGTAGACGGTCGGCGCAGGTTCTGTCACGATTGCTACTGCCATCGCCTTGCGAGCCGCACGAAGGTAATACTCCAGTTGCATCGGTGTAATACCGAGTACGGAGCCGTTGTTTTTGAAGCCGTTAGGGGACCTTGAGTCTGGTGGCAAGTCAATTGAATAATCTAATGCAACGCCGGTCAAATCTCGTAGTGTATTGTTGTATTCATATCGAGTCAGACGACGAAGTACTGTTTGCCCGCCCGTTCTTTCTTGGTTCTCAATCTGGTTAAGATTGGTTCTTATCCAATCCACCAGTCGTCGCCGTTGCTCCGTCGGCAATCCCTTGGCGTTTTGCGGTGGCATCTCGCCAATACTGACACGGTTGAGGATATCATGCCACGTTTCGCTATGCGGCCCCTGAAACTGCTCGTTCAGCGCATCAATGCGCAGATCAGCTTTTGCGGTGTGAGCTGCGTGACATTCAATGCAATACTTCACCAGAATTGGGCGAATTTCGTGCTCAAACATGTCACGCGATTCGGACGCCTGCAGTGCTCCCAAAGATGCACATAAATAGCATGCAGCATTAAAGACGAGTGTGGCGGGGAGGCTACGGGCTTGAAGCAATCCGGTTCTCCGTTTTTGGCTGCAGGTAAGAAAGCTTGTATGCAGGCATTGCCGTTAGGCAGGAAGGCCGATAGTAGTTTTCCTAACGAGCAGAGCGGCTGATATCGTGAGGATACTGGTGGAAATGTTGGATGGGATCGCCAGTATACTCGGCAGTGTCAGAATCCTCAATCTTGTTTCGTGGACCATATGCTGCCGCGGCAATTCAGGCGACTGAAAGCTGTTCGTTCACGGGTTACGTCAAAAAGACAGTCGTTGGGACCTGCCGCTGAATGAGATTGCCACAATTTTTCGTCGGCCGTAAGGCCTGGACAATGACACAATAACTGTCTGTGTTCAGCGGCCCCACCAAGCATTTACGGCCGCTGGTGGTTGTTGTTTTGGCTTTCCGATCAGATTCACGTCTTTGCTGTTTCTGCGATTTGTCGCTCTGGTCCGATCGCCGTACGAATCAGTATATCGCTTGTGTTCACACCCGCGACTTCAGTACAGCCGGTATGTCTTCTTGCATCGTTCTCGCGACGAGGTCGGGCCTACGACCTGTTGTTCGATTATTCAAGGACCCCGTTGAACACATGGCAAACGGTAAACCCACAATCTAATACGCGGTACACACCACGACCTTATAAGGTACGACATTATCAGTGTGATAGGGGTTTGGGTTGGTTTGCAGGCGACGTTATCGGGAATTGTAACCAAGACGATCAATGGTGTACTTTAGACGCGGATTGAAGTTCGAATACAAAAAACTTGCGACGGCACATTTCACCAACGACGAATCCGTTGGTTGCCAACGACGGGTTTAGCTACAACGGATTCAACGAAGTGGTTAGATAGTGTTCCAGTCTGAGCAAGAGCAGTGGATAGGGAAACGAACTATTTCTGGCCGGCAATTTACTGCGCAATACTGATGGGCGGCGTAGGACCACTTGGGCCCCAAGTCGGCAGGATGCCAGTGCCGACAAGATTGTTAGGATGACGCACTACGGCCGCCTCACGACGCGCCAATCTTTGATCGCCTAGAATACACCCCAGCGAGTGCGTCGACCTGACGCGATTCCGATCGCCAAGTCCGCAGCAGGTAGAAGGCCGAAGATTACGGGGCAGTGTACGCGACCCGGAGTCCCCCTGTGAACTTGGTCGGCGAGTTAGGGTCCTCCGTGAATCGCGATGCGGAGCGACAGTTGGGTTCACGATGGAACCACCCCCCTCCGCGCAGCACGCGTGTTTTCCCAGTTGGTGGACCCGTTGGGTCCGTCGTTGGCCCTTTGGGGTATTCGTAGAACCAATTTTGGCACCACTCCCAAGCATTCCCATGCATGTCGGAGAAACCCCAAGGATTAGGGATCTTTTGACCGGGCGGATGCGTGCCTTGTGAACTGTTTCTGCCATACCAAGCGTGTTGGGTCACCAGTGTTGGGTCATCACCAAAACTGTAGGCAGTATCGGTTCCGGCCCGACATGCGTACTCCCACTCGGCTTCGGTTGGTAGTCGATAAATACGGCCCGCTGCTTTCTCTGCAGGTAAATCAGATAGTCTTAGGCAGAATTCGTTTGCTTGGTTCCAGGAAAGTGAATTGATGGCGTTCGTGGGATTCGAGAACCGGGGACTCTCACCCATGACCGTCGTATATTGCTGCTCCGTTACCTCCGCGATTCCTAGCCCGAAGGGTTTGCTAAGCGTGACTTCGTGAATGGGCATCTCGTTCGCGCTGCCAGCATTGGCCCCCATCCTAAACTTCCCGGCGGGAACCATTAAAAACTCCATACCGATTGAGTTGGTGACTGATTCAAGGGAGTGTGTATCACTGTCGGTCGAACTACAACCTGGAGTGACCAGAAAAAGCGAGACAAACACCAAGGGTGTTTGTGGAAGTTTGGTAAGAAAAAGTGGCATCGTATTTCGATACGGTAAGGGGCTTATGGGGCGAGCGATGTGGCTCTGGATTAAACTGTGAGCGAATGGGTCCTATTGACAATTGAGCCGAGAGGATAGTGAGACGGCGTTGTAATCAATGTCTTTATGACACTGGTGTAACCTACAGTATTCACAGCTTTGCTACTAACGACGTAAGCTGATTCTAAACGGGGTCACGCCGACGAATTCTCCCATCTATCGGATTCTTGCCTCTGATCTTTTCGTTGGAGTTGAGGCATTCTTTATCGGCTTACGAGTGCGCGTCAGAACAGCGTGAAATAGAATGGCCAAAGCGATCGGTACGCTCGGTAGCATTGACCTGAAGGCCTCCTGCGTTGATGGTTGATTCATCCATGCGGTGATAGTTTCAATGGTCACGGAAGTCCTCGTGTACAAGCGAGTTGGTGCGTTTCAAGGCCAATACTGTACTACACACAGCTCATGCAAGCGTTGTTCATTCAACCGCACAACCGCTTTTATTCAGAGATAGCAGGGATAAATCGCAGTGAGATTAGGGGTAGTGCAGCAAGTTCGCTCGGAATCTGAGCGTGATGGAGGAACTTACGTTTGAGGCTTAAGAACGCTACCAATCGAAGCCACCTTAACTTGCCGGTGGGGCCACTGGTCGAAATTTCTGTATGCCGAGCGTGAGAACGCTCATCAGTCGACGCCAATCGAGAAGCCTGCAACGCCATGCCAGCTATATTGATCCAGCAGGAACCGTCCTTTGATCCGCAGGACTACCTCGATCACTGGTAGATGGATTGGGTTCTGCGTCCAACGTCGGATCGCTTGAATTTGATTTTCCGTCGAGAACCTTATCCACCACTTTATCGAACTCCTTTGCAAAGTTGATTTCAGGAACTTCGGCAGGGACCCCCGCTGCATCCGCATCTGTTTTCATTTTGACAAGAACGTCTCTCAGTTCCTTGTCCGTGAGCGTTTGCTTGATTGATGTTTGTCCATCGGGCGTTTCATCACTAATCATATCCATGACTTCATTGGCTTTTTGGCCGTTGATCTTCTTATCAAGCAGCCCGTTGGCGAATCTCTTCGCAATCAAAGTCGCGTCTGCTTTTTCGTCGGCCGTAAGGCCTGACTTTCCGATGTACTCATCGGCGAACCAGAGTGTCATCGCACCAACAGCTATTGCGCTTTCACCGACACCAGCGAGGATCGCTGTCAACTGTTCAACACTGATCTCTTGATTTTTAAAATCTTCCGCTAAGTTGTTGATTCGTCTTGAAATTTGTTTTTCCTGCTCGGGAGGAATTTTCATCTGCGACACGACTTGCTGAATGGCAGGTGTCACCATGTTCGCTGCAATACCGCGTGCGTTCTGCACCACCCAATAAGCGCCTGCGAGACCGATGAGAAGAAGGATTACGACAAAAATTCCGAAACCTATGGCAGCCTGGGCGCAGCCACCCATTCCCTCACTGGGTGCTTGGGGACCACGTTCCAACTGAGGATGCGGCTCATTCCATTCGGCTTGCTGCTGGTCGGCCATGGCACTTTTCAATGAGATACTTGTGTATTTAATTTGATGAGTCCAACCCTCTATCAGGTCGACACCTCAGGATAGAACGCCGGCGGTTGGCTGAGACAAAGGGCAGTTGTCCGCGATTCTGGCTCGAAGACGGGAAAGGTCAGGATGTTCAACGCCTTACTTACCGCCAAACTACAGCTTAGGTGGGTACCCGCTGGCTCTGTAAATATTTTTGAGGCTCAGTCAATAATCTCAATTCCTAAAATCGAGACATCATCTTTTGGTCCATTCACCGCACACCAATCGTTCACAGCGCCTAAGAGATGCTTGATACTGACGTCGACTGATGAATTAAGCGACTTGGTCAAAGAACCGAGCATACGGTCATCGCCGAACTCCTCGAGATCATGGTCCATCGCTTCGGGGACGCCGTCTGAGTACAAATAGATACGATCTCCGGGAGCAAGTTGCAGCGTGTGTTCTTCAAACTCAGTATCCTCAATCCAGCCAATGGCCATGTCTGCAGTTTCAACGAGAGTTGGCTTGCCACCGGCGGGCACGTGTACCACGTTTGGATGCCCAGCAGAAACGAACTTGAATTCTTGGGTGTGCTTATCGAGCACCCCATAAACCATTGTAAAGTAAAGGTTGCCTTGATCCTCCATCGGAAAGCGATTGTTCAGTTCGTAGGCAACTTCCGCTGGCGAGACAATTCTTGTTTCATTTTGTTGTTCCGATGGCTTCACCAAAAGAGATGTGCTGGACACCATCGGCGTCATGACTCTTCCCACGGTTACAGCGAGCAGCGAAGAAGCGACTCCGTGTCCGCTCACATCGACTACAAATGCTGCGAGGTGGCGATCATCAAGTGGAAAAAAGTTCAAGAAGTCGCCAGCAAGTTCATCGCACGGCACATAGTTCCAGGCTAATTTGACACTGGGTATATTAGGAGTTTCACTTGGAAGAAGCGACTGCTGTATCTTCGCGGCGGCCGCTAAATCGTGCGCCATTTTCTGATTCTTGCCCTCTAATTCTGAATTGAGCTCTGCAAGATTTTTGTTCCATTCTTTGAGTTGGTCCCGAGCGAGAGCCAGGTCCTGATTCGCCGCTACAAGCTCCCGGTTTTTTCCTACTGCGTTTTCGAAGGTCGACACCAACAGATTAAGCACCTGTTGTTTCCCGGCTTTGACGGTATATGCCTTCCCTGCCAAAGTGACTTTAAGTTCGGTTTCGTCATCATCAACGCCGAGAGGTGTTGCAAGCAAGTCACGAGCGCGTGACAGCAAATACTCGGGGTCATACGGCTTGGTGACGTAATTGTCGGCACCCACGTGTAGACCGCGAATGATATCCTCAGCCTCTGACAGTGTGGAAAGCAGAATGAACGGGATTGTCTTTAACTGAGCATCTGACTTGACGGCCTCGCAAAACTGGTAGCCGGTCATTTCCGGCATTTCGATGTCAGAGATAATTAGCGCAGGACGCTGCTGTTTCGTCATCTCAAGACCGAGTTTCCCGTTCTCCGCCCATCGGACGGCATAGCCGGCTGCTTCAAGTTTCTTGCGAAGCATTTTGGCCTGAATGCGGCTATCTTCCGCGATTAGAACTTGGATCTTTTCAGTCATGTTGTGTATTCACTTTTCAACCGATAGCAACTGCCACCGCTGTCAAAAACTCGTTCAAACTGGTCGTCGATTGTCAGGGCAGACTCCGCTCCGCCCAAAAACAGGAAGCCATTGGGCTTCAGAATCTTCCGCACTTTAGCGAATAAATTACACTTGGTGGGGTGGTCAAAGTAAACAAGTACATTGCGAATGAAAACCATGTCCATTTTGGGAAGTGTCGGCCAGGCGTGAATCAGGTTGAGATATTGGAAGTCGACGTGCTTTTTCAAGTCTTGGTTTATTTGCCAGCGGTCGCCGACGCGGTGAAAGTGTCGGCCAAGCCGACGCCCAGAAACGCCCCGGAGGATCTCTAGTTCTGAGTACGATCCGTCACGTCCACGCTCAAGCATATTGTGCGAAATGTCCGTGGCGAGTATTTCGAGATCCCAACCGGGGTATTGGTCACGCAGCTCATCCCAGAGCATTGCAATGCTGTAGGCCTCCTGACCGCTCGCCGACGCGGCTGACCACACATGCAATTTTTTCGTGGTGGGTGTGTTTCCCGTCAGGGCGGGAAGCACCTTGTCTCTCAGCACATCAAATGGCGTTACATCGCGGAAAAACGACGTTTCGTTGGTCGTCATTGCATCCACAACCTCATGCCATTGCACCGAGGATCCGGGAATTCGCAATTGGTCTACTAACGCATCAACATTCCTGTGCCCATTTCTACGTGCCAGCATCGACAGGCGTGTCTCAACAAGATATTCCTTGTTTTCGGTTAAATGAATCGCTGTTCGCCGGTGCAGGGCGTCTCGGATGTACGCAAAAGTATCTGGTCTGATGGTCATTGGGTTGCCCCCGAATTATTCAACGAATCAAGAGAGGCATTCCGATTGCGATACTTCCACGCTCGCTTAAGTATTTCACTGGCAAGTTCATCGATTGCCACGATTTTTTCAGCTACACCCTCGCGCACAACACTTCCGGGCATGCCCCAAACTACACTGCTGTCCTCGTCTTGCACAACAATGTGACCACCCGCTTGCTTAATTGCCTTTGATCCAGCTGTGCCGTCTGACCCCATGCCGGTCAACACGACTCCCAACACGTTTCCTGAATAGGCGGCTGCAGCAGATTCAAAAAGAACATCGGCCGAAGGCCTACAGGCATTCACCGCTGGGCGATCATTGAGTGCAACCATCACTTTAGACGCAAAACGCTTAACACCAAGATGAAATCCACCGGGTGCGACCACGAATGTACCGGCTTCCAGTTTTTGTCCATGAGTTGCCTCGGTTACAGAGAAACCACAGTCTGTGGTCAAGCGGTCGGATAGATGCTTGGTAAAGGTGGCGGGCATGTGTTGAACGATCATCACTGGAACGGGGAAATCACTTCCCAGTTTTGGGATCAACTTTGCAAGAGCTTGAGGACCGCCGGTTGACACACCGATCACCACTGCTTCTATCTTTTTAAATTGCTTCGTGGTTTTGGTTGGCAGAGGGGTTGGCGGTACATTTGTCCCAGTACTTTTAACGGCTGTTTTCGCGGCTGCCTGCTTTACCTTCGGGATCAATTCCTCCATGATCGCCTTCTTCCCTTCGTTTGCGTCCGTCATGAAGGCACCACCGGGTTTCATCACATAGTCCTTTGCACCCAACATCAATGCTTCGATGGTGGCCGATGCCCCCCGTTGCGTGAGACTACTGAACATCACGACGGGTGTTCGATTCCGCATTTCGCGGAGCTTCTTCAAAACTTCTAAGCCATTCATCCTCGGCATTTCAATGTCCAGCAAAATGACGTCAACCTTGATTCTCTCAAGCTTCGCGAGTGCAATGACACCATCAGCTGCAGTATTCACAACATCGATTTCTCCATCTTGCTGCAGCATCTTGCTGACGATTCCACGCACCACGACAGAATCATCAACAATCAGCACACGTGTTTTTCCGGCTCGCTCGGCCCCAATATCTGCATTTGCTGGATTCCGTAGTTCACAATGAACAACGTCTGCATTTGTGTCAGCTTCAGTACGATTTTTGGATGCAGGCGTTGGTAGGACCCTCGATCGCTTTGAAACTGATGGTGTTGATCTCTTGGCGTTGGCTAGCGGGGGCTGCTGGACTGTTGAATCGCCCAAGCTTGGATGCACGCCAAATGAAACCAGCGTGGTCCGCAGCTTTGCGAGCGTTACCGGTTTATTCAGGAACCCACAGGCACCAGCGCTCATAGCTTGTGCCTTGGTGGACTCCTTTGTCTCTCCTGATACCACCAGCAATGGAATGTCAGTGTATCGTTGATCTGCTTTAACAGCTTCAATGAATTGCAGACCGTTGAGCAGCGGCATGTTCCAGTTGACCACAAACACGTCTGGTTTGGTTGGGCCACTCAGGTACTCAAGGGCCTGACGCCCGTTTTCAGCCTCTGTTGTCTCGAATCCCATGGTTTGCAACATCTTTGCCAAGATGCTGCGTACCGGTTTCGAATCATCGATTACAAATGCTCGCATGGTTTGATGCTACCGAATTATCAAGCGTCGCGGTACTGTTCAACGAGACAACGGAGATCGGCTGCCATTCTTGCCAATTCCTGAGCGGACATTTGCATGTTCCCCGCTCCTTCAGCTGTGCTTTCGGCAGCTGACACAACCTGGGTAATGTTCTGGGCAATTTCGGAACTGCCAATTGCGGCCTCTGAAACATTCCGGCTAATTTCACAGGTAGTGGATGTTTGCTGTTCAACAGCACTTGCGATCGTATTTTGAAAGTCGCTGATTTTATTAATAATGGTGCTGATTTTCCCAATCGCGTCGACAGCCTCCCCGGTGTCTTCCTGGATGGCGTCAATTTTTTGCCTTATGTCCTCTGTGGCTCTGCCTGTCTCATGTGCCAATTCTTTGACCTCATTGGCTACTACTGCGAAGCCTTTTCCTGCTTCGCCTGCTCGAGCCGCTTCGATCGTTGCGTTGAGAGCAAGCATGTTGGTCTGCTCCGCGATCGAAGTGATAACTTTGATGACTTCACCGATCTCGGAGCTACTTTGGCCCAGTTTTGTAATTCGATCATTGGCTGCGGATGCGACTCGTACCGACTCGCTTGCGACCCGAGCAGCTTCGTTCGCACTTTCAGAGATTTCCCGAATACTGGCGGTGATACTTTCGACCCCTGATGAAACGGTGTGCGCATTTTGGCTGACCTGTTCTGCGGCACTCGAAACCACGTTGGCTTGGGTGGTGGTTTGTTCTGCATTGGTGCTCATTTGCTGGCTTACCGATGTCAACTCCTCTGATGCCCCTGCAAGGGAGGTTGTGTTATCCGCAATGCCGTGGACGAGCGCTGCTTGCCGAGCAGCCTCAACGGTAAACTGCTGCGAATACCGATACGACACCCACAAAACCAGAATACCTGTGATCACACAAACCATGATCGAGTAAAAAGCGATCTGCACCACAGGTCGACGAACTTCGGCGAGTTCTATTTCAGACATCAGAGCCCAATGCCGACTGTCTTCATTTCCCTCGGCGTCGATGTCAACGGTGAGCGGTTGCCAGGACGAAAGCACTTCCTTTCCCCGATAATTCCGAATCACCGCACAGCCAGCTTCATTGTTGTCCAAGGCACTGATGACTGCGTCTGTGGACGCTTTTATTGAGGGATTGATGATCGTTGAATCAACGTTCAGCTGTTCGAGATAACGCGAGTCATTTCGAAACAGGTGATCGGAGCCGACAGCATAAGTTTCGCCTGTTTCCCCAAGTCCCGTTCGTTCAGATAATATCTCGTTGATGCGGCCAATGGGCATTTGAAAAATAGCGACGCCTACTTTTTTATTCCCTTCAAAGATTGGCGAAGCGATAAAGCTGGCAGGAGCTTCGTAGGAGGGCGGATAAGATTCATAATCTACGAAGATGACAGAGTCTTTCCAATTCGACTTGGCTGCTTCTCTAAAAGCACGCGCCAAATTTGTCCCGGCATAAGGACCATCACGCAAGGAGGTCGCGTAGTCAACTTCCTTAAAGACGGAATAGACGATGTCACCACTTGAAATGTCGACGAGGAAGATGTCGTAGTAACCGAACTTTTGCAAATAGCTGCGGATGATCGGATGATAAAGTGAGTGGGAGAGGCTGTAGTCAGAACCATCCCCAGCATCGTCCAACAGCTCTTTGCTACCCAACGCATTTGGGTTCTGTTGGATATATTGATACTGGAGCATGATTGCATCTGCATCCAACGGCGATACAAGCTTATTCACCAAGGATTCCGCTTCTTCTTGGGAGTCTTTGTTATCAGCGTTGTAACGCCGTAAAAACTCTGCTTTGTAGTAACGCCCAACCTGTTGCCGCATGTCAGAAACGTTTAAATCCTCTGTTTCACCTACAGGCTGCAGCGCGTTCATTCCTCTTTTGAAGTCTGACATTGCCTGAATGACCATCCGGTCCTCGGAGAATGTCTGAATCTGATCCTGAATAGAATGAAAGTATCCCTGGATTTGATTGGCCTTGATCGTCCGGACGGCTGTTAAACGATCGGTTGCCTGCTTCATGATCGCGTTGGATGCCAAGTAATACATTGACAGGCCAAGAATGATCAGTGGAATTAGCGAAATGGCGAGCAAGGCAATCAGCATGCGGTTTTGCAAAATACTGACTGCCATATGAGTCAGTCGCCCTAGGCCGCGTCGTTGATTCGTGGTTGATGGGTCGTTCATGTTAAGTCTCTAGTTGAGTAGTCGCTCCACGAGGAGCAGCCAATACTTACGTTCAATGAGTGTCAATAATGAGGTTTTTGTGAGCTGCTCTTACGCAAGCTCGCTGACCGTAATCGTTTCCCTGTATTTCGACCTTGCCTGTGATTCCTCGAGTGCGAGGCCTAACGACTTAGCGATGTCCGCAACTCCTACTGTGTCAAGCAGGATCAGTAGGCGATCTTCCAACTTGTAGCAACCACTGACAAACTTCTTTTCGGTTGCGGAAAGCGTCTTGGGGATAGTTTCGAAATCCGCGGAATCAAGGCTCATGATGTCGAATAATTCATCTACCAGAAAACACAACGCCCCATCGTCAATCTGTACCACGATACTGGTAGGTGACTTTCCACTTGGCCGTTCAGCCATGCCTAGCCGTTCCCGGAGACCGATCGCAAGGACAATCTTCCCACGCAAATTCAACAACCCCTTTACGAATGGGGGCGTGAGTGGCAGCGGGGTACATTCCTGGAAGCGGAAAACTTCCTGTATGTAGTTGACGTCGATCCCAAATAGGTGGTCACCAAGAGTGAATGCACAAACTTGTCTTTTGTTTGGTAAACGTGTCCCGATCATGTCGTCGCTCCGATCGGTGAATTCAGATCTATGCCGCAACGATGTAGCACCGATTCAACATCCAATACATCCCTTACTTTTCCATCAATCACAGCGGCGCCTCTGACTAAACCTTCTGGCTCGTTTGACAAACGCAGCGGCCCCTGCTGTTCTGCAACATCAATGATTTCGTGGACAGCAATTGCCGTGCGACTGTCGTTGGTGTTGATTACAATTGCCTTGACTGCTTTGCTAGCGAAATCCGAGTCACTGTCCACCGGCTGTGGATTGCCTGCAGACTGTTCGAGTAGTGTTGACAGTGGCAGCAGTGGCATGATTTGACCACGATATTGCACTGCCTGCATTTGTTCGGTTTCTTCGATGCTTGCAACCGGAATGTCTTCAAGTCGATCAACTTCAGATAGAGGCATCGCCAGTTCACGACCAGACGAAAGGCGGAACATGAGCATCTGCGTTGCGGAGCTGGAAATTTTCTTTTGCTCCAGCAGTTCGGACGCCTGCTTGAGTTCCTCGGCCGACAAACCCACGTCTGTCGCTAAGCCCATGACATCGAGGATCATTGCTACACGGCCATCGCCCATGACGGTTGCGCCAGCAAAATGCGGAATGACACTCAGTGAAGGATGAAGTGCCTTGACTACGATTTCTTCGGTTCGTTGAACCTGATCCACAACAAGACCGAATCGACAGTTGTCCGCCTGCAGCACCGCAATGTTGACATGATCTACACGACTGTCTGAGTTGTTGGACTCTGTTCCCAGCAGGGCGTTTAGGTAGACAATGGGAAGCAATTCACCTCGCAGGCGGTATACCGGAGTATCCCGTAGTTTTTCGATGCGATCGCATTCGTTTTTCTGATCCAAACGCAACATTTCGACAACATGGGTTTGCGGAATTGCGAACCGTTGTTCGTCGCTGGAGATGATAAGTGCGGGAACAATTGCAAGCGTCAGCGGAATTTTTACCCTTATGGCTGTGCCCCTGCCGGTCCGGCTCTGAACGTCAATCGTGCCACCGATGCTTTCGATATTTGTCTTCACGACATCCATACCAACCCCGCGTCCGGAAACACCCGTCACTTGGTCTGCTGTTGAGAAGCCAGGCCAAAAGATGAGCTGGACCAGTTGCTGATCGTCCATCTTGTCGGCCTCTTGAGAGGTGATCAGATCTTTTGCAATTGCTTGTTTTCGGATTTTAACAGCGTCAATGCCACGGCCGTCGTCGCTGATTTCGATGTTGACCTTTCCACCCTGATGCCACGCACGAAGATGCAATTGCCCTCGCTGCTTCTTGCCACACGAGATACGGTCGCTGCCGATCTCGATGCCATGGTCAATTGCGTTTCGGATCAGATGTGTAAGTGGATCTTTGATTGCCTCCAGCAATGACTTGTCCACTTCCGTTTCCGCACCATTTGTCAGCAGGTCAACTTCTTTGCCACACATGACCGACAAATCACGAACCAATCGAGGGAATTTACCCCAGATGTTTCCAATGGGTTGCATGCGTGTCTGCATGACTCGTTCTTGCAGTTCCGTAGTGATTCGATTCACTTGCTGCGTGACATTGATCAAGCGGCGGTCGTGTTCGCTGCTCTCCGTTTGTAATAGTTGATTGCGAGCGAGTACCAGCTCACCCACGAGGTCCATCAACTTGTTAAGCAATCCGACGTCAACACGAATGCTACCCTCGGACGCTGAACCCGGTGTTTTGCCAGGATCTGGCCCATTTCCAATTTTCGGTAGTTCAGAAGAAGGACTCTGGGTCACACTTGCCACTACAAGGGCTTCTCCAATATCGGCACCTTGTTGCGGTGTTTCACTGTTCGGCTGCACCGCGGAAGCGTCTGCGTCCATTGGGTGGCTGAAAAGCGTTTGTTCAGATCCGCTGTCCTTCTGTGTTTCAGCAGATTGATCCTCGTGCGAAGGATTTGCTTTGGGTTCCAACGCCACCCGGTGACGATGCGTCTGAACGGGTTGCGTTTTATCGGTTGAGATCACTACGGGATCTGAATTCACCCCGTCAGAACGGAGCTGTGAAAAAGCCGCATTCGGTGTATCGGTTTCCTTAGAGTCAGCTCCGGTCGCAAAGGAACACAGTTCGTCCAATCGCTGATTTAGCTCACGGTAATTGCCGTCACCTTCAGCACCATCGCTGCTAATTTGGGAGAGGATTTTGCGGATGGCGTCAACGGATTCCAGTAAAGCAGAGGTCAGTTCCTCGGTGAGTGTGAGTTCCCCATCTCGCAAACGGCTCAGAAGGTTTTCTGCCGAGTGAGCCACGGCTCCAAGCTTTGAAAATCCGAAGAAGCCGCTGGTTCCCTTGATCGTGTGGATCGCGCGATAAATACTGTCCAAACGCTCAAGATCGCCTGGCTGTTGTTCCAAGGAGACAAAGTCCTGATCAAGTTGATCAAGATTTTCCTCGGATTCCTCCAGGAATTCGCGAATGAACTCTTCGTTTTCCAACAGACCGTCCCCAGTGCCGATTGAATCCTCGATGCAACGTGCCCGAGAGTTTCAAGTTGAATTGCTGTCGCCAGCAGGGGTGGTTGAGAACATATTTTCAACGGACAGCCCCCGCTATAGGGAGCTTAGGTTGGATTTAACTGCTTGGGCGGATGGATTCCAAGCATTTTGCTTCCTGGGGCAATGGAGTGCTGCTGCGGTTGCAGAAACCACAGTTACAACCTGCTGAAACGGAGAAACCCGCACCATCGACCTACAAAAGCGGGATTGCAAACGGCAGACGCGCAATCATCGTTAAAATCATTCTTCGTGAGGGTTCTGCCAGACGGCCCCCAGACAGCCCCCAGACCCGCAGCAGCAAACTTTCATAGTTCGATAATGGCGGCTCATCGGTGTGCAAGCGTCCCAACGCAACTCACCGCATCAGAAAAGCCACTGGCATTGCACGAGTCTGGTAATGGAGCATCGATAGGGCAAATCTTCGTAGAACGCTATCGGATGCAGTGAAGCATTTTCGCCCCGCGCAAGATCAGGGCTTCTCCCGCGACGGCTGGTGTTGACCAGTACAACCCGGGGGTTTCATTTGATGGAAGTTGTGCAAACTCATCCCCACCTTCAATGACGGAAGTCTCTCCGGATTCGTTGAGAGCATAGATTTTTCCATCGGCGGCCCATAACGACGAGGTCACGCTCGACGCATTCTTAAGTCTCTCCCGGTAAAGCCGCTCACCAGTTGCCGCGTCATGACAACTAAGAATACCGCGACTGAGTACGTAAAGTCGTCCATCGACTACGACGGGTGAACACATCCCCGGCGCGGCGGCATCTTCGATCCATACGACTTGGTCTTCACCGATGGATTCAAGTGTGAGTTCTCCCCCTGCCCCGGCCGCAACTGCTATCAATGGCCCGCGGCTATTACGACCACTGTTCCCGAGATAAATCCGACTTTCATCGCATGTGGGCGAAGCACTGAAGGCCCCACCTGTGCCGGACAATGTCCATAGCGACTCTCCTGTTCCCGGATCATAAGCGGTAACATTTCCGGCCCCGCAGACCACCAGTTCCGTACGGATTTTGTTCTTCCAGATGATCGGCGAACTCCAGCTCGTTCGGCCAGTCCGATCAATCCTCCACTTTTCCTCACCTGTTTTGCCATCCAAGGCGATGAGGAACGACTTTTCCTCATTGTCACATTGGACAAAAACGACCCCCTCGTTGATGGCGAGTGAACTGCCGCTTCCAAAGTCACTCGACGTCCGGTAGGCACCCACGTCTTTCTGCCAAACCGTTTGACCGTTCTGATTCAGGCAGGAAACAATCCCAACAGCCGCAAAGTAAGCGTAGACACGTTCACCATCGGCCACGGGAGATTCCGTGGCGTAGGAATTGGATGGGTGCACTTTGTGCGGTGGTTTTTTCGAGATGACCTGCTGTTTCCACAGAAGACTTCCGTCTTTTAAGCTCATACAGTGGACCTCAAAGCTGTACGGCTCCGTTGGCGCCTTCCCCATGAAGTGTGAACGCATTGACGCGACACCCTCACCGAAACCTTTCGGGCGGGTTCCGTCACCGGCAACAGCGGTGGTCACAAACACTTTGTCACCAGCTACGATCGGAGATGACCAGCCTCCTCCAGGCACCTCGACGGACCACGCTAGATTGCGTTCCATGCTCCATGCATCAGGATGCGTCCCAGAAGCTACCCCGTTTCCTTCCGGCCCCCGGAAGCTGCCCCATGACTCGACTACATCCGCAGCAAATAGCGGGGCGTAGTGGGAGCAGAACGGAACCGTCAGCATGGAAAAAAGCGCAGCTTGGCGAAAATAGGAGGCTGGCATAATGAGCTTTCAAAGGGGAAGAGCGATTGAAGTGAATGTAGCAAAGTTCCTGTGTTGCTCGAACTTCGCAATAGTTTAGAAGAACGGCAACCGCCATTTGTACCGATGCCTGTACCGGCAGGACTCCGCCATCTGCACACAACGATTTGGAAGCATTGGTTCGCCTGCCTCGGAATAGAATGATCCAAGAGCAAGCTGGATGCGTAGATAAAACGTGAACAGAAACGAGTGATTGCAGGCCCGTCAGTGTGATAATCGACAAATGCTGATGCGGGGCTTTTCCAAGCCCACATCAAGTTGATTGCAAGGGAATGCGATTTTTCTCGAACTTCTCAGCGGTGCATTTGCACGACTGGTTTTCAAGCTGTGTGTTTTATTTTTCCGTGGTTCCCAATGCCGAATGGAGATTTGTCATGCAATACCGAATCATCGTACCTGTTTTGAACCAGAACTTTTACTTTCTCGCCGAGTCAAAATCCGGGAACATTATACGGGTGGTTTCTTACCAGAGCGGCAAAGACAAAACCCCGGACCTCTGCACTTCGTGACGAACAGCTTGCACTAACTTGCTTCCAGATTGGTCCAGTTCTTGAATGTTGCTGCCTGTCCAACGTAGACTCCCTGGGGGTCGGCTACATTCCAGACGGTCGCTCGATCTATTAGGAATCGCTGCCCATCAGTTGCAATTCGGATACCACGATAATCATCCACATATCCGTCACGCGTCGTTCGTGCCAGCAACTTTGCACGCTCGTCACGGTGGACGGTCTCTGCGGTCATTCTCGACGGCGTATCGAGCAACTTGGGAATCGAAAGTTTCCAGAGATCCAGTGCAACCGCATTGGCATAGTTCAGCAGCGGGTCCACCTGAGTTCCGTGAGAAACGACAACGAAGGGTGCGTTGTACAGTGATGCAGCTTGCTCAGCATCGGTACCCACTCGTTCAATCAATTGGTGACCTAGCAAGCAGTGGTATGAATCAAGCATGCGCTGGCTTTGTTCGATCCATCCATTTTGCAGCCATGGTTCGGTGCCAGTCATAGGTTGAGCCTCTGTGATCAAAATACAAAACTGTTAGGCCCACGAGTTTATCCTCGCCGGCAGCATTCAGTAAGTGCGGCGGCTGCGTCTAGCTATGGTGGGAGGCCGTGTTGCCGACATCCCCTGCTTGTTGTAGCATTTTCGGCGACGACGGCTGATATGCCAGTCCAGTACCGACGTCTTAGATCCACATTCGGTGGGCATTCTGCATGCCTCGCATCAACACTTGCTGTGGTAAACGTCGGAAAATGGTATTCTGGAGGGACAGACAGATTCGCCTCCTCGCTACTCCAATGGGATCACTTTGGATCAACCAAACTCTGAACCCATGATTGACCTTCGTCGCTATGCCGACCGTGAGCATTTGTTGTTGGCTTCTTACGCCATGCACAGTCGTGACACTGAGGGCCGTGTTCACTCTGAATCTTCTCATCCGTATCGCGGGCCATATGCACGAGACCGTGATCGCATCCTGCATAGCAGTGCTTTCAGACGCCTCAGCGGGAAGATGCAGGTTTTCACGGGCGAAATGGGGATTTACCACCGCACAAGGTTGACCCACACCTTTGAAGTCGCATCAGTAGCAAGAACGATGGCCCGCGTGCTGCGTTTGAATGAGGACCTCACGGAAGCACTTGCTTTGATGCACGATATTGGACACCCACCCTTTGGCCATTGCGGCGAAGACGTTCTGAGTCATTGCATGGAATCAGTTGGGGGATTTTCCCACAACGGGTTTGCGTTGGTGATCGTCGAGGAACTTGAACAGAGATACGCAAGTTTTCCCGGGCTTAACCTGTCACGTGAGACCCTTGCGGGACAAGATGTCCGTGCTCACAAATCCGAGGCCGCAGTTGGACGTTCTCCCATGCTTGAGGTTCAATTAGTCGATGCTGCAGACTCAATCGCCTATGATGCACACGATGTCGACGATGCACTGCAGATGGGGCTGCTGTCAATCGACGAGTTGTCCGAACTTGCAGTGATTAGGCGCGCGTTGGAGCGAACAAGAGTCAGATACGGGTTGCTGCCGAAATCACAGTTGAGGCAACTGTTAGTGCACGAGTTGATCGACTTACAAGTCGGGGATTTATTGGAACAGGCTCTAGAAGCTATTCGTTCATTTGAAGGGCAGGACACCGGAAGTGTAAGTAAAGCAGGGTTACGTTTGTCCCACAGCGACGCGATTGACTCGGAAAGAACCGAACTCGAGTCATTTCTTTTCAATGCAGTCTATCGCCACCAGCGTTTGATTCCTGTTCGCCAAGCTGCATCGGACAGGCTCGAAACATTGTTTCGGGCTTTGGTTAAAAATCCCGCACGAATGCCACTCAGATTCCGTCAGCGAGCAGAATCAAATCCGCTTAAAACAGTGGTGGGTGAATACCTCGCCGGCATGACAGACGCTTTTTGTGACACACAGTTCCGATATGCAATGGAGTCTTCAACAGGCCCCTTGGCAGATTGGTAAAGCGTCACAAGGCGTGCCTTAACACGCAGTCTGAAGTACTAGAGTACAAGTCTCAGTTGAGGGAGCATCAGTTGCTTGGGATCTCATCAGCAGCGCTGCTTGATTAGCGGTATTGCTCATGACAGGCATCACACTTTTGACGAATTTTTGAGACTCCGACCCGCACGGCATCAAAGTCTCCGCGGCTCAACGCTGCTGTCACACCCTTCCCATTCTCTGTCATGTCACGACTTAGTTTCGCGTAGTCCTCGTCATCCGCATCATCCATGCCTTCTTGGGCGAGGATCTCACCGAGTACAGCAAGTAATTCGCTGTTGCGTTTAACCAGATCGGTCTCTTTCTTAATGGTTCCCTCGTCACGAGCCCCGTCTTCCAACGCATCGATCAATGTTTCGGCATATTCCATCAATGGCGATCGGTCAGCGATCATCGTCCAGTCGGTTTCTTCCTCTGCGTCTTTGCTGGCCAGACCGCTCCCTGCTACCAGATCCTGCAAATCACCTTTTCGTAGTTTTGCTTCATTGTAAACCTGAGTTGACCCAGCCTTGCAATTAAATGCCGTTCTGCTGATCAGGTCACGTGCCGCCGCCGCCTGATCCTTCCAACGTACCTCAGCAGGGTGTTGGTTAATCACAGCAAATAATGAAGCGAGAACAGTGAGATGCAATCGTGCGTCCAGATACCCACCACTGTTGAAAGCTCCAGGCGTCGTCACAACACCGTCGAATTCCAGCTTGACTCTTTTCACTTCGTCTTCGAGCGACTGCGGAGAGATCAGCCCGGACCACAGTTCATTTCCGGTTGCAGCAGTCTCGCTGGTGGTGGCCCCGGCCGACGGGGGTGCCACAGGCGGTGCCGTCGCTCTTACGCTCGCGATGGTGGGTTTTTCACCCCGAAATGCGTCGTTAATGTCAGAGAAAAAGATCCCCTTCAATGTTGCGGGATCCACCTCCGGCTTGGGAGCACGACGTTCATCTGCACGAACATGTGGAATGATCACGCTGACCCCCACCAAGACAAGAACAAAGAGGCGTTGTGTAACCTTCATGAAACGGCTTCCGAGCGGCAAGGGATACTTCTCGTGAATTATACCCGACAGAACGCCAGGATAACAAAAACCCTTCAAATACAAACCGATTTTATGACACTTACGACCCTCGTCCCCCAAGCACTCAACTGTGGCGTGAGTCACAGGACATTAACAAGACACGTCAAATTTTGTGCCGGTGTCCAATTTGATCTTTCTCACGGCTGGCAGACATCGAGAATCCGTCGCATTTCGGCTACGGCATCTCGCATGCCGACCATGACTGCCCTGCTGACGACTGAGTGCCCAATATTCAGCTCAATCATATTCGGAATTGCGGCCACAGGACGTACGTTGTTGTAATTCAAGCCATGTCCCGCATGCAGTCGCATCCCAAGCGCCGATGTTGCCTCGCCTGCCTCTGAAAGTCTCGCTAGCTCGGTTGTTAGCGTTTGACGCGTTGCGAGGGCGTAAGGCCCTGTGTGTAGTTCAACAGCGTCTGCGCCGATCCGTCCGGCAGCTTCAACCTGCTTAAGATCAGGGTCGATAAATAAGCTCACGAGGATATCGTGGTCTTTAAGCTTCTGTACGGCTAAAGCAATTCTTCCGTCGTCGGATACGACATCCAGTCCACCTTCAGTTGTAACTTCCTCTCGGTTTTCCGGCACAAGCAATCCCCACGTTGGCTTGGCTTTACAAGCGATTCCGACGATCTCCTCGGCACAACCAAATTCCATATTGGTCTTTACAGTGACCGTCCGCATCAGAAGTTCGACGTCGCGCTCTTGAATGTGCCTCCGATCCTCTCGAAGGTGAAAGGTAATACCGTCAGCACCTCCCTGCTCAGCCAAGGCGGCCGCAACCACAGGATCAGGCTCGAAAGTCCTCCTTGCCTGTCTCACTGTGGCAACATGGTCGATGTTGATACCAAGTTCAATCACAACTTATGCCTGTCAGATAGTGTATCGAGGTCTGTTCATAATCGGTTGACGTCACTGGCACATCACGCACCAGCGGACGCAACAGTCCCGGCGGAAGCTAATTATTCGAGTCGATTTCAACACGTTCTCCGCGATCGTCCCGACAATCCATCTCCATGTGCTCGGGGTACAAGGCCTCGCTTCCGAGGATTTGCACTGCCATCTTTCCAACGTCTTCCATCTCCATCACTTCCCGTCGCTTCTTGTTATTGAGATGCGCCGCAACCTGATCATTGACTCGTACGGTCACACGGCATATGTGTTTGTTGTTTACCGCAAGCGCCAGCGTCCTGATCACCTCAATTGACATGCTTTCGGACGTCTTTACCAAAGCTCTGCCCTCGCAACAGGGACAGTCATTGTAAATGCTTCTCTTCAAACTTGGGCGGATCCGCTGTCGAGTCATCTCAATCAGACCAAACGGACTTGTTCGCAGAATCTTTGTTCGCGCCCTATCGTTGGCCATTGCATCACGCAGCGTTCGTTCAACTTTCCGACGATGACTTTCTTTTCGCATGTCGATGAAGTCATTGACAATCACGCCGCCCAGGTCTCGGAGTCTCAGTTGGCGCGCAATCTCCTTGGCAGCAGCCACATTCAACCGGAATGCGTTCTCTTCCGCAGAATCATTTCCACGGAAACTGCCACTGTTCACATCAATCGCGACAAGAGCTTCGGTCGGGTCGATAACGATTGAACCGCCATCTCGCAATTGAACCTGCCTTGTGTTGATCTTGATGATCTCCTGTTCCAGCTTGTATTTATGGAACAGCGGCGAATCACCTTCATACAACTTCAAACGATCCACAACGCGCGGCATGACCATTTTCAGGAAGTCGCGAGCCTTCTCGTAGGATTCCGGTTCATCCACCAGAATCTGATCTATGTCATCGCTATAAATATCACGAATGGTGCGGATAATGAGATCACTTTCCTCATAGATCACTCCTGGCTCTTTCGTGGTTTTTACACGCCGAGCAATTGCTTTCCACAGTCGCAATAAGTATTCAAGGTCCCGTGAAAGTTCTTTCTCTTTCCGACCTGCCCCTGCAGTGCGAACAATGAATCCAAGTCCCTTGGGTGGATTGAGCGAAAGCAGACAACGCTTCAGTCGTTTACGGTCGTCTTCATCTTCGATTTTCCGGCTGACTCCCACGCGTGCGAGCGAGGGCATCAACACCAAATACCTGCCTGGAATGGAGATGTATGTGCTGAGTGTAGGTCCCTTAGTACCAATTCCTTCTTTGATGACTTGAACAAGTACCTCATCGCCACGGCGAAAGATTTCCTGAATTGGCGGTTTTACCCGGGGTCTTCCACCCTTGTACGCATGCTTGCTGCCACGCCCGGACTCCCGCGCACGTTTTGCGGCCGCCTCTGCGAGCTCATCTGATTCACGCATGATTTCCGCGGGATCATAACCACCCTGTCGGAAATACTGCGGCTCCACATCACTGATGTGCAAGAATCCATTCCGACCCACCCCGAAATCAACAAAGGCGGCCTGAATACTCGGTTCCAGATTTACGATCTTGCCACGATAAATATTTCCAGCAAACGCCTCTACGCTCTTTCGCTCCATGTAGAGCTCTTCAAGACGATTGTTCTCCAGCACTGCAATCCGACATTCTTCCGGTTGCAATACGTTGATAAGCATTTCTTTTTTCATCGACAAGCACCTCAGGGGTGTTAGGTCGGCTTAATGCGAAATCAAAAGACTCCGGCATGGACGCCGACGGTGGTATTGTTTTGTGAACAGCCATGGACGCACCGAGAAGGTATTTCATGTTTTCTCCTGGCCTTGGCTGATGAGTGAATTCATCTCAGTCTCCCAGTTTGGAGACTCAGCTACATAGCTTGGGTCGCAGCCCTCGGGCTCTTGTTGAAGTTCCACAGAGATGCGACGTATCAAGGTGCCGCGTTCAACCCAATCACCAAAACCAAGCAAGTCAAGGACATCGCCCGGGCGAAGTGATGCTGCCTGGCTTGCTGCCAGACGAAGGTTGATAACGTCACCATTCAATTCGAGTTTTGTTATCTGATCTGCGACTTTGACAGTCAGCGTTTTCTTTTTGCGTTCAACCGACACAGATTCTTGAGCAAGCAACTTTTCGATAGCGGCCTCAATCAGCGACTTCTGAGTATCTTCAACGACAGAGAATGTATAATCACTCGCGTTCAGCTGAGCCTTGCTCATGCCCTCAGGCAAACGGGTAACGCTCCTGATGTTAAGGCCCGGTTGCTGATCTGCTTCTAACCGCTCCAGCAACTCCTTCGCGGAAAGCTCCTCGGCCAACTCGATCTCGACTACCTCGTCAAGGCTTTCAACACCTAACGCCAACGCAGATGGAAACGCAACCCTCGGCTTGGGGTGAAATCCCTCTGTCATGGAGAGTACCAAACCAGCTCGTCGCAATAAACGTTCCCACAAGCGTGCCAAATCGCGGTGACTGATCCATCGCAATAAGTCCGTTTTTCCGAACCGAACCCGGTAACGAATCCGCAGAACAGGGGCGGTCGGTGGTTCGGATCCGGGCACGCCACCATCTTGCGGCACGCTTTCGGACTCTCTAGCGGTAGGGTCAGGATTTGTCACGGCTTTCACACGGGGGGGAAATTCTTGTTGCTCACGTTACTACCAATTCAGGCACCAGCACACCAAGCCGGTCCAGCAGGTAGACATCCACGTCTCTCGCCGAGTCCAGTGTCATAACACGCTCGGCGATTTCCTTGCATTCGTTAATCGACACGCTTCTGATTGCCTTTTTGATACGGGATAGTGCAAGCGGTGGAACACTCAGATTTCGGACTCCAAGCCCAACAAGAAGCAATGCTCGACCTGGAATACTGCTCATCTCTCCACACACGGCGAGCGGCCGCCCCCAGTCATCTGCGACTTCAACGCACCTTTGAATCAACCTGAGCACCGCAGGATCGCTGGATTGGTAAAGATCTGCGACATATTCATTGCTCCGGTCGACCGCGAGAGTGTACTGGGCTAGGTCATTCGTACCGATACTCAGGAAGTCAACCTCCTTCACGAAATGCTCCAGCATCACTACCGCCGCTGGCACCTCCACCATCATTCCCACCGGAATGTCAGCGCGATGAGGTATTCCCTCTTCCTTCAAGTCTCTTGCGACCACAGTTAACAACATTCTCGCTTGTCGCAGTTCGCCAATGGTTGTGATCAGCGGGAACATGACGCGTATATCGCCGTGCGTAGCAGCTCTCAAGATTGCCCGAAGTTGAGGCCGGAACAGATCAAGATTACGCAGAGATAGTCGAATACTGCGAAGTCCAAGAAACGGATTGTATTCTTGCTCCGCTAACGGCCGATGGCCCATTTTGTCGGCCCCGAGATCCAATGTGCGAATCACCACCGGCCGGCCGTTCATCTCACTCACGACCTGACTGTAAGCTTCGTAGTGATCTTGTTCGCTGGGTTCCTCAGTGCTGGCAAGGTAAAGAAACTCGGTTCGATACAGGCCGATTCCGTCTGCTCCACGCTCCAAGCAGGAACCTGTTTCGTGCGGAAACTCAATATTAGCGCTGAGTCTGATTCGCGTGCCGTCAGCAGTCTCGGCGGGAAGATCACGCAGTTCCGCCAAACGAGCACTAAGGGACTGGCTTTGTTCGATCCGATGCTGGTAGCTAGCCAGCGTAGCCTCATCAGGATCAAGGATTATTTTCCCTCGATCCCCATCGACGATTACCCTCGTTCCATTCGCGACCGAGTCAAGAAACGTTCCGACACCAACGACCGCCGGCAGTTCAAGTCCTTTTGCCACAATTGCAGTGTGCCCGCCTGAACCGCCCACCTCGGTGCAGAATCCTTGCACGTAACGTCGATCCAAGTTCGCCGTCTCGCTGGGGGACAAGTTGTGTGACAGGATTACCACCGGTTCAGTCAAATCCGACAGTGGTTGATCGGCGAAGGCACCCAGTTGCGACAGCAACTGTTTTTCAATGTCAAGCACATCTTCAGCCCGCTCAGCGAGCAGGGGATTCTTCAACCGGCGAAGAGCGAGCGCATAATTGCGTAACACCCGATTCACGGCGTACTCAGCAGCATGCAGGTCGCTGGTGATACGACGTCTCAACTCACCATGCAGCCTCGGATCATTGAGCATTTGCATCTGAGCGGCGAAGATGTCTCCAGTCTCATCGCCAGCCGCCGCGCTTGTTTCAAGCCGGTTCGCCTCGATCTGTTTTGCCACTGCGTCAACGGCTGAGCGTAGACGCGCATACTCATCGCCCGCTTTATCAGCGGCGATGAGCGAGCGGGAAATACGGTATCCATCGGAATCCAGCACTAATGCTGGGCCGATGGCGACTCCCGGCGAAACAGGAATACCTTGAAGTTCGACCATCGTCGTGCGACGGAACGGATCTCACGGAAGGTTCCCAGTGAAATTGAGAAGAAAATGAATTCCAGCTTCAATTCACTAGAGAAGCTCCAAAACCGCGTGAGCGGCTGCGAGTACGTGGGGTGCGGTCCGTCATTGTTCGTTGGTTATGATTTATGTTCCGTACCGGGCTCGCACGCGCGAACCCGATTCTCAGCCGCACGCGATTTAACGTCGCATGAACGGCAATCCGGCCAAGAAAAGCGAGTCAACCGTCAAGCGTTGACTCCGTTCCCGGCATCTCATTTGTGTCATCGAAACCTTCCTCGAACAGTTCTTCGATCGCGGCAAGCGCATCCTCTGCATCACCACCGTCAGCTGAGACTGACAGCACCGTACCTTGAGCTGCACCCAAGGTGAGAAGTGAGAGAATACTTTTGCAATCGACGAGTTCACCGTCCCTGCCAATCAGGATATTTGACTGGTAAGCAGACGCCATACGGACAAGTAAATCCGCAGGACGAGCATGCAAACCCTGAGGGTTGCGCACGGTAACGGTTCGAGTGGGTATCTTCTTATTCATTTAGCCAGAGACGAACTGGTTGTCATCTGCTTCTTGTAACAATTGGTTGATATCGACAGGCGTTTTACTTTGCTTGAGGAAGCGGCAAAACGTTTCATCTCTTAACTGCCGGGAAATATTCTCGAGAGCTCGAAGATGGTCTCCGGGACGTTCGGGGGGGCTGATCAGCAGAAAGAAAAGCTGAACACGTTCACCATCAAGTGACTCAAAATCAACGCCCTCTTCACTGACACCAACGGTGCCGACAAGTTTTTGCACACTCGGGTGCTTTGTGTGTGGTACAGCCACGCCTCGCCCGATACCAGTGCTGCCAAGTTCTTCCCGCTTCATGATCGAAGCGACAATGTCTTCACGCTGGTCAGCATCCACATGGCCTGAGTCGAGCAGAGCTTGAACAAGCTCATCGATCACACCTTCTTTGGTTTGAGCTTTTAACTCGGCGCGAATTGCTTTGGTGGTAATAAAATCTGCGAACTTCATTTGAGTGCGATTCCTTGTTTGGAAATCTCGTAGTTAGCTAACCGCCTGTCTCAGTCAAGTTTCAGTGGCTTGCCCAATCTTGTCGAATCAACCGGATGAACCTTCGTGTCTACAAAAGTCGGGGCTGTTCGTCCTGAAGACGAGCGACTGCACTTGGTTGTGACAGCTGGCGGGAATAAAAATGGTTAAGGTCGCAAAAAGGCGAGTAGACTCGGGCACGACTGTGCCGCAGGTGTCTCACTCGTCTTCAGCAGCCGATGTATCGATATGTTTGTGCCCTGTTGCCCGATGGCCTGTTTTTTTCTCTTTTAGTCGTCGAAGCTGCTGTTCCACTTTCGGAATCGCAGTATCGAGGGCCGCGATCACAGTACTTGATTCAGCTGTTGCTACACAGTCATCGGCGTGTTCGGCCGAAACCTGAATCTCAACTGATGGCTTATCCAACTGCTTCAGATCAACGGTCACGTCGATTGCATTGATGCGATCATACAGGCGCCGAAGTTTTTCCGCTTTCTCAACAAGCAGCTCCTGGTCTCCGGGCTGCAAACTACCATGCCTTGCTGAAACATTGACCTGCATCTTCTAATTCTCCTCCGTTGAATTGGACGCCCTGACGAGGGGCGACGCCTGAATAGGAACTTTCAACGCTTCGACTGGGATTCTGACGCTGCTGACGCAGCATTCTGTATCAGACAGCATACGCAACTTCGCCCTCTGCGAATAGCGATCCTTTTTTTACTTCTGTCATGAGAATGCTGCCCTAACTCCCCCTGACAGACAACCCGCCGGCATGTTACGCTCTGCACTGACAATTTCAACGTTTTTTCCCCCCCTCTAAACCCCCGCTTGCTCCATGGCCCGAAAGGTCGTCAATCGGAAGGCGAAAGCTGCCGAAGCTGAAGCCGCAGAAAAACAGGCTACCGCAAAG
>NZGD01000032.1 GCA_002690925.1 Rhodopirellula sp.
ATCAAACGAAGTGATTGGCCATTTCCGCACCGGTCGTCAGCGCCGTGATCCTTGTCCCAGGAAGCAATCCGTAAGCGAAGAGAGACTTTTCAGCGCGAAGGGAGCGGAAACAAAGGCGTCATCGACCATTCCGCGTTCCGAGCTGCAGTTATTCCTTCAAAAACAGTTACAAACATGAGCCAAGGAAGCTGGAAAGTAGCAAACGCGTGAAACAAGCAGCAAGATCAAACTGACGACGACTGAAATTTCCTCGAAATCTGGCCTGTTTTTTTGCTGCAGATGTCCTAGTTTGACAAACTCGGCTGCGTTTTTCCGCGTTCATGCCCGTTTTACGGTGTTCGTCATTACCAGAAATTTGAGCACAGCACACCAAGTTGTGCCGCTGCTCTGCCCATAGGTAACCTGTGACCGAAATAGTTTTTTTCCTGGGGATGGACTGCGAGATTTTGGCTGTCTTCCATATCAGATGAGCGGGTCGCCTGAAAATGTGAAACGCCTGAAAAGTTGCCCGACGGCAACGCTCGTTCCAATTTCCGGATGACCTTTGCGTTGGTGCTCAGCAGCGAACGAGGGAGCGTGTTGGGAACCTTCACGCGACGTAACGCCAACAGGTCCTCGCCCACTTCATAGAAGCTCCTGGAGGTTTTTTCGTTGATTGGCTGGAGGAACGACCATAGCTGTCCGAATGTTTCTTCCGCCGCTGCATTGCCCTGAACGCTTCGCAGTCGCCTGAATGGTTGGGACCGTTCACCCGAGTGACGTTTCGAAAGCTTCCCTTTGATGTTTCGCTCCTTGTGTACCAAACAGTGTTGTACGATCGCATCGGCGAAGAGCTCCTTCACCACGGCAAGTAATGCATCGTTGCCGCCGAGTACTGCATAGAATCGCTGCTGACACGAGAAGCCACGAGTCACGATGCGGCTTACCAATTCACACGATACTTACAGGTTTTCGCTGCTTCCCAAGGCGAAATTCAAGACATGCTTGTGTCCTTCACTGTCGCTCCCTAAGGCGACCACTGCAGTCTATTTCCGACTGAGCCGACTATCGTCGAGCATCAACACGCACCAAATCTTTGACTTCAGGTCTTGCCCTCGAAGCTTTTCAACGATCTTGCTGCCCGCTTCTTGGCAAAGTCGTGAGACGTTTGATCGTTTGATACCAGAGGAACTTGGCTTGATCGCCTCGACGTCGCAAGTGCTCACACCGGATACGATCGCGTCGATAATTTGCGTCTGCCACTGCTCGGTGTCTTTGGCGACTCGGTAGCTGGTCAGGTCGACTTCGTGGTACGCGCCGTCGTCGGACTTACAACGGATACGCGAAAAAATGACTTCCTCACGTTCACCTTCCTGGAGAACGCGACTTGGGCTCGTCCCTGCCGGTTAGTGGGTACTGTCCCACGGAGTGTGCTTGGGGCCGCAAAGCTTGGTCACTTTAGCGGCCATGACTTCCCAGATCATTTCACGGACGTGCCCCCGTAGACACTCGCGAAAGACTTGTCCGGATTGGGACGCTGAAAATTGCCCAAGAGATTGCAAAAGACTAACTTTGTTCATGATGGCATCCCCGTTGGTTGCGGCCGACGAAAAATGAAATGTTGTGAGGGTCAGATTCTGCCCCTCGAGACACCAACTTTAAAAATTATTCGGAAGCTTCCTATTATGCTTGTTGGATTCCACTTGTCTTTCTGGGCGACCTAGCGATTTCAAGCTGGGGAATGACTTTGGTGAAAGTCTTTGGACTGTAAGTTGTCAACGAAGTGAGTTACTGTTAGGTAGACTGAAAAAGTTGCACTTCCCCGTTTACGAGACTGCTGCTTGTCAATTACGCCTCCCCGTGACGAAGCCTCTGTCGCCGTGCGTCAGCGTCTTTACGTAGATGCAAAGCGAGCTGCAGTATGGGGCTTGGGGGTCAATTTTCTTCTGGTGCTGAGCAAATTGGCTGGAGGAATCGCTACAGGGTCGGCGGCACTGGTTGCAGATGCCGTGAATTCGATCGGTGATGTTGCAAGTTCCATGGCGGTCCGTGGAGCCCTGAGCATGGCTCAGGTTGAAGAGGACGCTGATCATCCATACGGGCACACCAAAGCTGAGTCCATTGCAGGTCTTAGTGTTTCACTATTGGTTGCGTTCAGTGCCGGGTTGCTGGCCTTGGAGACGATCAAGCGATTCGACAGCGAGTTAGAGGTGCCGGGTGTTGCCGCCGGTGTGATCGCCGGAGTCTGTGCCGTGATCAAGGAGGTAATTTATCGATACACAATGCGAGTTGCCAAACGTCTCAATTCCTCCTCGCTTACCGCTGTAGCGTGGGATCATCGTAGCGATGCGATTGGATCAGGATTGGTCGCGGTTTCTCTGGCTGCAGCGCCATATGTAGGTGAGTGGGGACGGTACATCGATCCAATTGCAGCACTTTGTGTTTGTGCTGCCTTGATTTATACCGGAGGAAAAATCTTTTTTTCAACTGCAGGTGAGTTGATGGATCAGCAGGCAGATGGAGAAACAGTCCAGCAGATTCGGGAAATTGCTGAGAACGTAGGTGGTGTTCAGGCCGTCGAGAAGCTTCGTGTCCGAAAAAGTGGACTCGAATACTTCATCGAAATTCATGTGCAAGTGGACGGGATGATGACGGTGGATGCCGGCCATCGAATTGCTCACGATGTCAAAGACCAGCTATTGGTCAGTTTGCCAAGGGTTCGAGATGTGCACGTGCACATCGAACCATTCTGTTGCAACGCAGACATGGCAGCAGAGTGACAAGCCAGTATTTTGAAAACCGATCACGTGACTAAGTTGCATTGGCCATTTCTGCGAGTTGCACCGTTGCCCTGCCCTGCTCTTTCTCAAGGTAAGCACGCCCGAATTTGACATTCACGTGGTCCCACGGCAGTTTGTCCATCAACTCGTATTTCTCGTGGACTTGTTTTTCCACATCAATGCCAGCGTCTGTGATGGCATCCCACCAACGCTGGGCATCAAGGTACTCGTGCCAACCGTCCATTCTGGCGCCACGTTCCCAAGCGAGACGAATTGCTTCACCAGTTCGGCGATCACCACGACTCAGGACACCTTCCAGCAGGCTCGTTTCGATATCGTGGCATTTGATATTCACACTGCGAATGCTACGTCGACTCCATAGATATTTGTGGGCCCATTGGAAGTATTCGCGGCGTTGCATCCCATTCCACTGGTACGGCGTGTGAGCTTTTGGGACAAAGTTTGACACGCTGGCGGTGACGCGGGCGTAACGACCATTGACTTCTTTGCCCACAGTGGCGATTTTTTCCGCCAGATCGACAATGCCATCCAAGTCGACGGGCCTTTCGCCTGGTAGCCCGCACATGAAATACAGTTTGATACTCTCAAATCCATTTTGAAATGCGACTCGGCAACCTTCTATCAAATCACTGTTCTTGATTTTTTTTCGGATTTGCTCACGCATATCATCTCGGGCAACCTCAGGTGCAAGAGTCATGCTGCGTCTGCGTTCACTTCCAAGCAGAATAGGAAGTGTACGTAGTTGCTCGTTGACCCTTAAGCTGGGGACGCTGATGTTGACACCCAGTGGTTTGAATACCTCATGCAGTTTCGTGACAAGAGGCTCAAAATGGGGGTAATCACTACTGGACAACGACAGAATACTGATCTCGTTGTAACCGGTGTTCTTGTAGCTCTCGATGGTTGCGTTAACGATTGTGTCGACTTCACGCACGCGCAATGGCCGCTTGATGACAGTGCTTTGACAAAAACGACACAGATGCGGACAGCCACGCATGATCTCTACCGCAATTCTGTCATGAACACATTCGATGTAGGGAACGATGGGACTTGATGGCAGCGGAATACCGTCGAGATCGCTGATGACGCTTGGAGCAATGGTTTCCGGAACATCACTGCGTGTGCGGTGAAGCGTTGCAATGCGGCCATCGCCATACTCAGGCATGTAGAACCGCGGTACATAAGCTGATTCGATTGTTTGGGCAACAATCACAAGCGCTTCTTCACGCTGCTTACGCCCTTCTTCGCCAGTCGCAAACGAACCATCGGGAAGTTGTCGCTCGTGTTTGAGTTTCAGCCACAGGTCACACACCGTGGGCAGGACAGGTTCTCCGTCCCCCGTAATCATGACGTCGAAATAGTCAGCCATGGGTTCGGGATTTTGGCAGCAGGGACCACCGGCAAGCACCAGTGGATCAGCCATGGTGCGGTCGTTCGCTTTTAGGGGGACACCACCCAGATCGATCATGGTCAGAACGTTAGGTGAACTGATCTCATACTGCAAAGACAGGCCAATGACATCAAACTCACTTAACGCAGTGAATGTTTCCAAGCTGTAAAGAGGGATTTCGTGCTCGCGAAGCAGTTTCTCCATGTCGGGCCATGGTGTGAATACGCGTTCGGCACACCACTCTTCACGACGATTCATCAGCGAGTACAGAACCTGCAGTCCATGATGGCTCATGCCAATCGTGTATGCGTCTGGGAAGCCAAGGCAAAGTTTTCCCCGGACTTTGGAATGATCTTTCACGACGATGTTGCGTTCTCCACCGACGTACTGAGCTGGCGTCTGCACGTGCGGCCAAACGCGGGATTCGAGCTTGCGGCGGCGTTCATGGTTGATCATGGTGTTATGTCGCTACGGTAAAAACGTGACGGTAAAAGAAAGGTAAGGGTACCCGTCCGATCAGCGGACCGAGGAGTGTCTCTTTAAATGGGGTCGGCATTTCCTTGCCAGACACGCTAAAGTGTGGCTGAGAAAGGGCGATTTGTACAAGGCAAACCAGCACGGAAAAGAGAATACGATTGTGAGCGATTTTGAAATAGTGGGAAAAATCACCGATTTTGAGGAAGGACAAGGACGGGCTGTCCCCGTCGATGGTCGCATGGTCGCAGTTTTCCGGACCGGAGAGGAATGGTTTGCGATCGATGACCTGTGCCCTCACATGGGTGCCTCGCTCGCTGAAGGATACGTTGAGGGGAAAATGGTGACCTGCCCATGGCATGCCTGGCGTTTTTGTATTCGTGATGGAACGTGGGAAGATAACCCCAAAACACGCGTTGAATGCTTCGAAGTCAAAGTTGATGGTGAAGATGTCTTGGTTCGGGAAAAAACTACTTCCGATGACGCGTAATATGCTCTCAATCGGTGTTTCTCTATCTCACTTTTGACTTTTTATTTCCAATAAAAGATTGGATTCTTTAGGTGGCAGTGATAGAAGCAATGCAATCGTTGCCCAAGCTGTGGCGGTCGAAGAGATGAATTGATCCTCCTCATGAGGAAAACCTGTTTCAAAGTATTTCTGGAAAGGTTTGCTCCTTGACTTCACATGCCACGAACCTTGCTCAGTCTGGTGTTTCAGAAGATAGGAGATTCCGTTGGCATAGGCTGGTTGCTGGCGGGCTGTCTGGCTGGTTCGAGCTAGGCCTACCAGAACCGTTGCGGTTGCGTATGGGTCACTTTCCATTCCGCTGATCTGACTCCAACCACCGTCAATTCGCTGAGCATTGATCAAGTCTGCCGTAAAACGCTTGATCAGCTTCAGGGGAGCATCGAGATAACTCAGTGATCGGAGGTGAAATACTTTGTCCTCTGTTGTTTCTGGTTTGGCAGAGAGAAGCCATTTTAACGTGGATTTGTATCGCTCGTTTGCAGCAATTTGCTGTTTGTCATTGCTGTAATATTTTAGTGCGCGAATCGCGAGATAAGTGGTTGTGAAATCACTTGATTCGGATGGTGGCCGATTGCTACTGCATTGCCAGTGATCAGAATCCCCTGCCGATGCCAGCAGAAAGTGTGTCACTGCGTCAACGATATGATCGGCAGGGTACTGGCCGACTTCCAGAGTCCATAAGGCGTAACCAGCTGTGTCGACACCACCACCCTGCCCCTTTCCATCAGCGTAATTCTTTTTTCCTTTTCGCAGATGCGCGATCGTATGCTTGATTTGTCTTTCGTAGTTGTTGGTATCAATCTCAAAATTCCTTAACCTCGCCTCGCTCAGGGCCATGACTGGAAGTGCTTGGCTATGGCAGGTAAAGCATTTGCGTTGGTTGGCCGAACCTCTTGATGATTTTTCCAGCAGTGGTAGAGCTGCCTCAATAGCTTCACGGATTCGGCTCTCCTCGAGAGGCATGTGTCTTGGTTCATCGCCGACAGTGCAAACGCCACCGGTCAAATTCATTGTCAACAGTGCGATCATAACCAAACTTCGATACAACCATCTTTGCCGACTGTTCATGCTTAAAGCCGAACCGACTGAAGGAGTACTGGAGGCTGGTCCGAATGCAGGAGCGGCAGTTTGGCGCATGCCACATTGCGTTGAAGGTGCCATCATTGCGTTTTGTATGATCTGTTTTTTGATGATGGTGGAGAATCTGCTGAATCTGATAAATACAGATGGCCGCAATTTAAAATGTTTCCAGACTGCTGCGATGCGTGTGGCTATTTGGAATCAATCCTGCTTGTTTTTATGCCAGTTCTCGAGATCTAAAGTTTCACCTGTTTTGATTTGGCTCGGATCAACAACTACATGTTTGATGCGTTGCCGCTTCCAAGTGTACGTCATGTGCACCATACCGTCCCTGGTTTGAATGATGGCGGGATAACTGAATTCCTGTTTTTCTTCCTGTTCCAGAACTGCAACTTTGTTCCATTGCAAACCATCGGTCGAAATTGCAAGGTTCAAGAGTCCCCTGCGTCCCCAGCCTGTGGTTCCAGAACCAAGGTGGTTGTAGATCATCAGGTGTCGTCCATCCTGCAAAGTAACCACTTCGATGCCAGAATTGGGGTTGGGCAGGTTTGTCGCTTGCATGGGTGACCATGTCTCGCCCTCGTCTGTTGAGAAACTGCTGCTGATGACACTTTCTTTTGTTCTGCACAGGACCTGAATGCGACCATCAGCATGCTTTAGAAAAGTGGGTTGGATGGCATTGAATTGATTGGATTCATTGATCGGTCCAATTCGCTTCCATGTGCCTGTTGGTTTTCCTTGCTCGAGTGCAACTTTTTCAAAATGTACTCGCCAGCCGTCATGTTCTGTGGATGAACCACACAGCAGTGTATTGTCCGCGATTAACATTGGTTTGCAGCGGACAGGGCCATCGATTCCTTCAGGCAACCGACGGCGGTCGCGGAATGTTCGGCCCTGATCGTAACTGAACATCATTTCTCCCCACCAAGAACGTGGGTCTGGACCAACTTTAAAAAATAATGAAGTGGGGCCGCCCGGCTCTGCTTGAAACAGAACTGGGTTCCAGCAGGGATAACGCAAACTTTCGTGCTGGACACCGGTTGCCCATTCTGTGGGACTGCTCCAGCGATTACCGTCGTGGTAGGAGGTCCAGATTCCGACATCCTTGTCTTTTTCTCGAGTACCTCCGAACCAAGCAACCACAAGTCCGCGGTTGGTTTCGCAAATCGTTGACGCGTGGCACTGGGGAAATTTGGCTTGGGTGAATACAAAATCCTCCTTGACGAATCCTGGAAATCGGGCTTTGGGTTGTCGTTTTGGTTGGCGGGCAATTAATTCGTTCGGACCATAGTGAATGCAATCATCATGTTTGATATGGTAGATCCGCCCGTTTTCTGAACCGACTAACAGGTCAGGTTTTTGGTCATTATCAAAGTCACATACTGCAGGGCTGGATGTATGTCCGGCAACGTTACGATGGGCCAGATTGCCAATTTTCTTTAACACAATTTTGTTTTCTCGATCAACACAATTGCGGTACCAAGTTGCGTTTTCCGAATTCACGAGAATATCTAGTCGCCCATCGCTATCCCAATCAACAACCGCCAGTTTGATCCGGCCGGAACTACCGCAGGACTTGGGGTTGAGTTGAATCGGGCGGTTGTCTTCATCGACAAAAATTCGTGCAGGTGTTTTTCCATGAGAACGCAATGCAAGAAAACCCTGCTGATCCAGTGCGACAAGATCAAGCTTTTCGTCACCATCAAAATCGATGGCAACCGGTGTGGTTCGCCACTGCGTAAGTGCTGCAGTTGATGGCTGATTCCACCAGTACCAAGTTGGTGGTGTTTCTGGTTTGTTCTGAGTCAGCTGGGTGGTCTGCAAACCATGTTGTGTACCGATCAGAAGTCCAATGCGCGACCATATTGAGTTGTAGATGATGTCAGGATGGTTATCACCATTCCAGTCTGCGACTGAGAGGGTGGTGTAACCCCATTTGGCTTCACATGGCCCTTGGATGGAGCCACTGGGGCCCGCCATCACGCGGAATGTAGAGGGATCCTCTGATCCTGCGGATGTGACTTTGATTTTTCTCGGCGCAGACCACTTTGGCAAACCATTCTTTGTCTGCCCAAGGTTCTCAAAAATGCCGATGTAGCCTGCTGTGTTGCCACACAGAATGTCCTCATCACCATCTTTGTCCCAGTCAAACGCGAAGGGAGTTGCCAACGCCCCGAACTTGAGCGAATCGGCTTGTTGTTGGAAGTAGAAGGGTGTTTCGAATAGAGGCACACCGGAAGTCAGTTCACCTGTATTCTCAAGCAATGCGACCCGCCCATCCTCGTCACCAGTAATCAGGTCGATGTCACCGTCACGGTCCCAGTCAATTGCAGTTGGTGTGATCATCTGCAAATCCATCGTTAGCGGGGTCCGTTGACGAGTTGCAAGTTTTTGACCAGCAGAATATTCAGGTTGTGATCGCGTGCCCGTATTTTGAAAGTAGGTGAAACCATCGAGGAATTCACCACAAAGCAGGTCTAGGTCGCCATCGCCATCAAAGTCGGCAAAATTTGGTGATGGCCAGCCATACACATCGATCACACTTCCACCCGCTGTGACTCTGATCGGCTGGTCTGAGTAGACAGGGTTTTTATCAGAGCCTCGGTTACTAATGAGGTAGATGTAACCATGTAGCGGACCGTTATTCCAACCACCTTTTCGGTCATAGGCCGCGTCCCAGCCATAATCTGACCAGTCACCGACTCCGACGATCAAATCTTGATCCCCGTCGCCATCGTAGTCAACGTATCGCCACATGTTTGCACGAACACTGTGGTCATGGACATTGGTGCGGGGGTAGATCTTAAGTGGATTTGAAAAATCAAATTCACCAGTACTTGAATTTCGCGGGAACTCATATCCCGGTTTTAGGATGCGAGGTTTCCCATTGACGTAACTAACCTGAAAATTGTGAGTGGTTTTTCCCAATCGAACTGCCGGCTTGAAGACTGGTCTGGGATCTTTTGGGTTTTGCGTTCCATTTTCGAAAAAAAAGACTCCGTTGGAAGGTTTGTCGGGACAGGCCACAAGCAGATCCATGTCACCGTCACCGTCGTAATCCATCGGCAATGGCCAAGCCCATAAACCGACTCCAAGATCAACCTTGAGACCCGGGTTGTTGTAGGCCAGTGGATTCAATTTCCATTTTCCGTCGCTGCTGCCTTCATCAGCAACAACGGGAAGTGAAGAGAGCAAAAGCAAGGCGATGATGCTTCGGAATGAAGTCGTGAACATGTTTGCAGCAGATTTCTTTGAGGAAGTACAGTTGTTCGTATAGCTAAAGGAACAACGAGCATTCGGACGGATAGGTTGTTTCACAGAAATGCGTTTGCCGTAAGTTTATCGTAAGACCTCGAAGCTGACACGTTTTTTGATAAAGTACGGGAATCCGGTTGTCACGACGTATTCTGGAAACGGACGTCGCTTCTTATGAGTTTCTTCAGTTCAGGTGTGCAACCGCTTGCTTTTCCATGGAGTATTAACGTTCAAGAACACCGTGTGAAAAACCTTTGACCGATTGATACTCTTCATGAGATTGTCAGCGGCAAGACGTGCATGAGAGAACAGGAACACGTCCTTGCATCCTGCGACTATCATAGGGCTTCCGGGTTTTGGCGTTTTTAACGCATCTTGCCTCGATCATTTATCACGTTCACGAGCCGATAATTTCGGAAGTTATGGTGTTTAATCTCGCAGTCTGTTGGTCATTTTTGTCGGGGGCGTTGATCATCCTCTGCACTGCGATGCATGTGCATGCCGAGGAGGTTGTCAGGGTCACCGAAGGTATTCTTTACAATCGAGATGTGCGGCCCATACTCGCAGAGCACTGCTTCGCCTGTCATGGGCCAGATAATGAGAACCGCGAGGCCGACTTGCGCTTGGATCTTCGAAAAGATGTGATATCAACGGGAGTGATTAAACCGGGGCATGCGGCTGAATCAGAATTAGTAAGGCGGTTGAAGTCGCTGGATCCTGGCGAGGTGATGCCTCCCCCTGAAAGTGGCGTACTGAGTCAGGAAGAGAAAACTGTTCTGGCAGCGTGGATCGATCATGGTGCAGAGTATCAGAAGCATTGGGCTTTTGAGCCCGTGGTTAAATCTGCACCACCGCAGGTTGCAGATCATGCATGGTGTGTGAATCCGATTGACCGATTTATTCTCAGGCGACTTGACAGTCAGGGGCTTAAGCCGTCGGTAGAAGCAAACCGGACGGTGTTGATCAAGCGTTTGTACATCGACTTAATCGGTTTATTGCCAACGCCCGATCAGGTAGATGCATTTTTGACTGACGACTCGCCAACTGCCTACGAGTCAGTCGTTGATAAGTTGTTGAGATCAAAGCATTATGGCGAGCGATGGGGACGTCACTGGTTGGATCAGGCAAGATACGCTGACTCAAATGGCTACACCTTCGACAATGCACGGGTGATGTGGCCGTATCGTAATTGGGTGATTGATGCGATTAACGACGATATGCCGTTCAACGAGTTTACCATCGAGCAATTAGCTGGTGATTTGCTGCCAGATCCAACAATCGAGCAGCTCATTGCGACCGGATTTCACAGGAATACCTTGATTAACGAAGAGGGTGGGACTGATGCCGAGCAATTCAGAGTTGAGTCGGTCATCGACAGAACAAACACGACGGGCACAGTTTGGTTGGCCCTGACCGTAGGCTGCGCTCAGTGCCATCATCACAAATTTGACCCAGTGAGCCAGCATGATTACTACAGTTTACTTGCTTTCTTTAATAGCACCGTCGACCGGAATAACCGTGGCCCAGAGGTGACTTTTCGGAATCCGCATGCAGAGGAGATTGCGGAGTTGGAACGTCAATTGACCGCGTTGAAAGTTGGAGAAAACGAGCGTGCTGTGGCAGATGTGGTAACAGCCGAAGAATGGACTGTTCTTAAGCCAGTCAAAGCGGTGGGGGCCTCAAAGACCAGCTTTGAAACGCTGCAGGATCAGTCGTTGTTGGTAAGCGGTTCGAATCCAATTGAGGAGACTTACGAAGTAATCTATCGTGCAGGAAAAGGAAAAATCGCTGCTTTTAAGCTCGATGTATTACCGCACGAATCATTACCCAAGGGGGGGCCTGGGCGAGCCAGTAATGGCAATTTTGTCATGGTGGATTTCCAAATCGAAGATGCTCATGGTAATGAGTTTCAACTGGAGTCGGTGGCTGTCGCAGACTACTCACAGAGTCGGCATGACGTATCACTTGCTGTTGATAATGATCTGAAAAGTGGTTGGGCAATCAATACAAATCAGAAGGGTAACGTGGCGCACTGGGCAAAGTTTTTGCTTACCCGGCCGATCGTCATTGAGAAAGCCACAGACTTGATTTTGCGACTGCGCTTCAATCAGGGTACACATCCCTACAATCTGGGGCGGTTTCGACTGTCGAGCTCACCAAGTCGTCCCGCGGTGGACTTGGTTCCTTTGCTTCGTAACTCGTTGGAGGCAAAAAAAAGAAAACTGGAGGCGGATGTCGTCAAGGTCATGGTGATGCGCGAGCTAGAAAAACCTCGAGCCACTCATTTGCTAACTCGGGGAGACTTCCTGCGTCCCGCCGAATCAGTTCAGCCTGCTGTTCTCGGGAATCTTTATCAATGGCCGAATTCAGGTCAACCGTTGAATCGGCTGGATTTGGCCCGCTGGTTGGTTGATCCCGGAAACCCACTGACACCTCGTGTCGTTGTCAATCGAATGTGGGAGAAATTATTTGGTAGTGGATTGGTCGAAACGGTTGAAGATTTTGGCGTTCAGGGTGCGGTGCCCTCACATCCAGAGCTACTTGATTGGTTGTCAGCAGAGTTTGTTGATCGTGGCTGGTCACGGAAGCAGATCCAGCGATTGATTGTTACATCAGCTACTTATAAGCAGTCCTCCGATGCACGCGACGATCTTAAGCTGCAAGATCCATTGAACCGTCTCTTGGGTAGACAGAATCGATTGCGAGTTGAAGCGGAAATTGTGCGGGACCTTGCGCTGTCTGCGTCTGGCAAGTTGGTGTCGACCATTGGTGGACCGTCCGTCTATCCCCCTCAGCCTGCAGGCGTTTATGCGTTTACCCAGAAAAAAAAGAATTGGCCAACAAGTCAGGGGCCAGATCGATTTCGCCGCACGATGTATACATTTTTCTATCGCAGTTCTCCTCACCCAATGTTGACTACTTTTGATGCTCCCCGATTCAATGTTACATGCACCCGGCGAGGACGCTCGAATACTCCTTTGCAGTCTTTGATGGTCGCCAATGATCCCGGCTTGTTCGAGTTGGCTGAGGCTCTTGCTGATCGCGTCACTTCTGATAACAGAAGTGAAAAATCGCAGTTGAAATACATGTTTCGCCTCACGTTATGCCGATTTCCGTCCTCACAAGAGCTTGAGTTTTTAGAGACTTTTTTAAAGGACCAGAGAAGAAAGTTCGGTCGAAGCATGGTCAGATCAGAATCGACGGCCGCGCAGTACGCGTGGATTGCAGTTGCACGCGTACTGATGAATCTCGATGAATTCATTACGAGAGAATAAGATGAACTACAAAGATGAGTTGTCGAGGATTGCTACGCGACGTCAACTGTTTCGGGATTGTGGCGTTGGATTAGGAGGAATTGCGCTGACGAATCTTCTCGATCGGGACAGTGCCAAAGCGGCTGGGAATTCTGGTGTTTTGCATCATCCCGCGAAAGCAAAGAATGTGATCGTGCTGTTCATGGCTGGTGGTCCAAGCCAACTGGAGCTGTTTTCGCACAAGCCAAAGCTCAATCAGTTCCATGGTAAAGAGCCCCCGCAGGAGTTCATCGAGGGAAAACGGTTCTCGTTTCTTGGTAAGGACGCAAAACTGCTGGGGAGTACGAGGAAGTTCAAGCCTTGTGGCCAAGCGGGCATCGAAATAAGTGAGCTGCTGCCGTTTCATCAAAAGATTGCAGATAAACTCTGTTTCATCCACAGCATGAACACGGATGTGTTCAATCATGGGCCCGCAAAAATTTTCATGAATTCCGGCAATTCTCAGCCGGGCCGACCCAGCATGGGTTCGTGGGTGAACTACGGGATTGGCAGCGAGTGCCAAAATCTACCCGGCTTTGTTGTGCTACAGTCAGGACCGCGTGGACCACGGGCGGGGGCCGCACTTTGGTCAAGTGGCTTCTTGCCTTCCAAGTATCAAGGAGTTCCTTTTCGAAGTTCGGGTGATCCAATCGTCAACCTGACAAGTCCGACCGGTTTTCGTGGTGAACTGAGTAGGGATTTTCATGGTGCAGTTGCTGAATTGAATCGAAAGCGACTGCGGGCAACAGGGGATAGTGAAATAGAAACCCGGATCGCGGCATATGAGATGGCATACAGAATGCAATCTAGCGCACCCGAATTGATGGATATCGGTGATGAGACTCAGCAAACCCTGGATAGTTATGGCGCCAGAATTGGTGGTGCCTCCTACGCGAATAACTGTCTCTTGGCTCGACGATTGGTGGAACGTGGTGTCCGATTTGTACAGCTCTACCACACAGATTGGGATCACCATGGCGGGCCTGGGCAGACGCTAGGCAAAGATCTGGAAAAGTGTTGTAGCCAGGTTGATCGGGCGTCTGCTGCCCTGATTCAGGATTTGGAAGAACGTGGACTGTTAGACGAAACACTCGTGGTTTGGACCGGAGAATTTGGTCGCACACCCATGGGTGAGACACGCAACAAAAAAGTAGGCGGTCGAGATCATTTTATTGACGCCTACACCTTATGGATGGCAGGTGGAGGAGTGAAGCCTGGGCTCAATTATGGGGCCACAGATGAACTGGGACTCTCAGTCACTGAAAATCCTGTTCACGTGAGAGATTTGCACGCCACTATCCTGCACTGCTTGGGCATTGATCATGAAAAATTCAGTGTCAAATTCCAAGGTTTAAAGATGCGTCTCACGGGCGTTGAAGAAGCGAGGGTGATTCGTGATATCCTGACCTAATCAATCTCTTGTGCAGATGATTGCAGGTGACTTGAAAAAGCAGCGTAGGCTGAAAAGCACGGAGGCACCCGGCTAGGACCAGCGCGAGTGCTCGCCATGCTGAGAAAGTGACGTCTTAAAAATCGATGGATTCGCCTACCGCAAGGACGACTGGTTCGGCGTCAGTTTCATTTCGAATCCGGTCTGCCCAATGGTTTGCATCCTGCGCAATGGGTGGCCAAGTCCCGTAATGTGCTGGCAGGACCTTTTTAGCCTGGATGAGCCTGGTTGCTGTGATGCTGTCTTCAATCCCCATCGTGAACAGATCGCCGATCGGTAGTACAGCAATATCGACGTTATCTGCATAAAGTTTCATATCGCTGAACAGTGCCGTATCGCAGGCAAAGTAGATGCGTGTCCCGTCGATCGTGACGACGAAGCCAGCAGGTTCACCACCGTAGGAACCATCGGGAAGTTGGCTGCTATGCAATGCGGGTGTCATCTTCACAGAAACCCATGAAAGTTCGAGTTGACCTCCGATATTCATTCCCACGGTTGACTGCACACTTTGTGTGTTGGCAAACCATTCAGCGATTTCATGGATGGCGATAATGGTCGCGTTGTTCTCATTGGCAATTGATGCGGCATCTGCAACGTGATCAAAATGTCCATGGGAAATTAGAATGTGATCAATATCCTTGAGTTGGTCTGCAGATGTCAACGCGGTGGGGTTATCAGTCAGAAAGGGATCGATCAGTAGTCGGTGGTTGTTTTTCTCGATCATCCAGCCGCCGTGGCTAAGCCAAGTCAGTTTCGTCATGTGCTTGTTGTCTTTTTAGGGTGATGAAACTTAGCTACCATTTTTTTCGGGTCGATCAATACACTCACGTGAAGAAAAGTAAGCAGCCGATTTGTCTATGGGCACATTGCAGCGATTGGAGAACGCGGGCTTACCAGTTTTCGCCACGCAATCTTGCGATCTCCATCGCATCCTTGTCGCCGCGTCCCGAAAGGCATACCACCAAATGTGAGTCGCTTGGCATATCTTTCGCGAGATGCATCGCTTTGGCTATCGCATGGCTTGTTTCCAGTGCTGCGATGATACCTTCCGTTCGCGCCAGCTTGTCAAACGCATCCATGGCGGCTTCATCGCTGCAGTCCGAATACTGCACGCGTCCGGTGTCTTTCCAGTAACTGTGTTCCGGCCCAACCCCCGGATAGTCCAGCCCGGCACTCATGGAATGCACGTCACATGTCTGTCCATCATCGTCTTGCATCACGTAGCTGTAGCTTCCATGCAGGACACCAGGGTTCCCAAATGAGAGTGGCGAAGCGTGCTGGCCTGGAGCAGAACCCCGCCCGCCTGCTTCGACACCAACCAGATTGACTGTCTCGTCTTCGACAAATGGATAGAACATGCCGGCTGCATTGCTACCCCCGCCGACGCAGGCGACGACACAATCTGGCAATCTGCCAAATGAATCCCGACATTGCTCACGAGTTTCTTGTCCGATGACTGATTGGAAATCCCGAACCATCATTGGGAATGGATGGGGACCGATTGCGCTTCCGATGATGTAATGGGTGTTCTCGACAGATGACATCCAGTCACGCATCGCTTCATTCACAGCATCACGGAGTGTTTTTGATCCACTTTCGACAGGGCAAATTTCGGCACCCATCAATTTCATACTGAACACATTCGGCTTCTGCCGTCGGATGTCCTCGCTACCCATGTAAACGGTGCAAGGTAGCCCGAAATGGGCACAAGCCGTTGCACTGGCAACTCCGTGCTGACCTGCTCCTGTCTCGGCGATTACGCGTGTTTTACCCATCCTGAGCGTGAGCAAAGCTTGCCCTACCGTGTTGTTGATCTTGTGTGCCCCAGTGTGGTTCAAATCTTCGCGTTTGAGCCAAATTTGTGCGCCGCCCACTGCGTTTGTGAGTCTTCGTGCAAAGTAAAGCGGACTGGGGCGTCCAACGAATGTCTTGAGAAGAACCCTCAGTTCACGCTGGAATTCAGGATCCAATTTCGCTTTTTCATATTCCTCTGAAAGCTGATCCAGTGCTTGTGTGAGCGTCTCGGGCACAAATCGGCCACCGAAATCGCCGAAACGACCGCGTATGTCTGGAACAGAAGCGGTGGCACTCGACGTGTTGGGTACGGTACTCATAGAAACAATTCTCTGGCTGGACAACTTGAAGGGCCGTCAGCAGACCCGCCCATAAGCCTTAAAGACCGCAGAACACGTGCCGACATCACCGACCCCGATTCTCACTTTAGTTGACGATGACGTCAACGCGACCGCTGGCAAGCCCATGAAAACTCCGAGATTGCGACGCGTCTGTGGTGTAGATTTTAGTGGTGCAAGTAAATCCGGGAAAACTGCCTGGTTGGCGGAGTTTGAGGCGGATTGGTCTTCGGGGGCTCTGCAGCTCGTCCAGTTGGCGTCGCTCGGAAAATTAGCAGGCTCAGATGACCGAACTGCCGTTTGCCGCTTTTTAGGTGAGCAAATATCCAGCAGTCAGGCTACTCTCTGGGCAATGGATTTTCCCTTTGGACTTCCCGTTGAATTGGGAGGCGAGGACTGGAACACACAGCTGGGAATGGTTGAAAATTTTGAACCAGAGGATGCAAGTGGGAACCCCGCTGCGATGTTCGGTAGGCAACTTTCCACGATAGCGCGTCAGGTCGTCTCCAGTGGTCGAATCCGCCGAAAAACAGATATTGAAACATCCACTCCATTCGATAGTTACCATTATCGCATCATCTACCAAACCTTTCATGGCATGCGAGATGTTCTGTTACCCATTTCAAAACGGGCTGAGACTGCTGTGTTGCCGTTCCAATATCACCGCATGCCATCGGCGAGGCGGATCGTGGTCGAGGCCTGTCCATCCAGTTTTTTAAAGCGTTGGAAGCTGCCGCACACGCGGTACAAGCAATCCGGGGGTAAGCCTCCGACACACGTGCACCGATCAAACCGATTGGAAATATTGCGAGGTATCGATTCTCTGCCAAAGGTATTCCCTGCCAAAGGCACATCTTGTAATCAAGACTCGTCGATTGAAACTGATTTTTCGAGTAAGGATCCAACAAAGGAAGTCCCTTGTAAGATTGGCATGTCTTCTCATCGCAGACGGATGATCATGCAGGATTCTGGTGGAGATGCGCTCGATGCAGTGCTTGCCGGTTTGGGGGGGTGGCGTTCATTTCATGGCACGAATCATGCAGATGTAATGCGTGATTCCCGTTATTGTTTTGAAGGTCGCGTTTATTCGTAAGCCCTTCGAGTCCCAGAGATGGTTTCGTTCTTATTTCAAATTATCATTTCGGTAAACAAACAACACCTTTGTTTGTAGCTCATTGAATTTTCTTTTGTTGGATTATACCTTGCCTGAATTGCCAGAAGTCGAAACCATGCGTTGTGGGGTATTGCCGGTAGTGGGCAGTCGTATCACAAACGCTCAGCGGCCCGAGTGTCGTCTTAGACCAATTTTGTTTGAGCCAGACATTCGTACTTTTGACCAGAGGGTGCGAGGCCAAGAGATCGTGGATGTGGGACGACGTGGTAAGCGAGTGATGATTCACCTTGGTAACGAAGATGTCATCGTAATCGAGCCTAGAATGACTGGCTTAGTATTGTTAGCTGATCCTCCTGGTCTCGAGCATCTGAGGTTGCGTTTGACTTTGACTGGTGGTCCGAGCAAGCAATTACTGTTTTGGGATCGACGCGGTCTTGGGACTGTACGGCTGCTAGCGGCTGATGAACTAAAACTCAAAGTTGATAGCAAATTGGGACCCGATGCTTTAAGCGTTACCCACCATGAATTGAAGAACAAGTTGAAAACGAGCCGACGTGCGATTAAGGTCGCGCTTCTTGATCAGGCTGTGGTTGCAGGAATCGGAAACCTCTATGCTGCGGAAATTCTATTTCTTTCGGGAATTGATCCAAGAACCCGTTGTGATGGACTGACGGGGCCACAGTGGAAACGCATACAACAGGCAACCCATACCGTTTTGCAGGAAGCGATTCAGCATGAGGGGAGCACCCTCAGCGACGGGACTTACCGCAATGCACTCAATGGCGAAGGCGGTTACCAGAATTATCACCGCGTTTACGACCGAGTTGATGCGTCGTGTATCCGCTGCAAAAAAGGCCGGGTAAGGCGGATCGTACAGGCCCAGAGGAGTACGTTCTTTTGTCCTAAGTGCCAGCAGCGGAGAGGTTTACATCACACCGTTCGAGCAAATTGAAGTCCCATTACGTTGACACCTCGTAGTACAATAGAGTGGTGAGCAGAGTGGATTGGTGGTGAATTCGCTCATCGCGGGGGAAAACGCCCCAACATTGATTTGCGGGACGAATGAGAACAGCATCATGAAAAATAGTCAAACACGCCGAGATTGGCTTCGCAATGCTGCGATCTTAACGGCAACGAGTGGGCTTGCAGGCTCGGCAGGTGCCGCGGATTCCAAAGTCGCGTGGGATGATTCCATTGAAAAAGGTCTTCGGTGGCTCAGTCGGACCCAGTCCTCACGCGGTAAGTGGAACACTAATGAGTATCCGACTGCGATGGCATCGCTTGCCGCGACTGCCCTGATCGCAAGCGGCAGTACGACCACCCAAGGACCCTACGCGAAGCAAATTGCACGAGCAACGGATTACCTCATCAGTAAGAGTCGTGACAATGGGTTGATTGGTGATCCGAAGACGGATTCTCGTTACACATATGGGCACGGATTCGCCATGTTGTTGATGTCTCAAGTGCTGGGCGAGGAGGGATTGATTGATCGAAGAGAAGAATTGGTCGACGTGTTAACACGTGCAGTGCAGTTCAGCGGTAACGCACAAACCCAAGCTGGCGGTTGGGGTTATGTTTCCGCTGCAGCTGGCAACAACTTCGATGAGGGATCAACAACAATCACACAGGTGCAGGGACTGCGTGGATGTCGTAACGCAGGTATCCCGGTTAGTGGGAAAGTGATCGATAATGCAAAAGAATATATTTACGGCTGCAAAAATCCTGATGGCGGAATCAGTTACAGCAGTAAGCAGAGAGGTACGAGTCGGCCTGCGATTACGGCTGCCGCTCTCGCTGCTCTTTACAATGCAGGTGACTACGATGGCGAGCACGTCCCGGAAATGTTGGAATACGCGAAGAAATCACTGCATAGTTTGGGGGGCGCATCGTTTGGACATTGGCACTATACCTATCTCTACTACAGTCAGGTCGTCTATCGCCAAGGTGATGACCTTTGGAAACCTTTCAGAGATCGACTTTATGACAAAATTGTCGGTCAACAGCGGCCTGATGGCTTCTGGGAGGGACAAGTAAATCCAGTCTATGTGACGGCGTGTAATTTGATCATGCTGCAGTTAGACAAAGGCTATCTGCCTATCTATCAACGCTAGCGACAAGTCCGCGAAGCTGCGTTTGGTGTTGTCGTTCCTGATCCCGTTTCGTTGACGGCAGCAACTCGGTTCTAGGGATAAACATCGGAACGTTTAGCTTCGGTTGCTGCGATGCGTTTGGTTTGTGAGTGGTAGACTACCGGGCAAGGTCATAGGCAAAAATCAAGTCTTGATCACGAATGATCAATGTCTGATTGGCCACGATGGGGTGAGCCCATATAGCCCCTTTCTCACGTGGTAACTCAGTTTGCTTGGGTAGCCTGAGCATTCCTTTCTGTTGCCAACCAGCCCGGCTTGGCTCGACTAGAAAGACCGTCCCATCCTTGTCGTTGTAGCAATAGAGTCGCTTATCGGCGTAGCAGATTGATCCACTCTTATTGGGACGGATTTTTTCTTCCCAAAGCGTTGCGCCACTTTCAAGATCCTGAGCCATCCAAACACCTCCGTTGGCTTTGCTGAAGCCAAAGACTGTCCCGTTGACTAACACCACACCACCATGGTGATTCTCCAGTGTTTTTCCAGTCAAATGGTAGGCAGGTTCAGCAGCCACCCTGCCCTGCCCCTCCCCAGTAAGATTTATTAACGTGTTGCCAGCACGGTAAGCGCTGGTGTGGTAGATCTGATGCAGATGAAGAATCGGAGTTGGGATGACAGCAGTGGGATTACCAGTTGCAGCATCCGAAAACAGCAATTCACCACTTTCGGTATCGAAAGCCACAAGCCCTTCTTTGCTGGCCGAGATGTAGAAGTTGGTTTCACCCACATTGCCCTTCATCACAGAAACGTATTGGGCGCCCTCGTTATACCCCCGGCTTTGCCAGACCGCCTTGCCATTCAAACGATTCACAGCCAGCAAGAATTTCTCTCTTCCAGGCGTCACAACAACACGGTTGCCATCAACTAGGGGCGAGTCGCTGTAGCCCCAGGTTGGAATCTTTCCATTGTGATCTTGAACGATGTCGGTCGTCCATTGGATCTTGCCGTTTTCTTTATCGAGGGATGCCAAAATGCCGATGTCGCTGAGTACAAAAACCTGATCTTGGTCTACGGTGGGTGTACTTCTTGGTCCGCCTCCCCAGCCTTGATTATAGTCTTCGTGGGTTCCTGATCTGCTAAATTCGGTTCGCCAATTCACTGAGCCATCATGTAGATCGAGGCATAAAGCAAAGCAATTGCTGTCGTTGGAACCGAGGGTGTAGATGCAGTCATCGACAATGGCAATTGTTGAATACCCAATCCCAGCATCAGTGAACGTCCACCTGATCGTTGGACCTTCTTCGGGCCAAGTTTGTAGTAGATGTTTTGCCGGGGAATGACCATTGCGATTTGGGCCTCGCCACTGTGGCCAATCTGCGTCACCAGCAAACGCATTTGGCAGGCTGGACGAGCCGTATAGTGAGAGCAGCAACACGAGCAAGAAGGGTTTCATATTCAGCCACTGTCATGGAGAAATCGAAAAGAGGGGTTTCATTTCGGACGCATTTTCTTGCGTGGCAGTATAGCAGGCGTTTCGGCACCAAAACCCTGCGAATCACGAAGCTATTGACGTCCAACTGCCTCGTTGGTCGAGTCGCTCATTTGCAACATGACCATGTCACGGTATCTGCCCCCAGCAGAAAGCAACTGATCGTGGTTCCCAACCTCGACAACACGTCCATCTTCCAGAACGACAATTTTGTCAGCTCCGGCGATGGTACTCAGGCGATGGGCGATGACAAACGCAGTTCTGTCTCTGAGTAAATCAGCCAAACTATTCTGAATCAGTCGTTCACTTTCACTGTCTAGATTGCTGGTTGCCTCATCCAGTACAAGAATTTTCGGATCCGCAAGGATCGCCCGTGCGATCGCGATGCGTTGCCGTTGTCCTCCTGATAATTTGACACCTCGTTCACCAATGACTGAGTCGTAGCCGTCAGGTAGTTGCATAATGAACTCATCAGCGGCAGCAGCTTTTGCAGCTTCGATGACCTGTGAATCCTGGGTGTTGCGTTTGGCGTAGGCAATATTCTCGCGAATGGTCCCGTCAAACAGAAAGACATCCTGCTCGACGATTCCAAGTAAACTGCGATAGTTGTTCAGTTTGATGTCTCGAAGATCTCGACCATCTAAGCTGATACCGCCTGAGCTAGCGTCGTAGAACCTGGCTATAAGGTTGGTCAACGTTGTTTTGCCGGCTCCACTACGGCCCACCAACGCCACGGTTTCTCCTGCTTTGACTTCGAGATTGATATCTTGCAGTACCATCGTATCTGCTTCGGGATATGAAAAAGAGACATCACGTATCGATAGCGCACCTCCCACATTTTCACGGCGTAGGGCTATTGCCTCGGGGTGGGTTTCGAGTTCATCTTCAATTTCCAGCACGTCCAGCACTCGGTCAAGTCCAGCAAGATTGTTCTGAAATGAGACCGCACTTGCCGCGATGGTAGCCAGTGGATCCAGCAGCATGGTCAAGTAAACAAGAAACATCATCAAATCACCGAGGGTCAATTCGTTGTCAATGATCTGGTACCCGCCATAAAGCAACAATCCAGTTGACGCGAGAGGTACAACAACTTCCCAGATTGTCTCAATGATTCGGGTCCACCACCAAGTGAAAAGTTGTTGACGCACCAGAAAGTCACCCTCTCGCACGAAGCGAGATGACTCATTGCGGCTTTGAGAAAAAGTTCGTACCACGCGAATGCCGCTGAAAGTCTCCGTGGCGTTACCATCAATTCGTTGACGTTGTTTTCGGATGTCGCGATAGAGTGGGCGGATACGATTGATCCACGTGCGGTGGGTGACCCATACAACTGGTAGCAGCAGTAAACCACCCACCATCAACTTCCAGTCGACAAGCATCAGAATGATCAGGCTTCCGACAAATTGAATGATGGCTCTCCATGGGTTGTAGAGCATGCTGAAAATGAGATCGGCGACCCCGCCAGCGTCTTCACGTATCAAGCTCGCAACTCCGCCGCTCTTCATGTCGTAGACGTTATTCAACGGCAGTTTGACCGCATGTTCAAAAACACGACGTCGGACATTGACCTGTGTCTGGTTGACCGCCTTGGTTGCAATCCATCGACTGCAGAGATGGACGATGGTGGAAATGATAGTGACGACGACTACCAGCCCTGCAATCGTGAGCAGCAGGTTCATGGGGTCGGTGGGCAGTGGCAGTGACTGTAACCAAGTGGGTAATTGTTTCGGAGGTGTTGTTAATGCCGAATCAATCGCCAGTTTCGTTCCCAGAGGGGGGATCAGACGCAGCACAATGCCGATTGTTAGCAAAGCGAGTGCTACCAAAATCTGACCACGGTGTTTCGCGGTGAGGGCAAGAAACTGCGAAAACAGTTCCCAGAATTTACGATCTCGTTCGCCGAGTTTCTTTGGGTTGCGCTCGCTATGGCCATGACTTTTTGGCCGCTGACCGCTCGCATTTCGATCACGAACGGTTTGGCGATATTCAGAGAAACGGTCACGACTGGTTTGGGTTGACATGACTAATTGTTAGTGGGGAGCAACTGTTCCCACAACCGCTCACAATCCAAACATGCCTGAACCCTTGGTTTTTTCGCGTTTTGAGGACTTGGAGCATGGTCTTTCACCTTGGTAAATCTCCTGTGCCGCCGCATAGACGGGCCGTTTGACACTAAAATACCAGCCGGGTTACCAGCTTTGTGCCTCCACTTCTTGCCCCTTTCGATGGGGTCCAGCCGGCAGACTTGTTATGCAACTGATCGATTATATCGTCTTGGTCTCGTATTTCGTGGGAATGATCGCCATCGGCTTTTGGGCGATGAAACGTGTGAAGGACCAGGAAGACTATTTCATGGGGGGGCGTGGCTTCGGAAAGTTGTTGCAGACCTTCGCAGCGTTTGGCGCTGGTACGGGCGCTCATGAACCGGTGATGGTTGGTAAGACCGCTTGGACAAGTGGTCTGAGTGGTGTTTGGTCAGCTTTGATGTGGTTGTTTGTGACTCCAATTTACTGGATCACTGCGGTTTGGTATCGCCGGATGCGCCATCTGACTTTAGGTGACTGGTTTGTTGAACGCTATGAATCACGCTCGATGGGAGTCGCGTATACGCTATTTGCCATCGTCTTCTACATGTTCTATCTGTCGACGATGTTCTCGGCCGTTGCGAAATTTTCAGCACCCCTGCTAGGATTTGATGTAGGCCTGTTTGGTTATGAATTGAAGTACACGCTGATTCCGTTGATCGCTGGCGTTGTCATTTTGTATGGTGTGCTCGGTGGCTTGGCGGCAGCCTACTGGACTGATCTGATTCAAGGTCTTTTCATTATCATTCTATCAGTGTTATTGATTCCCTACGGCTTGTGGTCGATTGCAGAGACGTTTGGTGGTCCTGGTGAGAAGGGGCTGATGGACGGTTTTCGAATCATGCATGAACGTGTTTCTGCAGATTGTTTCAGTTTGTTCTCTGGGCCAAGCAGCGGTGAGTTTCCACTGCCATTCATCATTTCGCTTTCTTTGATCAGCATTGTGGGCGTTGTTGTACAACCACACTTTATCGCGACCGGCGGTGGTTCGGCCAAGACAGAGAAAGAGGCGCGTATCGGGTTGGTTGTCGGCAACTTTCTCAAGCGACTTTGCACTGTGGGCTGGGCCCTGACTGCATTGATTGCGTTGGCACTGCTGGCAGGGAGTGCGGAAATCGCTGCCGATCCGGATCGAGTATGGGGAGTCGCCGCACGCGACATATTGGGACCCATGAATCTAGGATTGGTGGGGTTGATGTTGGCATGTCTATTGGCAGCCATGATGAGCTCGGCAGATACCTACATGATCGTGACCTCTGCATTGGTGGTTCGGAATGTTTATGCACCGTATATCAACTCAACGGCAGATGAAAAAAAATATGTCCAAGTCGGTAGGATGACTGGCTTGGTGATCATTGTGGGCGCAGCCTTTATTTCGCTGACCTATGCCGATGTTTTTGGCCAGTTCAAAATGGCGATCGAACTACCCATCCTGTTCGCAGCACCATTCTGGCTGGGAATGTACTGGCGGCGGGTAAACCGTTTTGCTGTTTGGGGGACGATTGCGACATCATTGATGTTGTTTTTTGTTCTCCCGGTGGTCGTGCCGAGGTTGGCAGACTTGAGCACAAATCAGAGGCTTGCAGCCACGACAAATCTGGTGACAAAAACACTGGTCCGTCCAGCGACGGAGTCGGATATCGCCAAGCACGAAGCATGGATCGCAGCCGGGAACGAACTGAAGGAACAGATTGCTGAAAATGAGGGGACTGGACTTGGTGAGCAACTTGCAAGCAAACTCGCTGGCCTGGGGGACGAGCCACCTTTTGCAAATGTCGGTGAGCCAATAAAAATTGTCGTTAAGAGTGGGGGCCAATCCATCTTCTGGACGAAACTTGTTCCAATCGATCAACTTTCGAAAGAGTTGGTAAGTGAGACGACGGAGGCAGGCATGTTGGTCAAGACCGAGCGATTGGTCGGGAAACAGAGAGGCGAGGGTTCCCTGAAAATCGATTTTCTGCTTTACGGTCTGATGGGGATTGATCTTTCGAACGTAAGCAAGGCAATGCTTGAGACTCTCCGGTTACCAATCCGGTTGTTACTACCATTTGCCCTTCTCTTCTTCCTCAGCCTCGTTACCCCACGCGGTAGCGAGGCTGTGTTGGATAGATACTTTGCAAAGATGAAGACCCCCGTGCAGTCCAATCCAACTGATGATAACCGGGCGTTGGATGCTGCGTATCAGGATCCTTCTGCAACAATGAGTCGCAAACTGTTTCCGAGGTCAGACTGGGAATTTGTTTATCCGACGAAAATGGATGTGGCTGGTTTTTTGATTTCATGTGTTGTATGTGCATTGGTCATTGGCTTGCTTTTGTGGTTGGCGGGTATCGGCGCTTAGTGTGAAGTGTATTTTTGAAATGCTAGAAGCGTTTCGTTGCTCACAGGAAAAAAAATGGCTGTCGTAATCCGAATGGGGCGGAACGTTCTTGCAATGCTTGGGCTTATGGTGGTGCTTGGTTCATTAGCACCAAACGCTCCTGCTGAATCCATCTTTTCCGTTGCAGGGAAACGTATTCTCTTCCTTGGTGATTCGATTACTCATGCTGGCGATTTCATTTCACTGGTTGAAACGCAATTCCGTCTTCATGGTTATGATTGCACATTGATCAACCTTGGTTTACCCAGTGAGACATGCAGTGGTTTGTCAGAGCCAGAACATCCGTTTACTCGACCGAATGTCCACTCGAGGATCGATGCCGCTTTGCAGAAAACCCAACCGGATGTCGTGGTCGTCTGCTACGGAATGAACGATGGGATTTATTATCCCTTGGCAGAAGATCGCTTCGCAGCCTATCAGGCGGGTATTCGGCAGATCATTTCGAAGGTGAAAGCTGTTGATGCAAAGGTGGTCTTGATGACCCCGCCTTCTTTTGATCCCCTGCCTCTGAAGAAACAAGGGAAGCTATTACCGAAAGGTGAAAAACAGTATTCCTGGAAAGCGATTTACGAAGATTACGACACTGTGATGTTGAGTTACGCTCAGTGGATTCTCAAGCAGAAAGATCACGTCGAACTAACCATCGATCTTCATTCAGCGGTGTCTGACTACGTAACGGCAAAGCGAAAAAAGAATCCTCAGTTCTCTATGTCTCCTGATGGTGTGCACCTGAATCATGAGGGGCATGCTGTTCTTGCTAACACTGTGTTGAAAGCTTGGGGTGTAGTTGATCAGATGGAACCGGCTGAATCTCTAAAAACGTTGGTAGGTCGCCGGCAAAAAATTATGCATGCAGCTTGGTTAAGTCATGTGGGACACGGACGACCGGGCATGCAGGCGGGATTGCCGATTGTCGAAGCTCATAAGATGGCAGCAGAGATTGAAAAACAGATTGCTGCTCGTGTCTTGCGGCATCAGGATGCTGCAAAAACGGAATACGAAGATGTTTATCGTTGCTATTTCCCTGCTTCCAGCGTCCCTGGCGAGTTGGACTTGTTTGTGGACTTTGATCTCTGGATCCCCCCCGGAGTGGAACAGATCAGGGGGGTGATTGTGCACCAACATGGTTGCGGTCCGGGCGCGTCCAATGCCGGTCTGACGGCCGTTTGCGACTTGCACTGGCGTGCACTCGCAAAGAAATGGGACTGCGCTTTGCTGGGTTCCTCTTATGAGGGGCGAGCTGGTAGCAGTTGTCGGTTGTGGTGTGATCCTAGGAATGGATCAGGTGTGCGATTCCTGCAAGCACTGAGCCAATTTGCGGAGCAGACGGGGCATGAAGAACTGAATCAGGTTCCATGGTGTTTGTGGGGCCATTCAGGCGGAGGATTCTGGGCAAGTTTGATGCAGACGATGTATCCCGAACGCATCGTAGCGATCTGGTTGCAATCAGGCACGGCCTTTGGTTATTGGACTCAAGGTGAGGTGGAAGCACCAGAATTAAAATCAAGCATTTATCACGTGCCAGTCATGGCCTGCCCGGGGGCTAAGGAACGTACTCACGAAAGATTTCATCGTGCTTGGGATGGTTTGCAGGCGATGAAGACTGCCTATCGACTTTCAGGAGCGCCGTTTGGGATCGCCCCAGATCCAAACACAGGTCATGAGTGTGGAGATTCGCGTTACTTAGCGATCCCCTTCTTTGATAGTTGCCTGCGATTGAGGCTATCTGATGACATCACAGCTCCACTAGAATTGCGTCGGATCGACATGTCGCGTTCATGGTTTGGTACCGATTCGGGTGAAGTTTATTCTTCAGATACTTACCCTGGTGAAAAGCAAAACGCTTCATGGTTACCCGATGCGTTGTTTGCATCCAGTTGGTCGACTTTCTTACGTCGTGGGAGCGTACCAGATTCGTCACCGCCAGCGACTCCTCGTTCATTAACTGCGAGTGAAGATGGTGACAGCATAGTGTTGACGTGGAAAGCAGATCCGGATTTTGAAAGTGGGCTGGGTGGATTTCGAATTGAGCGAAATGGTGAAACGATCGCACGGTTGCCAGAAAAGCCTGTTTCCCGTTACGGACGCCCTCTTTTTCAAGTGATGAACTATTCCGGTACGCCGACACAACCTCTTGCCATAATGCAATTCACTGATCGACGAAATATGGCTACAAAGCCATCGGAGTACCGTGTCTTTTCGATTAACTCCACCGGGTTGGAGTCAACTCCAGCTGTGCTTAAGTGGAGAGCTTCCGAGGGTATGTGAACGAGTGCTTGGGGGCGGACCCATGAATCACGTGGGTCAGTGGGAACAGCAATTTCAGGCGACTCTCGGCGAACTCGATTTGAGTTGGCAGGCACCGCGTTCAGCGACGCAAACTCTAACTCATTATGAGCTTGCGCTTCGATAACTGAGAAGCGCGCATTTGAATACCCAGCGGCTGATCCAGAGACTCAGCAGTGTTGCGGCCAAGCCCCAAACGATGAGCAGTTGATCCTCCCATGTTTGGGGGCTGATTGGCCTGGCAAGAATGCGCGCTGGAATGTTTACCACCAACAACACTGGGATGATGAAAGTGAAAAATCCGTACAACGGTCTTCCCCAACCACGATTATAGATTTCCATCGGATAACGACTGAAATTTGTTATGTAAAACCAGAAGTTGTACAGAGTTTGATTTCGGCCCAGCCAAATGCTTGTAGCGCTCAAGCAAATCATCAAAGAGTACATGATGGCAACACCACACGCCACGAAGAAGATGTAAAGCAGAATGGACGCTAGGCTTGGTGTCATTGGATCAACTTGTCGAGTTGCCAGAGAGTACAAAGCAATCAAGGCAATGATGAAGCCTGCTGCAAAGTTGGATAACGCACTCCAGTCAACTCGTCGGAAAGAGATCAGGAATTGAGTGTCAATTGGTTTCAGTAAGGCAAAATCGAGGCCTCCGGTCCGGATCAACTCACTGAACTCCTCCGCATTGGGCATGAAGAAGGCCTGTACAAGGCTGTTGATGAACCATGTTGTTGCGATGAAGAGAAAAAACTTGTCCCGGTCCCAACCGCTGTCAGCGCCGATCGAAGTCGTGTATTGGAAAATGATGAGATAAAAACCCACGTTCATCAGGGTCCAGCCGAGGCTACTGATGCACTGCAACGCAAAGTTTGTGCGGAATGTCATATCTCGAACGAGACTATTACGGGCAAAGGTCAAGAAAACCTTCCAGTACTTGGTGCGATCACGTCTGGGATCGGGTTCCATTCTTAACCCCCGTAACCGCTGTAACGTCGCACGCCACGGGCATAGGCAATCCGACAGACGATGATGAAGAAGGTCAGCCAACAAGCTTCAATGGCAAGTTCCATTGGCAGATCTCCTTCTGGAATCTTTCCGAGAAAAATAGCTGCAGGAAAATACGCTAAATATTTGAAGGGTAGGAAATTCACAAATGTTGCCACATTGTCAGGCAGCATGGTCAAGGGAAACATGTGCCCTGACAGAAAAAAGCTGAACAGCATGTATACAAAAAGAAGTGACGAGACTTCGAGGAACCAAAATCCGATCATACCGATCGCCGCTTCCAGGAAGAAACCGATTAGAAATCCCATGACAAGCGAACCTGCGAAGGCAACCAGCACAGAAAATGAAGGCCAACCTGCTGAAAAGTAGTTTCGGCATAAGAAAAATACGAGAGCAAAAGGCAAAATTGCGACGGCGTAGTAGGCTAGCTTATGCGCGATCCGAGTCAGCAGCAGAAAGCTGATCAGGTCAATTGGTTGAATTAAGTATCGTTTGATTTCCCCGTCTCTAATTTCCCTTGCAATACCGGAAGCCAAGCCTGGCATACTCGAAAATGCTCGCGCGACCATCGTAAGGAGGTAGTAGGCAACGATGTCCGTGAAATGGAACCCGCGAATCTCGGTGCTATCAAGACTACCCCCTTGGGTCGCCTCAATGGAGTCGAAAATCGCGTACCAAAGGAAGATCTGAGTCACGATGGGCAGAAAACGCATCAATGTGCCCAAAGCGAAATCGCCCCGATAAACGAGACGTTCACCCAACGCCGTGCTCAAAATGGCACGCCACAGAGACAGCTTCCAACTCAGCCTTTGGCCAGTGGTGCGAGCAGGAGTTTCAGTGCTGAACACAGAGCTTGACAAGACGACTCAAATCCATGGTGACATGTGTTTTCCAACCTGTTGCTGTTTTCCAACCTGTTGCGATGCGAAGCTTATTTTTAGCCTAAGCTTTCCAGCGTGGTTTTGGCAGGTGGGACCTAATCGAAGTCATTGTCCAACCTGTTTTACTGACGGTAGCAGATCTTGGGCGGCAACAATACGTTCCGTAAAGCATGGGCAGTCACACATCGCGTTGGAAAAGGTGTGCCGATTAGTCTGTGAGCATCATGCTCCGGCATTTTGGTTTAAAATTTCGCAGTCACCAAATTGCTGTTTGATACTCTCGTGAGGTTGTTTCAGATGAACCGAAGTTTCTTAGCCAGTGCCATTTTTCTGCCGTTGGCAACCCTGATTGCCATACCTGCTTTTGCTCAGGATCCGAAGACGGATCCAATGCGCCGCACGACTGAGTTATTGTGGCCAGATGGACCGCCTGGTGCAGGGGGTAAGGAGGATGGAGATTTTCCCCAACTGATCATAACGCAAGTTGAATCAGAGGTTCCCACTGCGGCAGTTGTAATTTTGCCGGGAGGAGGATATCACGGGCACGCCATGGGACATGAGGGGTATCAGTTTGCTGACTGGTTTGCAGCAATGGGAATTCCGTCCGCTATATGTACTTATCGCCTGCGTGGCAAAGGAAATGACGGAAAGGGCTATGGGCACCCGAGGCCCATGCAGGATGCTCAGCGTGCTATTCAAACACTGCGAGCAAGGGCCAAAGAATTTAATATCGATCCTGACCGGGTGGGCGTGATTGGTTTCTCGGCGGGTGGTCATTTGTGTTCGACCGTGTCAACTCATTTCCTGGCTGCTAAGTTGACAGCCGAGGATCCCATTGTGAGAGTGTCATCACGTCCGGATTTCTCAATTTTATGTTATCCGGTCATTGCGTTTGATAAACCGTATACCCATCGCGGAAGCCAGCAGAATCTGATTGGCGATAATCCCGACCCAAAACTAATTGAGGAATTGTCAAATGAACGCCAGGTGACCAGTGACACGCCGCCAACATTCATTTTTCACACTGCCGCGGACAAAGTGGTGCCGGTGGAGAACAGCTTGCAGTACTATTTGGCGTTACAGCGAAATCGCGTGCCGTCAGAGCTGCACGTTTTTCCTGAGGGAAGACACGGTGTGGGATTGGCTCAGCAATTGCCCGGTGCATCTCAGTGGCCCGGGTTGTGCAAGGAGTGGCTGAAACGACTTGGAATGCTACCCACGCCCTAGTGATGCGTGGCTGGGATGCGTGGCTGGGATGCGGAGCGTTACATAGCATTGCTGTGAAGTCGGTTAAACACTCGCAAAAAGCCTTCCGCGTGAGCGAGCGCTTGGTGGTTCAGGTTGCTTGCCGATGTAGCCAGATTCTGTGGGCTCTGATTCAAGGGATGCCAATGTACGATGGAATTCCTGCTTTGAGTCACCGGTGCAGGTTGCAATAAGATGACTGACCTCATCTTTGTCGGTGATTTCTCCCAGTGGCTGTACGCCATGGTTGGTTCTCGCAATGATTAGAATTCTCTGTCCGCATCGCAATAGCGATACCTGCGTACGCGGATCGATGGAGGTACTCCCTAGTGTTTGGAAAACCTCCTTTGGAATGAGATTGTTACCACCCCCTCGCGCACCAAATTTACGAGTGCCCCAAATTAAGGCTGCAAACAAACCAAGTACAACCGCCAGACTTGAGCTGACGGTAATCAGAGGGCTTGAGGAACCAGCGTTTGGTTTTCTTTTGGTGCTGGATTCGTCATCGGGACCTGAATGTGACATCAGACTCGGGAAGGCTGGTGCTGCTGATGGCTCTGCGCTGGTCAACGCTGTAGTTTCTCCGCCTCTGTTCGCAGGCGTTCTCGCTGACGACCTTGGGGCTGTTGCGGGGGCACGCATCGAGTCGGTGGTGATCGTTTTTGCGATGCCTCGCTTGCGAATCAGGTTGGCACCTTCCTGTCCGAATGCATGGTTTGAAGAAATGCTGACCCATAGAACTGCAGCAAAGGCAGGAAAAAGCAACTTCGTCATGACGGTCAATTCCGCAAGGTGGGGATGCATCTTGGTGAACTTTTAAAACGCTCTCTCGTGAGCCTAGGCGCCCACCAGTTCTGTCACTCGTATACAGAAATTGTCGTTCATCACCAAGACTTCTCCTCGTGCAATTAGTCGGCCATTTACAAAGACGTCAACGGGATCCCCTGCCAATTTGTCGAGTGCAACAACCGATCCACCCCGGAGTTGCAGTACTTCATCGAGACACATCTGGGTTCGCCCCAGTTCAATTCGGAGGTCCATTTCGACTTCCCCGAGTAGATCGATGGATTGCCTTTCCGAAGTCTCTTCCTTTGGGGACAGGTCACTGAGATCGAAAGGGGTTGGTGGTGCTTGAGCAGAAGCAGTTTCACCGGTTGCTTTTTCAAGCGACTCGGTTGCCTGATCAAGCAATTTTTCAATGTCTGCCGTTTGCACGTCATCGCCACTTTTTACTGAATCATCGGAGACAGCGTCGCCTTGTGAGGCCACGCTTTCTGCGGAAGCAAACTGATCAGTCACATCAGCTTGCGTCGATTCGTCGTTTGGATCAGCCACAGCGTCGTCCTTCCCTGGACTTGAATTGATGCCGGAATGTTTCCCGCACGCCTGTTTCACGGATTCAGGTTTCGTGATGGGATCACTGTTCGATCAGTTGATAGCTGGTAAATCCAACACCCAGCAACAGATCGTCTCTCAATAGATGGTTACATTCCGTCAAAATGCGTCGTTCTAGCAAGCCCAAATTGTTCTTGCTGAGCTCTTCGAGGTCACTATTGCGGATTTTTCTGCGAATGGCCGTTCTAAGACGGCCTTGTTTCTCGTCGAATTCGTTTTGGAAGTCATCGGCAAATTCTTCCTTCACAAGGCCATAAACCTCAATTTCAACTCGATAGGTAAGTTCTGTGTCCTGCGGGCTGAACGTCTCACCAAACTTCCCGATCGTGCATTCCTTGATCTGATTTTCATCTTCGATTTTCTTTTCCGCATCATTTTCACTCTTTTGGATTGACGCGACTAAACGCTCTTCCGCCAGGGCGCTGACTTCATCCGCGTTTGGAATGAAAAAGAAAAACATTGCTGTTTCCATAAGAACGACGACGGAAACAAATGCGATGATCATGCCACGGCCACCAAGGCCACTGGCAACGGGAGTCGTTTCTTCTTCGGTTTGTTCATTATCAGTCATTCTTGTTCTCCTTCATTGCATCATTGGGCGTGTTGGGTGTTGTCTGCGAATCACGCTCATTTGGATCTGTAAAAGATTCATTCAGCATGAAAACTTCGACTCTTGGATTTGGAATACTCGAATCACCAGATGCTGAAGTATCAACTGGTTCACTGTCTCCCACGGATGCAACACGGCACCTCGCAGGATTGATGCCTTCATCGTTGACTAATGCTTGTCTGACATTCAGTGCACGCTCAAACCCGAGTTGGATGGTTAGCTTGGTGTCATCGACACGATTGGCGAAGGCAGGTGAGACATGGCCGCGGATTTCGATTTTCTGTGGCTTTCCTCGAAGCTTGTCTGCGAGTTTTTTGATCTCGATTCGCGCCTCTGGAGAGAGCGATGCTTTCCCAATCTTGAAGAAGATCACAGAGCCTATAGGCGTTGGTTGTCCGGGGCGCACAATGCGTACTCGAGGCTCTTCGCCAGCTGGTGCTTTGACAGGCACCCCGCCTTTTGTCGTGTCCTTGCGTTTGGCTCGACCAGTGGTTGCCAGTGGAGTGTACTCTGTTTTGCGTGGTCGTTTTTCACCTGGTGACAGGGATTCTGAGGAACGTGAATAGCCGAACTCACGTTGCACAGAGTCCACCAATTTTTGATACGTCTCGTCGTCCTTGATCTCACTCAGAGAAACAAGCATGATAAAGAAAGTCAGCAATAGGCTCATCATGTCGCCAAAGGTGACGACCCATTCTGGAATTCCCATTTCTTCTGGTTCGTCGTTCATGGCCTACTCCAGCTCACGCTGCTTTGGAGGTAGAAATGTTCTCAGCTTTTGATCGATGGCACGTGGGCTTTCACCAGATTGAATTGCCATGACTCCGCGTATCGCAATTTCGAAGCTAACCATTTCATTCCGGCTCATCAGACCCAGCTTTTCTGCGAAGGGGCTGAAAAATACGTTCGCAATGATGGCTCCGTACAAAGTTGTGATGAGAGCAACAGCCATGCCCTTGCCGATTCCAGAGGGATCACTCATGTCCTGAAGCATCATGATTAACCCAATCAGGGTTCCGATCATTCCGTAGGCTGGTGCAAATCTTCCAAGCTGATCCATGATGCTTTTACCTTCACGATGCCGGCTTGCGATTGCCTCGATTTCTGTTCTCAGCACTTCCTCGACAACATCAGGGGTGCTGCCATCAACCGCCATTTGAATACCGGTCTTTACTAGCGGGTTGTCAATTGCCAGCACTTTCGATTCCAACGCCAGAAGTCCATCACGACGAGCTGTTTCGGCAAGCTCAACGATTTGGTTGATCAGGCCAATTCGATCTTCGTTTTTGTTCATCAGCACTTTGAGTGCGATCATAGGTGCCTTAAGCATGCTGTGAAGCGGAAAGCAGATCATCGCTGCGGCAATGGCACCACCGAACACGACCAACATGGAAGGAAGATCCAGGAAGGCAGTGAAGGGAGCTTCGCCCAGCATGATGGAGGCGATAATGAGGCCGACTGCTAAAAGCAGGCCGACAATACTGGCAATGTCCATGTTTTGTATCTGTGATGATCAGTGCGTGGCGGACGTAGGAACCGTGGTTGCTGTAAAGCTTGCGGTCGGCATGGGCATGAAGTGCTTCTGTTGCTGGTACTGCACTGCACGCTCAATCACCACTTCCATCGTTTCACCGACAACAAGTCGCTCACCACTGATGAGGGTGATGAAGGTGTCGGGCCGGCGTTCGATGTAACGAATCAAGTCCGCATTAAGGACAAATGATTCACCGTCCAGTCGAGTTAGTTTGATCATGAAGTTACCCCCGAGCAGCGTGAATGCCATCGAACAGGGACCAAGGTCCCAAAAGTGGATACGCATGACGTGGGTAGGCATTCCCAAGTGGACTGATCCGACCTGCGTCACGTAATGCTAGGACACATTGGGCGAAGAGTCGCCGCAGGCTGAAAAGAAACGCTGGCTTACCGGCGTGACCTGATAAACATAGTTCATATGATCTGCATAACCGTCAGAATTCATACTCGCGGTGGCCGGTATAAATCCAGATCTTCCCGGCCTGCCAGTTGGGAGTAGACTTCTACAATCTGACGTCGACCGCCAACGAGTCCAGCAGCATCGTGCGGTGAGGTTGATTCAATGCGATGAAGATACGAGCATGGCAAGGGAAACATGAATTCGATATCGCATTGGCTGCCAGTCGCAATCAAGACGGCTTCCACACGCAATGTGTCCTCAGCTCCGTCTGAATCAATGAAGTGAAGTTGGAAATCGGGAGGATATTCGGAAGCATCTTCTGACTCGTCTTCAAGCTCAATCGGTACAGCATTGATGCTGGTAACCAAGTGGTTTGTTTTGATGCGGCCACGCAATAAGTCTGATTCGGACAAGGGAATCAATCCCTGTTCGATCCACGCTGAAACTGTGGTTGGGTGCACCCGCGGTGCACTGCCTGGATTTTCTGCTGCATGCTGAGTCGCGACGGCAGATAATGCGAGTGGTGAAAGGCATTGATCAGGTAGAATGATCAAATCAGCATCGCTCTCATGAAGCATGTTGTTCCCGACCGAACCACGTTCCAAAATTGTTACGTCGTAGCCTAGAAAGCGTCCGTAAAGACCAGCTTCGAGTCCGTGCGTTCCAGCACCCACGATCGCAACGGTTCCAGGAGGATCCAGCGTCATGTTCATGCTTGTTTGGGGAGTGTTGTTCATGTCGTGGTATTGGGTCGAACGGCGTGGTTGCTTTTTGGTTTGCGAATTTGGAAAGCGTCAATCGGTATCCGGGATTTCACTTCACTTAACATATCTGCGATCAGTACAGCGGTCCCTGGTGAAAGGTGCAAGCCGCTGCGGTGGTGGCCTGCTGCAACATAAAGATTCTCGACGCCCGGTATAGGTCCAATCATCGGAAACCCGTCGAATGTCATTGGACGAAGGCCGGACCACGATTTGACATGTTCGGCTGATTTCAAATCTGGCAGCAAATGGGTGGCGAAGTCCAGCAGAGATTTCAGCACCGAGTCGGTTGTTCCCAATTCAAAACCGATTTCTTCCTCATTCGATCCAATCAATGTGTGGCCATCTTCGCGGGCAAGAATGTACCTTTGGCCCATGTTGATGATATTACGAATTAAGGGCTGCGATGTCTTGAGTAGCACAATTTGACCGCGGACCGGAACAATGCTTAATTTCAAGTCCAATGATGCAGCAATTTTACCTGTCCACACACCGGTCGTAAGAACGATACTATCTGTTGTCCGCCAAGTGCCTTCGTACTGAATCTCAGCTCGCCCACCGCGGCAACGAATGTCGGTTACATCGGTGTTCTCAAAAAAAATCACCCCTAATTGTTCGCACGCAGTCTTGAGAGCAGCAAGGTAATTTGGTGATCGCAATTGGTATTCATCAGGTACATGCCAAACTGCGGCGTTGTCGGTGTTCTGCCACCAGTACTCTAGTGCCGCTTCGTGGGCGATGATTTCATCTGATGTGAGCGGCTCGCATTCTATCTCCATTTCTTGCCAATATTCGGCCATTCCGGACATGGACGCAATTTCTCCAACCGTCTCCGCCAGATAAAGACCACCACAACGCTGTAAGCCCGTATCGATTCCAGTATCGGTTTGCAGCTTGGCTGCCCATTCCGGGAACAGTTGGTGGCTCAGGCCGCGCAAACGATCGATCGGATCAAATGAGTTGCTCAGATTCGCTGGCGGCAAAATACCTGCGCCTGCCCAGGATGTCCCTCTGCCGGTGACACTTTTGTCGATGACGGTAACCTTGAATCCGCGTTGAGAGAGTTCCCACGCGGTGCTCAGGCCGATCGCACCTGCACCAACAATCGTAACAGATTTACTCATCGGTTCCTCCAATCAGACAACGAGGAAGTCTTAAGAATGGAGTCCAAGTCCAAAAAGAAATCGTCATGCTCGCTTCCTGTCATTTGTTTCTCTTGACTCTGGAACTGGAGCAGGTGGAGTAGTTCCCGTTCGGTATCAATGTCCTCACGGGGCTGGAGTTCCACCACTGTTTGGTTTGCGTTCTCGAGGTTCCGCCGTGTGAGCGTAAGTACCTCGTCGGTACTCCATGGGATCCCTTGGAAGATTGTCTCAAATTCTGGCCGCCACGGTCCGGTGATCCCTATGAGGTAATAGCCACCGTCGTATGCAGGGCCGAGAACGACGTCACATTGACGCAGTTGATCAGTTGCTTGGGTGATGTCAGCTTTGGACAGCAGTGGGCAATCCCCTCCGATGAGGATCGCAGTGCCATTTCCGCTGATTCCAAGAGCATCGCGGAACCAACCGCTCATTCTCGCACCAAGGTCTCCCGGTTTCTGCAAAACTACCCGCCATTCATGGGACAACTTCCAATTATGAAGGGCCATCTGCACACTTGGCAGGTGTTCTTTCGGTGTGATGCAGAGGTATCGTCGATCTGCCGCAGTGGAGAGAGAGGCACATAATTTTGAGATGAATAATCGGTGCACTTCTGCCGCCTGGGCCATGCCGATCGTTTTGCCCAAGCGGGTTTTAACACTCCCGGGCACCCAGTATTTTGTCATGATTCCGAGCGTGACGGGATGTTTGGGCTGATTTTGCAAGGAAATTCCGTGTTTTAGGGAACGCGGGGCGGGCTGGGGAATCAATCGCGTTAGACCTGTGATGTACCTTCACGCTGCTTTTCTGATGCTAACCGGTATATCCGTCGTCTGAGGAGGGCTGACTGAGCTTCAGAAGCGGAAATATCGTCGCACCACGCCTATGATAGAATTACAGTTCAAAACAGCCCAAATAATGTCGGATATTCGTGTGTCTCGATGAAAGTACCGTAAGTTCATGTCTCGTCGCTTAACCAGCTTAACGAAACCTGTTATCTTCTCACTCCGATTCACCGAACTCCATGGGGTCACGGCCGGCAGCCCATGACGCAAAAGCTGACATCAGAACGCTTCCTACAGATGGTCGCCAAGAGCGGCATTGTCGATGCGAAAGCCTCGGATCGCCTTGTAGAGAAGGTACGCAAAAAGTTTGACGGCGGGCTCCCTGGGAGTCCCAAGAAACTTGCTGCGCTTTACGTCAGAGAAGAACTACTGACTGAATGGCACGTCGAAAAGCTGCTCGCAGGCAAGTACAAGGGGTTCTTCCTCGGTAAGTACAAGTTACTGGGGCACATTGGCACTGGTGGTATGAGCAGTGTCTATCTCGCCGAGCACACAAAGATGGGCGATAAGCGTGCCATCAAAGTGTTGCCTAAGAGTCGAGTGAATGATGCAACCTATTTGGCTCGTTTCATGCTTGAAGCCAAAGCAATTGCTTCCCTCAACCATCCAAACATTGTTCTGGCTTACGACATTGATAATGAAGACGATGTGCACTACATCGTCATGGAATATGTTAACGGCGTGGATTTACAACAGTTGGTAAAACGTGACGGTGCTGTCGATCCATCGACAGCGGCGGACCTGATCGCTCAGGGCGCCCGAGGCCTGGCACATGCCCACAAGAAGGGCGTGATACATCGTGACGTGAAGCCTGCCAACTTGCTGATTGATGTTGATGGGGTGGTTCGCTTGCTCGACATGGGACTTGCTCTTGTCACTGCGACAGATGATGAGTCATTGACTGTGGCCAATAACGAAAATGTTCTTGGCACAGCAGATTACCTCGCACCGGAACAGGCTTTGAACAGTCACGAGGTTGATCACCGAGCTGATATCTATGGACTTGGTTGCACGATGTATTTCCTGTTGACGGGGAAACCTCCATTCAGTGACGGAACTTTGGCACAGCGAATTGCCAAGCATCAAACCGAAATGCCAACAGCGATCCGCCAACTGCGTCCTGACTGCCCAGGCGAGTTGGAGGGTATTTGTGTGAAGATGATTCAGAAGGATCCCCGCTACCGGTACCAATCTGCTGCAGATGTCGCTGAGGTCCTTGAGAAATTCACCAGCAAGGTTCCCAAGGGAACGAAGGTGACTGCCGGGTTGGGGGATATGCCGGAGTTTGATACCGATGAATCATCTTCTATTTCGCTTGATGACGATGACTCTTCGTCGCGTTATGGTGATACCATCAGCAATAAGAACGACGATACACTGGCAAATAATCGATCCGCGCTTGTCCGAAAGAAAGGTTTGAGCGCCAGCGATAGCGGGCGTCTGGTGGATGTGAAGCCGCGTCCCGATCTTGTGGGTGGGAGTTTTCTCGACCTTCAGTCCGAGTCCGGTTATCGACCGAATTCGAACGTGGGTGAGAAACAAACTCAGCCAGAAAATGTGCGACCAGTTTCCAAAGCGGGTGCATCCGATGTCGGTATTGCTGATTCCCAGCACGGCAGCAATTCGAAGATAGCCAGCAGTATCAGCGGACGTAGTTCCGTCGGTCGCTCAAAGGGCGTTGATCCCCTATTGGCGGTCGCCTTACTGATCGCCTGCATCATGGTATCGTTATTCATTGGTTTTCTGGCGGGCGGTTTCTTCGGGTGATGAAATGTCCGGTGGCTAGCGTAGAGATCGGGCGAATCACCAATGACTGTCGTTTTTGACCGGCCATACCAGTTTGTACCGCCACACAGTGGCGCGCTGTGGCCATTCTTCATTCAAAGGCTGCGACTGGTTGATTGGTATTTAAGACGCAAGGAAGGCGTCATTTCGTGGGACTGTCGCGGACTCGAACACCTCAAAAAATCGCTGGATCGCGGCGATGGGGTTTTGCTGTCACCAAATCACTGTCGCTACGCAGATCCGCTCGTGTTGGGGTGGCCTGCTCGGTTGTTGAAGACAAATCTCTTTGCGATGGCTTCTTGGCATTTGTTCAATCAAGGAAAATTTGATGAATTTGCCATTCAGAAGATGGGAGGATTCAGCATTCATCGTGAAGGAGTCGACCGTCAAGCTCTTGATACCGCCATGACAATTCTGACGACGGCTGAACGACCCTTGGTTTTGTTTCCTGAAGGCACTACCAATCGAAGTAATGATGTCTTGAAACCTCTTCTTGATGGAGTGTCATTCATTGCACGATCGGCAGCGCGGCGACGTAAGAAAATGTCGAATGGCAATGTGGTGATTCATCCAATTGCGATCAAATATCTTTGTGTGGACGATATCTGCGATTGGGCACGGCAACGACTGTCACAGATCGAGCAAGGGTTTGGTTGGCAAACACCACCCGGGTTGTCGATTGTGCAGCGGACAAGAAGGATGGTTGATGGTGCATTTGCGTTGCGAGAAGTGCAATATCTTGGAACAACAGGATCTGGAACAATAGAACAAAGACGTGATGCGTTAATCGCAAGCATTCTTCAACGCATTGAAAACAGATTGGCAATGGAGCCTGGACAGGGAAATACGCGAGAGCGAGTGAGGGCAATTCGCACAGAAATAGCATCGCAATTTTTTCGGCAGGATGGAGACAAGAAGTCAGAAATCCAATTTCGACAGGATGTGATCGCGGTGGACATGCTTCAGGAAATGATTTCCTATCCAGATTCCTATCTCGATTCTGATGAAGTCACAGACACACGCATTGTGGAAACCATTCAGCGCATTGAAGAATCGATTCGTGGGAAAGCTGACTGTGGTGTTCCGTTGCGCGCAGTGATCCAAATAGGTGAAGCGATCAATGTCCCAGCTGAAAAAGCACACCGTGGTGAAGTTGATCCGTTGATGCTTGAACTGAAAACACAGTTAGAGAAGATGCTGAAGCGGTTGGCCTGCGAAGCCCGGCCATTTGCTGACCGTTACTGAGAAAGCCGGCTGTTACTGATAGACGTAGAAAAGTACCCAAATTGAATGGTGTCATGAATGATTGTCGGTGTCCCAACAGAAGTCAAAACGGATGAGTACCGTGTCTCCATGTTGCCTTTCGGTGTGGAAGACTTAGTCGGTCGAGGGCATCAGGTGTTGGTTCAAGCGGGAGCTGGCCTCGGATCGGGTATTGCAGATCATGACTATTTGCGGGCTGGAGCAACGCTGGTCAACAATGCAGAAGAGCTTTTCAGTCGTTCCGATCTGGTCATCAAGGTCAAAGAACCTCAAGCTGCCGAGTTTAAACTTCTGCGTCCGGGGCAGTTACTGTTTACCTATTTTCATTTCGCTGCCAGTCGTGAATTGACTGAGGCGATGATTGACTCAGGTGCGACCTGTCTGGCCTATGAGACCCTGAAAGATTCACAGGGTCGATTGCCTTTACTGACTCCGATGAGTGAGGTGGCTGGCCGCATGAGCATTCAGGAGGGGGCCAAATATCTTGAACGCCCACAAATGGGGCGTGGAATCTTATTGGGTGGTGTGCCTGGTGTCGCGCCTGCACACATTACGATTCTTGGAGGTGGTGTGGTTGGTGCTAATGCGGCACGCATCGCTGCAGGTTTTCAAGCAGACGTTGCAATTCTGGACGTTGACTTGGACCGCCTGCGTTATCTCGACGATGTCATGCCAGCAAATGTGAATACGCTCTATAGCGATCGACATAACATCCTCGAACAATTACGCAGGGCAGACTTGGTCATCGGATCGGTGTTGATTCCTGGCGCAAAGGCTCCGCAGTTAGTTCGAGCCGATGACCTGAGTTTAATGAAGTCCGGAAGTGTCGTGATTGATGTTGCTGTCGATCAGGGTGGATGTGTTGAAACCAGTCGTCCGACCACGCACAGCGATCCCACGTACGTGATTGATGAAGTGGTGCATTATTGTGTCGCCAACATGCCGGGGGCAGTCGGACGTACCAGCACATTCGCCTTGTGCAATGCAACGCTGAGCTGGATTAGGCGTTTGGCTGATGTTGGTCTCGAGAAGGCCTTGGCTGATTGTCAGCCGCTTGTTGACGCGATCAATATCCATGATCATCAAGCGACGAATGCTGCAGTTGCAGAGGCTTTCGGCCTACCGTTTATTTCGTTGAAGTGAGTTTCGATGAAATGAGTCGGTCTCTGAAAGGCTTGACGTTCAATGCAGGACGCGTCTTTTTTGGCCTGTGAACTGTATCTTTCCCCAGGCAGTACGGTTCATTTTGGCATTGAAGTATTTGCCAAGTAATTCACGGATGGGGGCGGGCTGACTCAACCACTGTTCGTAGGTTTCACGTTCGTGTTGGATCATCACGGCGAGTGCATCCCCTTTGGCGTAGCACCTGCGAACCGCTGGAATTTCAATCACTGCGTGAACGAAGCGAAGAAATGGCGTTAGCCATGGTTCGACAGCATGAAATGTCCCATCCTCGTTGAGGACACGATGGATTTCAGATAGGACCTGCTCCAGATCCTTTGGCAGGTTGGGTAGGTGATGTAACCCACCATGGATGATTACTGCGTCCAAGCTTGCATCTTCGAACGGTAGGTCGCGGCAGTCAGCGAGATGCAGTGTTGCCCCCGTTTGGTTCTGAAGTAGTAACGTTTCAGAGAGGTCCACTCCTTCGAGATGCGTGAAACCAAGTCGTTTCAAGGCTGTCAGGCCTCCCCCTCGACCACAAAACAGTTCAGCAACTCGGATGTCACGTGGTCGATTCTCGAGTCCCAACAGATGAAGCCGTTTGATGAACTTTGAGATCTCTTCTTCTGGGCTTTCAAACCGCTTGTATGCATCTTCCCAAGCTGGATCGCAACATACCGTTCCCGAATGAACATGACGGTTGATCACTGGCGTGCTTTCGTTGGCAGTATTCATGATGCTTTGAATGAAAGCGTATTCGTATAGAAACTGATTGGTTTGCTGGCATAGACGCGCGCAGATTACTCTGCAGGAATGAAGTGTCAGCTAAAACACGAGTGATGAGTCGTCACGGATGGTTTCGCCGCTGCATCCTTAGCACTCCAGCCATTAAGGATGCCATCGCGGTCTGAAAGCCCACGGCTACGAGGGTGACACCTGGCACAACCAACCTCATGGTTTGAGGATAGTCTAACTTTCCAAAATTGCCTTGCCACCAAGTGAAAATTACCATGGCGATCAGCCCTACACCGACCATGGACATGATCAAACCAGATCCGATGCCATGTTCCACGGTGATTTTTTCTAGCTTTGGTAGAGCAGGCATCATCCCTTCACGGGCCGCAAATATTTGTGCAAGTGTTGCTAGAAGAATGCACTGCCAGCCTAATAGAATGGCTAGGCTTGCGATCAAAAGTGTGTGCACATCCAAGACTGCATTAAAAATACGAATCTGCGGTAATGCGAGCGCGTAACCCAGTAGTCCAATCAGGATCAGTAATAAACCGGGACGAAAAAAAGTCCACTTTGGGCTGAACACAAGAAACAGCCGAAGGGTTCTCCAGCCATCACGGAACGTCCTCAGATGCGGACCGTGTTCCTGTCTCCCGTCGGGGTGCAGAGTAATGGGTACCTGCGCCATACTTGCGTTGTGGAGTCCACTCTTGATGATCATCTCAGTGGCGAATTCCATTCCTGGAGATCGCAGATCCAGATTGTCATACAGGTTCTTGGTAAATCCACGCATGCCACAGTAAACATCATGGATGGGTATTCGAAACATGAATCGCACCAGCCATGACAGCACCGGGTTCCCAAACCAGCGGTGTAGGAAAGGCATCGCACCGGGTAGCACTTGTCCTCCGCCACGCGGGAGACGACATCCTTGTACCAAATCCGAGCCTTTACGAAGCTGATCAACGAACGCTGGAATTTCAAGGAAATCATAGCTGTCATCACAGTCACCCATGATGACGTACTTGCCACGGCTCGCTTCAATGCCACCCATCAACGCCGCACCGTATCCTGGTTCAATCACGTCGACTGTTCGGGCTCCCTTGGATGTTGCGATTTCCTTTGAATTATCACTGCTGCCATTGTCAGCTACAACAACTTCACCATTCACACCATGGTCCCGCATGGCTCGGACTGCCTTTTCAACACAGATTCCAACGGTGTCCGCCTCATTCAAGCAAGGCATGACGACGGATAACTCAGGCAGTTCAGTCATGCTGTTGTCAGCTTCAATGCTGGTAAGGGGACGTTGTAGAAAATAGGAGTGTGCAGCAGTCGCGGGTTGGCATTGTCGATTTACAAGTTTTTTGCTTATACGCAGATTTTAGCAATCAGTTCATGCATCAGACACTGTTTGCTACTTTTGCTGTTTTTCGGAGCCGGGACAATAGGATTGCCAAGCATGCGCCAAAAGAAAGGACGACGAGAGGTTCGACTACGATTCGGTAGCGGTAATCCGGAATTTCCAGAATGCCTGTGACAAGGGAAAAGTAGGCCAATATGGTGCATATCCAGATTCCATAAGCTCGCGTTGGGTAATTCACCATCAAAAGTACGACGCAGAACGCCAGCGCACTTAGCAGCAAAGTATTCAAGCTCACCGACTGGCTGAAACGATTTTGAAGTGCAAAGTCGAGAATTGAACTGGAATGCCCCCATGTTTGCTGGCCATAAAAAGGACCATTGGATTTCCCCTGCGGGGGAAGAACGTTGGCTGGGCAGCGCCAATAATTGATGACCCTTCGAAACGCTTTGTAGGCGAACGTTGATTTGTTTTGCTGGACAGCTTGCAGGGCAACGTTTTTCATCAGTTGGTCTGTGGCTGCATCGTTGAGTCCGGAGCGAATAAGGGCGTTTGATACTTGCCAAGTATCCTGCCATTGATCTGCAGCATCGACCTGAGTGAGGCGTCGACGCAGTTGATCAGCACTGCCGCCAGTTGGTAGTTTAAGTCCAGCACCGGAGCCATCTCGAAAAGTGACAATCCAAATGTTTCGGCCAACAAATTCGGTCAGAAACGGTTTGCCGAATAGCATTTGGTTGCGCAGCATCCAAGGCGCGGAGCAGGCTGTAATGATAAGACCGGCAACTAATAGGTGGTAGATTCGAATTCGATAAGGAATTGGCTTCATGGAAAGACTGCGAAGTCGACCATTTTTACGACGATGAATTAGAAATAGAAAAAAGAGGTGCGGTATCCAAATGAAAATCACGATAGGACGTGTCAGCAGCGCCATCGCAAATGTGAAGCCAACCCACGACGCGCGTGCGGGCGTACCATCCTTGGCATAGTCCAGAATCGCCAGCAGGTTCAGCATGAACAGGAAGATGAACAGAGATTCAGAGAGCACGGCAGCGTCAAAGATAAGGCTTGACACAATGGGTAGTGACACCCCCAGCGTCAATACGAAAGCTTTGGGAAGTTTGGTGATTCTCGCAGCGATAGAGGCTGCGATGATCAACGAACCCAAGGAAAATATTCCCTGAATGGCTGCTAAGATCTGTAAAGCATGCGACCCGCTTAGAAATCGCAGGATGGCTAGAAACCAGGGATAGATTGGGGTGCGGTAAGCGATGGGATCCTGCAACATCAGGAAATCTCCCTGCATCACCAACGCACTCAGCTTCCAGTAGCCGAATGCATCTCGTTGAATTGGGACGGGCCCCACCCATAGAACGGCAGCCGTTTTGATTACAATCAGCAGCAGAAGTATCAGGGCAAGGAATTTTCTCATCTGGCTGAATACCACCCGCGGAAATAGGAGATGCACTGCGTTGAGTCTAGTTCATGAGCATGCTGCTGCGTGACTGTGCCGCATATTCCTGCGTGGAGGTCCACAATTTCGGGCTGAAATGATGAATTCTGAAACATGCGTCAGGAATGGGACGACCCACAGACTGGTGTTGCCTACCGTTTGCGTTTCTTTTTCTTTCGTTTATCCCGTCGATCTTTCTGCCGTTTGGACTTGTATTTAGGCTTGGTTGATTTCGGCTGATGGGACTCTGATTCACCGTGCACTGTGTGATTTTTTACGACGTCCAGATAAAGTTGACGGTCCTGTAGATCAACCTTCGAAACTTTGACGGTCAAGAGATCACCAAGACGGAACCGGTTGCCTTGCCGAAATCCGCTGATCATTTGCCCACGCCGCTCGAAACGGTATTGGTCATTAGGAAGCGTCGTGATGGGAATGAACCCGTCGACAGGCAGTTTCACGCAGCGTGCATGGATGCCGTCCGCAAAGACTCTGCTGATCACTGCTTCCATGGTTTCACCCACATGCTTGTTGAGGAAGTGTAGAAGTTTCAGCTGAATAAGTTCTCGTTCGGCGGCCGCGGCATTGCGTTCCATATCGCTACAGTGATGACCCAGCTTTACAAGCGAGGCGAAAGCATCATTCGGTGTTGATTCTTGATCGAGAATTTTTTGTACCAAACGATGAACCGTGAGATCAGGGTATCTCCGTATGGGGCTGGTAAAGTGGCAGTAGTGTTCCATGTCCAGAGCGTAGTGGCCTTCAAGCTGAGGCGCGTATATCGCCTTGTTCATGCTCTTGAGCACTGCGAAATTAACGGCATCTTCCAGTGGTGTTCCATCCACTGAGTCGAGAACTTTTTGAATATCAAATCGACTTTCGACAGTGCCAGCATCGATGCCAAGATCTTTCACAAAGTTGGAGAGCTGGCGAAGTTTGCGACGGTCTGGTGGCGGGTGGATACGATGGAGGTGATTTAGACCCAGATCATCCAGCCACGTCGATACCGCTTGATTCCCTGCTAACATGAACTCTTCAATGATTTGGTGGCTTTCGGTGTGCTCAACGCGATGGGCCCCCCGCACTTTTCCACTCTTGTCGAGATCCAGTTTGATGTCAGGCATGTCCATTGAGAGAGCTCCCCCTTTGAACCTGCCCCTCCTCATCTTCATCGCCAGAGTGTGCATCTCCTTCAGTAAGTCGCAGATGGGGGCTCCCCATCCCTCAATGCGTGATTCAGGGTTCGCAAGGAATTGATCAACCTGTTCGTAATTCAATCGCAAGTCACTATGGATCGCACCGTTGTGTACTTCGGTGTGCGTGATTGTCAGATCATCCTGGATTTCTATTTCAACCGTTTTTACCAGTCGCATGCGATCAGGCTGAAGGCTTGCTAAATGATTACTGATGATTTCGGGGATCATCGGGATTACACGATCAGGCAGGTAAACACTGGTAGCACGTTTACGTGCCTCTTCGTCAATCGGACTGCCTATTGGAACAAAGTGACTGACGTCTGCGATGTGCACCCAGAGACGCCATCGTCCTTCTTCACGCTGTAGTGAGATTGCATCATCAAAATCACGGGCGTCGAAAGGATCGATCGTGATCGTGAGCATGTCTGTCAGATCTTTGCGTGACTCCGGCACTATTTCATCACTGAAAGCGTCGGCCTGTTGTCTTGCCGCGTTCAGAACGCTCTCTGGAAATGCATCCGGAAGTGCGTATTGTCGGATAATCGATAATGTGTCGATTGCCGGATTCTTGTTACTTCCAAGCCGTTCCAAGATCACTGCCTCGCCACCAGCACCGCTCTCATCGGGATAGTCGACGATTTCAACAAAGACTTTGTCGTCGTTGGTCAGCGGTAAACCTCGAATATCGCCAACGCTCACGGGAGCCTCGTAGTGCGTGCCATCCAAAAAGACTGCGGCTTCGCCATCGATGTTTCGGAAAGTACCTGTAAATTGTCGACGGGCTCGTTGCAGGACTTCTGTGACACGCCCTTCATTGCCACCTCGGCGGCTTGGCCGGACCTCAACATTTACAAGGTCGCCCTCCATGGCACCTGCCGTTTGACCAGCTGGTATGAATATGTCATCTGGTACATCAGAGTCATCCTCTGCATGGTTGGGTCGCACAAAGCCAAAGTCACCGCCCATGGCCCGTCGAAATGTTCCACGCAGCGAATCGTCGGGGCCTCCAATCGCCCCCACACTGACCACCAAGTGGTTGGAACCGTAGAGTAAGCGGCCCTCAAGAACGAGTTGTTTGATAACCCGACGGAGTTCCCGATATTCGTCGAGGCCAAGCTTCAGGGCAGTCGCGATTTGCTTGGGCTTGCTGGGCCGATAGTCAGCCGAGACGATCAGTCGCATCACGCGATCTGCCAGTTCTGTTGATATATCCATGTTGAAAACATAGCCGATTTGGCTCAATTTTGGACCGGGACACACGAGGCCTTATCTCCGTTGGTCGCCATAATGACTAGGAAACAGGCATTTCTCTGCCCCGTCACCCCTCAGGCTTTCCGCAACGCTGCACCAGCAATGCGATCGCATCCGAGAGAGCATGAGCCGATTGAGAAGACCATCGAGTGAGGATGGAGAGAAGGGGCATTCGGCAGGCCCATGTTTGGGGTATCAGCAACGCTCACTGATCGCTCACCGAGTGCTAGACACCTGACCCTGAGGCGAGGTTCGCGGAATTTCTTCAAGGTTGAGCAGGTAACCCGAGGATGATCTGCCCATGCGAACACAGATGTTAACAGGGATTTAACGTGAGATGATCAATTTGTCCCGGCTCGATAATCCGAAAAGATGCTTTTCGTTAGTGGTCAGCAAATGGCTATTCCGAAATCATGAATCACATCCGCTGTTCACTACTCAGACGTTAAGAGGAAATACGGATAGCTCATGTAGCAACGTGCCCTGCCCTTTTCCCTTGCAACCGCTGTCCACTTCTCTGTTCAGGCTTGATATCGATTGAGCATTGGATCGGACGCCTTTGGTCGGGAAGCACCTCGTCGCGTTACAAAGTGCGCCGTGCCAATGCCACATGAGGTTCGGTGTCAGTCTGGATCGTAGGCAAGGTTGGGGCTCAACCATCGTTCAGCTTCTTCGATCGGAATACCTTTTCGTTTTGCATAGCATTCAATTTGATCTCGTGTGACACGATCTACGGCAAAGTACCGCGCATCAGGGTGTCCGAAATACAAGCCACTCACGCTTGCGCCGGGTGCCATTGCAAAGCTGGAAGTGAGTTCTACGGATGTGTTTTTTTCCGCTTCCAAAATGTCAAACAGGCTCCGTTTTTCGGTGTGATCTGGACACGCAGGATAACCAGCGGCAGGGCGAATGCCTCGGTATTTTTCAGCAATAAGATCTTCCTTCTCCAATGCTTCCCCCTCTCCGAAGCCCCATTCTTTTCTTGCTTTTTCATGCATCAATTCGGCAAATGCCTCTGCAAGTCGGTCAGCGACAGCTTGGACCATGATGGCTTTATAGTCATCGAGATCTGTTTTGAACTTATGGGCAAGAGCATCAGCACCAATGCCGGTTGTGACCACAAAACCACCGATGTAATCTTCTCGGCCACAATCGACTGGCGCAACATAGTCGGCAAGCGAACGGTAATCTTTTTGACCGCGGCGTTCCCATTGCTGACGTAGCATGTGAAAGCGTGTCAGCTCTTGTGTCCGTGATTCGTCGGTGAATACGATAATGTCATCTTGATCGCTGGCGGCTGGCCAGAAACCATAAGCCGCGTTTGCGGTTAATGACTTGTCATCGATGATCTGATCAAGCAGCGTGTTAGCGTCTTCATATAGTTCCTTTGCTTGCTCACCGACAACCTGATCATCAAATATCCTCGGGTATTTGCCTCGCAATTCCCATGTCATGAAGAAGGGTGACCAGTCGATGTAGGATCTGATCTGCGACAGCGGGAAGTCGCGCAAGACCCGCGTGCCAGTGAAACAAGGCCTGCTTATGTTGACATTGTCCCAGTCGGTAGCAAAACGATTCTTCAAGGCATCGGCATAGGTGACGAGTTTCTGTTTTCGGCCCTCGTAACCTGCAACCAGCTTTTTCTGCTCCTCTGCGTTCGCTTCGATGAAGTTGCCGCGAGTTTCTTTGTTTAGCAGTTTTTCCACGACATTGACACTGCGACTGGCATCAAGGACGTGAATGATTGGTCCCGGATAAACAGGCGCGATTTTGACCGCGGTGTGCTTGGCACTGGTCGTGGCTCCCCCAACAAGCAATGGGATTTCCAGTTTTTTGCGTTTCATCTCTCTGGCAACATGAACCATCTCATCCAGGCTCGGAGTGATCAATCCACTCAGCCCTACCATGTCAACATTTTGCTTTTCAGCTTCGTCGATGATTGCGTCTGTGGAGACCATGACACCCATGTCGATTACTTCATAGTTGTTGCATTGTAGAACGACACCCACAATGTTTTTACCAATGTCATGGACGTCGCCTTTCACAGTAGCAATCAGGAATTTGCCTCGTGACGAGTCAGACTCAATGCCGGCTGCTCGCTTCTCTTCCTCCATGAAGGGCTCGAGGTAAGCGACCGCTTTTTTCATCACTCGCGCGGATTTGACCACCTGAGGGAGGAACATTTTTCCCTCGCCAAAAAGATCGCCAACAATTTGCATTCCGTCCATTAAGGGACCTTCGATCACTTGCAGGCAACGATCAAATTCTTGTCGTGCCTCTTCGGTATCTTCGACGATGTACTTATCAATGCCCTTGATCAATGCATGTCGCATGCGTTCGGTGACGGGAGCTTCTCGCCATGTCAGGTCTTCACCGCTCTTTTTCTTCCCAGTTCCCTTCACCGTTTCAGAAAGATCCAGTAATCGATCCGTCGCGTCAGAACGCCGGTTCAACAAGACATCCTCGACGCATTCCAGCAAATCCTTAGGTATTTCCTCGTAAACCTCAAGTTGTCCGGCGTTGACAATCCCCATATCAAGGCCAGCTTTGACGGCGTGAAACAGAAACGAGCTGTGCATGGCCTCTCGCACGCGGTCGTTTCCGCGGAAACTGAAGCTGATATTGCTAACACCACCGCTGGTTTTGGCGTTGGGGCATTCTTGCTTGATGCGTCTTACTGCGTTGATGAAGTCGACTGCATAGTTGTCATGCTCTTCAATGCCAGTAGCTACTGTCAGAATATTGGGGTCGAAAATGATGTCCTCGGGCGGGAAATCCACCTCGTTCACCAATAGGTCGTAAGCGCGCTTGCAGATGCGTACTTTGCTATCCTCGTCGGCTGCCTGACCTTTCTCATCAAATGCCATTACCACGGCTGCAGCGCCATATTGCCGTACCAGACGCGCGCGTTTCAGAAAGGTTGCTTCGCCGTCTTTCAGTGAGATCGAGTTGACGATCGCTTTCCCCTGCGTATTTTGGAGACCAGCCTCGAGTACTTCCCACTTACTGCTGTCGATCATGACGGGTACGGCTGCGACGATATCGTCGCCAGATATCAGACGCAGAAAACGTGTCATTGCCTCGGCCCCATCCAGCAAGGCATCGTCAAAATTGATGTCGATGACCGTAGCGCCGTTCTGAACCTGTTCACGGGCAACCTCAACAGCCTCTTCGTAAAGCTCTTCGCGAATCAAACGTGCAAATTTTCGACTCCCAGTTACGTTGGTCCGTTCACCCACCATGGTGAACGGGATCTCGGGCCGCATCACCATTGGCAATTGACCGGACAAGCGTGTCCAAACGGGGCCTGCATTATCCTGCTTCGGCTGTAAACCGCTGATTCGAGCTTCCATGGCTCGAATATGATCAGGCGTCGTTCCACAACAACCACCGAGTATGTTGATCCACCCGTTGTCCGCATATTCGCCAACGATGTCAGCCATGGCTTTGGGGCCTAGATCGAATTCGCCCATGTCATTGGGCAGCCCAGCATTGGGGTGACAACTGATGGGGATGGCAGTCGATTGGGACATCTCCTCGATATGTGAACGCATTACATCTGGGCCAAGCGCACAATTCATTCCAATTGACAACATCGGGAAGTGCGAAAGAGAGGTCACGAACGCTTCAACGCTCTGACCGCTAACAAAGGTTCGACCACCCTGGTCAAAAGTACCGCTGACCATCACAGGGACCCGTTTTCCGCCAGCGTCGAAGAAATCCTGAATAGCGAATAAGCAGGCTTTGAGGTTGAGCGTGTCGATGGCGGTTTCGGGCAGCAGAATGTCCACCCCAGCGTTGATCAGAGAATCAACTTGCATCAAGTAACTGGCACGCATTTCCTCAAAAGTTGTGTCCCGGTGTGCAGGATCGTCAACATTGGTGCTGATAGCCGTTTGTTTTGTTGTGGGGCCGATGGATCCTGCGACGAAACGAGGTTTGTCCGGGGTGCGCTCGGTCCACTCGTCAGCCGCTTTGCGTGCGCAGCTTACTGCTGCAAGATTAATTTCATCAACCAATTCCACGGGCAGATCAAACTCCAGCATCCCAACTGGGGATGCCCCGAAAGAATTCGTTTCAACAATATCACTACCCGCCTCGTAGTAGGCGTGGTGGATGCCTGTGATCTTCTCTGGGTGAGTCAGGCAAAGAATATCCGAGAAGTTCTTCAAGTCTTTGTGGTGTTCAGCAAATCTCTCCCCGCGGACTGCAGTCTCGTCCAGCTTAAGACGCTGGATCATGGTGCCCATGGCACCGTCCAACAGCAGTATTCGCTCGCGAATGAGATTGGAGATAAGAGAAGACTTGTTATCGGCTTGAAGCATTCGGAGAGCCATTCTTACGCAAAAGTGTCAAATAATTAACTCATAGTTTCGTTGCCAGCCTCCTGATTCACAACCCGAAGTGATTGAGATTCAGATTCAATCTTGCCTCAGCGTCTTAGTTTGGCTATTCCGCAGGTGCGGAAGAATTGCATAAGTGCTTTTCTTGTCTCGAGAGCTTGGCAGCGGCATCGTTGTTTGTCTCCGCAAATCTCGACCTAAACCATTCAGATAATCGCCCATTCAGGAAGATCGCATGACCGTCTCGCCAAAACGGCCAGATGAGGGGAAAAAAACGCAATTCCGGGAAGGAAATCCCGACTCAGCGATGCCCGGTGGCCACACTAACGCCTTGCCACCAACCCTTTTTCAGTTGCCAAATCTGCGTGCTGATCACGGCCCCGACTTAGGTAAAACCGAAATTTCAGACCTTTCATCAACGCGCGAAGGACAAAAATTCGTCCATCAAGTGGCCGAGATGCCATTTGTAAGCGTGGGGACCGAAAAGACACAAGCGGTGAAGACCTCGAAGATTCAGCAAAATGCAAACTCTCCGCAAACGGGCAATCGTAGCGATGATGAACCGCGTCACCCCACACCGCCCGCCGTTGTGGATGGTACAGAAACGCCAGCGATGATTCACTCCTCGGGAGTCAAACGTCAATCAACATCGCGTTCTGCTGCCAAGAATCGGTCGCTCGAAAGTCAGGAATCGACACCGCTTGCACCAATCGATAGACCGGCCGGAAGATCGTGGATGGACTCAATGGGTTCACACGGTATCGTCGTAACGCTCCTGCTAGTTGTCGTTGCCGCTGCGTTATACACCGGTCGGGTAGGTAAGGATGATTCTGATAATGCTTCCTTGGCAGAGGGCCGAGATTGGTTGGAGTATAGTACTGACGAGGAGATCAAACTGCCGGAAACTATTGTTGCAGAGGGATCTTCCGGCGTCCCCATCGAGGAGCCTGATCGTATCCTTCAAGAGGCTAGTCAACCTATGCTTCAGAGTGGACTCGTTAGTGCTTCTTCTGTGGCATCAGGGAACAGTGAACTCGAAAACGATTCATTGACCAGCAGTGCCTTACTGAGACAGCCTGTAGAATCGAATGACTACCGCGATTTGCAATCTACCTTTGCCGAAAATAGTGAGCGAAATGCGAGTGATTCGTTCACGCAACCATACAGCTCGATAAACGCACCGGTGAGTCCAGCGGCTACTCGAAGAGATCAGCCTCAGCTGCCAGCGAACCAGCCACTACAAACCGGACAGCCAGCCGCTTACGGCATTTCATTGCCTCCTAGTCAGACGCCGACCTATCAACGCACGGCCACACCATCCGGTATTTCTGATTGGTCCAGATATTTTCCACGTGTGCCATCAGGCAATACTGTGAATCCAACCTCTTCATCACCTTCCAACTGATACTGTTTGTTATGAGTGATCAAGCTTTTGTAAAAGCGTTTGCCCGAAGGCGACCCGTGAGCGACCAGTCAAGTCAGTCTGGTGGATTTGAACGGGGAGGCACTGGGTCAGTAATCCAAACGCCGGCGCCAAGTCAGGCAATATCGGAAACCGGAACGCCCCAGATGCTGCATCAGCAGGTTTCAGGTTCTGACTCTGGTGGGTTGCACCTGGATCAGTCCGTTGCAGCGACCGCCCGTGTGTGGGTTGATCATGATGCAGATCGTTTGTCGCGTGCAGACTACGCAGGCGATGGAATTCCAATGCCACACCTTGAAGCATCGGCTGGGGATCAGAGGCCGGCATTTGAATCCAGTGACCGTGACAACGGCATGCAGGACTTTCGCACGGATGTCGAGCCCGTTGACCCAACAATGAGTGAACAACATGCGGCTGAATCTGACGGGTTGGAGAGTTTTGTTCAGCCTATTCAGGATGCCTATGCTTCGACATTCACGGATGCCGCAGGTTTCGTAAATGAACAGCTTAGCAAGGTTGATCCTGCAAAAATTCTGCGTGGGTTGCGAGAAGCGGATACTGAAAGCTTGGCTTCCGGTTTTACCTTGGAAGACGACTTGTCAACACATCAAACACGATCACATCTGCAACAAGCTGACGTGGTCATCCATTCAGAGGCTTCGCAGTCAGAGGCTGAAGCCTCTGAGCTGATCATTGAGAATCCTTTTGCGACTGCTGCTAAATGCGGTTCTGAAACACACCCAGCTTCACCAGTGTTTGATAACGATTCCATTTTAGATTCTCAAGTTCCACAGCTAGGTGATTTTCAACCTTTAGGAGCAGATGAGCTGGCCGTTGACTCGACTCCTAATGACTTGGGTGAAGTCAGTGCTCAGATTGGGTTAAAGCCCTTTCAGGCAGTTTGGGAGGTTGATGTATTAGATGTTCCCACAACAGTCGCAGACCTCTTTTTCGAGGGGAGTCTTTTTCAACAAATAGCCGAACGGATGTCCGACGCAGTTGATTCTGGGCTCAATAGCGTGATTGTCACCAGTGCCCAGTCTGGCGAGGGACGCAGTAGCGTCGCGATCGGCTTGGCGATGGCAGCAGCTGCTGCGGGTAAACGGGTTGCTCTGGTAGATGCGAATCTCGAACAGCCTAAGTTGGCAGATGAGCTTCGATTGGAATTGCAGTATGGATGGATCGATACCATTCGCGCAGGCTTGCCAATGAAAGAAGTTGCCGTGCATGCGGTCGAAGATGGTGTGACACTGATTCCGCTGATGCCTCCCCAAGGAAAAAACTTAGCGACCGGTTACGAGGTCGTTCAACTGGTCGATTTACTAAAAGACAAGTTTGACTTGATCATTCTCGATGGACCGACATCGCAGTCTGGTCAGATTCATCAGTGTGCATCGGCTGTTGACAGTGCCATCATTGTTCGCGATGTGACGCGGACTGATACGCTTGCCATTAACGAGTTTTCTTACCGCCTTCGTGAATCAGGCATCAGAGGTGTTGGGGTGGTTGAAAACTTCACTTGATTGCATACGCAATTCAGGCAGCAGGCAGAAAAATTTGTCCGCGATAGATGCAAAACGCTTGCTGTGGCTGACTCAACTGCAGTTTTTCCGCACATCCTGTTGCTTTGTGTGTCAGCAGCAGTCGCCCGTATCGCAACAGTCATCACCAACGATTGTTAAATTGTAATTTTTGCCTTTGGTGACTTTCGGTGATCTTTCGTGTCCGTCGCAGTGCATGGGCTTTGCATCGGCTTCCTTGACTGCTTGGTGTGGTGGTACAGGGATGAAATCATTGGTGTAGGGTGCCCGTGTCATCACGGCAAAGGTCTCTCGGCAGACGGCCGTTCTCTCGCCGCGGCGGAAAGTGTTTCCGCTGTCATCAGTTACCTGTGTAAACGGGCCACGATAGATCACTGCCTCATGGTAGTCATCGCATCGCCCTTCGTTTCCTTTGTAGGCAATGACGGTAGCGGAGCGAAATTCAATGCCCTCAACCGTTTGCCAAGGCTGCTCTTGTAAAACAGGCATTTCACACCCGTAAAAACCTGCTCTCTCAAACGCTTTCAGGAAATCGGCTTCTTGAAAGGCCCCTGAGATGCATCCGCTCCAAAGCTCAGGATCATTCTGCAAGTGTTGTGGCACGAATTCATCGCTGACAATGTCACTAATGACTGCCCGTCCACCTGGTTTGAGTACCCGGAATATTTCAAGGAAAAGTTGTTCTTTTTCTGACGCGTCAACAAGGTTCAGGACGCAATTGCTGACGACAACGTCGATGGAGTTGTCAGGAATCATGGGGCTTTCTCGTCGCATGGTATGGAGCATCGATTCGAACTCCTGCAGGCTCGCGTCATTAGTGATGGGATGGTCCACCAGATAGGCATCGACCCGGTCCCGATCGATGGCCATATCTTGGATTTTTCCCTTGTGGAAATGAACATTGTCGTAGCCAATTTTGCCAGCGACTTTGACCTGGCTCTGCCGCGCGAGTTCAAGCATGGTGTCATTCATATCGACGCCAATGACTTTTCCTTTTTCCCCCACGACCTGTGTGGCGATGAAACAGATTTTTCCACCGCCGCTTCCAAGGTCTAACACCGTTTCGCCTGACCGAATCCATTTGGAGGGATCGCCACATCCATAGTCACGATCAATGACTTCCTGCGGGATAACCGTCAGATACTGTGTGTCGTAGTCCACGGGGCAGCAGAGTTCGACTTCACGCTTTTGTGCCGCAGCTGAGTATCGTTCACGTACAGCGTTTTCGGTGTCGAGCGTATTGGACATGTATATCTTTTTTGTTTGGGTTTTAGTGTTAGGTAACAGAGCCACCACAGCTGCTGCCGGCTCCGGCAGTGCAGCCGTAGCAATGGTCAGCGACAGAAATACGCTGATTAATATATTCGTCAAAGGCTTTGATGTCCCATACCGTGTGAGGTGGCTTCTCGGCAACCGGCATCGCCAACATCTGGTTGAAGTCACAGTCGTATAATTGACCGTCCCAGCCGATTGAGAGCATCGCTTTGCACATGACTCGACGGGCTGCGTGTGGATTGAATGCTGATTCCAACATCTGCATGTAGTCGACCAAAACGCCACGCTTCTTCAGGAACTGTGCGTATCTCTTGATCGGAATATTGGTAATCGCGAGTAAATGATTGAATTCCACCGTGTAGCGTTTTTTTAGTTCTCGTTTGTAATCACTTTCTAATGATGCCTGGTCTGGCGGCAAGGTTGGTCCCGTTGGATTGAAGACAAGATTCAGTTTCAAGGGACCGTTGTCTTGTCCATAGCCCAGTGCATTGAGTTGCTGTAGGCCGTTGATGCTGCGTTCAAAAACTCCGGAGCCACGCTGTGCGTCAACGTTGTCTTCGAGGTAACAGGGTAACGATGCCACAATGTCGACTTGATGTGAGGCAAGGAATTCACTCAGATCTTCTTGCCCCGGTTCTGACAGAATCGTCAGATTACATCGATCAATGACTCGTAGTCCCCTGCCACGGAAATGTGTTACCAGAGATCGAAAGCTTGGATTGAGCTCGGGAGCACCACCCGTTAAGTCAATCGTTGTAAGTGATTCACACGCGTCTACAAGTTCAATGATGCGCTTCGCCGTTTTGGGCGTCATGTTCTCGGCTGTCTTCGTCGGCCCAGCATCGACATGGCAATGTGTGCAAGTCTGATTGCAGAGTTTGCCCAGATTGATTTGCAATTCAGTCAGTGAATCTCGAATCAACGTCTCTGCGTCCCGACCTACTCGTGCTGCAAACGGTTCAACGATCCCAGTGGGCAGACCTGCATCGATGATTGGAAGAATGGATGACATGCGTTCGGGCTATGGGGAGTACGACGTCAGAACTTCTGAGGATAGCAAAAACCGATCCAGCAGGTTGTGATGCATCTTTATTTGCAGTGAATGTCAGGCATTCCGGTTTGTGTCTCTCAGGGTAAAGGCCGAGGCCTGTTACGGTTCGGTCAGTTTCAAGCACGTTTGAAGTGACAGTTACGCTGCTCGGGCTTCTTCAAGCAACTTGATCCATGGTCCGACATAGTGCCCGTTGTCATGGAACGTGCGTCCACTCACTAAGTTGCCGTCAATAACGCAGGCTTCGTTGACAAAAATTCCGCCACAGACTTCGAGGTCAAATTTGCATTTTGGAACGGTGGCCATGCGGCGTCCACGAACACAATCGGCGTAGGCTGGAATCTCCACGCCGTGGCATACGCTCGCCACAGGCTTGTTGACCTCAAAAAAGTACTTCGTAGCCTGAATAAGGTGCTCGTCGTACCGGATGTATTCGGGAGCCCGGCCACCGCTAAAAAGGATGCCAGCATAATCTTCAGGATTTATCTGTGAGAAGGCGATGTCCGCCTGAATCGTGTATCCCTCCCACTCTTTCGTAATGGTCCATCCCGGCTTTATCTCATGCATAACCATTTGGTACAGCCGTTTTTCAGGAGCTGCGACCACTGGTGTGAAGCCTGCTTCCTGTAAACGGTAGTACGGATACATCGTATCCAAGGTTTCGGTTGCATCGCCTACAATGATCAGTACTTTGTCAGACATCAAATTCTCAGTTTTGGGCAAGCAGGTTTTTTGAATAGGGTGACTCGTCGGATGTGGCCGTATGACCACAAGGTTGTTGGATCTCGGAAGCCCGCTGTTGCGTGACTTGTCATGTCAATTTAGGAAACTGCAACTGCGTAGCCAACCACGCCGGAAATTCCACCAGTCACGTCAGAGAATGTAACGCAGTTGTTTTGCATGTGCACAAAATTCATTGCAGTGTGACCCGAAAGCATGCAGCGGGCAATAATGCATGCATCGAGGCTTTGCCCGGACATGCCACGGTTCACATCTTTGCAGTTTTTCAGCAGTGCGAATGGGGTTCAATGCGGCGATTTGCTTTCGTGCAATTCTATTCTGCCTTCACGTTTTCGGCGAAGTGATTCATGTCACGGCTAGTGCCTACAGTAGTAGGCCCCCCATGATTCTTGTGGCGGATGCTTAGTCCATGGGTATCCAAGGATGATGCGTGTCGAATGGCAGACTTCATCATTTGCCTCCGGAATCACGAGGTTGGTCAAGTCGATCCAGCGGTCTGTTTGGCGGACCGAATGGCGAATCGGGTCAAGAACAGCTTGCAGATGAGCGTCCGCAGACTTCTGTAGATCCTGTGGGGTCGATATTGGCAGCGGCCTTGCTGCAATCTAATCAACACGATGTCAAGCAGTGATTCTGATTCCTCATGGCTTTTGGAGATGTCCCCGTTTGCCAGAATTGGCAGCTCAGATTCCGTCTAGCGGTATTGAAGCTGAGGAAAGCTGTTGCCCTTGAAATCATGCGTCGGTCATGGCAGTCAGAGGGATCGAGGTTTTTCTCGAACGGATCGACGCAGATACATCTGCTCCACCCCCGATGTCCAGTAATGAATTGGCGATCTTATCGGCCCGTATATCGGAGAATTCTCGGTCGTTTGTTTTCAAATCGCAGGCACTTCGGCACAGTTGGCACCGAAGTTTGTGATCAGATTGATGGGGCTAGCAGCGTTCGGTGAAGCCACCGCTCGGAGCTTCTTTGGCAACGCTGGGCACGAAGAATTGACCATTCCTGACAGTCGGTTGTTCAAAACGATCCGAAGATCTCGGCGATCCGGTCTTTCCGATAGCACCACCTTCGATAGACTTGGGGAGGCCGACCCCGCAATTTTAGTTTTAAAAGACGGTAAAGAATCCATGATGACCGAGCTAGCCAAAACACCTCTCGACGCATGGCATCGTGCTAATGGCGGCAAGATGGTTCCGTTTGCTGGCTATGAGATGCCTGTACAGTACGAGTCCATTGTTTCCGAGCATCAAGCTTGTAGAAATGCAGCAGCACTGTTTGATGTTTCCCACATGGGGCGTCTTCGCTTCGATGGTGATGGCAGTGAGCATTTTTTAGATCATGTTCTGACCCGTAAAGTTGCTGACCTGCGGGTTGGCGGTGTGCGATATGGTCTGATTTGCAATGAAGATGGAGGGATCTTGGACGATGTTCTCGTGTCCCATGTGGAGACACCATCTCAAAGGCGATTCCATTTGATGGTGGTGAATGCATCAAACCGTGAAAAAATCCTTCAATGGTTGACCCCCATTTTGGACGATTTTCCCACCGTTACGATGTCTGACCGTACCGAGTTGACTGCCATGATTGCTGTTCAAGGGCCGGCGGCCATGGAGGCTTGTAAGCGTTTGTTTTCTTTCGATCCTACACGCTTGAAGTATTATCGTGCCATTATCACCGACCAATTTGCTAAGCCAGTTATCGTGAGCCGAACGGGCTACACGGGTGAGGACGGCTTGGAATTGATTGTAAGGGCTGAAGAAGCAAATCGAATTTGGGAAAATTTGTTGCTCGCCGGTCGCAATGATGGTTTCATCGCTGCCGGGTTGGGTGCGCGGGATACTTTACGACTGGAAGCTGGGATGCCGCTTTATGGGCATGAGTTAAACGAGTCAATTGATCCGTTGTCGGCGGGCCTTGGTTTTGCATGTACCCTGAAAGATCGATCTTTTCTGGGAAGCGAGGCCTTGCTGAAGATTGCAGAGTCCGGGCCGTCAACTGTACGGGTCGGACTGAGACCGCAGGGGAAACGACCTGCCCGAGAAGGATGTCCCGTGCTCGATTCTGAGGGACAAAAAATCGGTGAAGTCACCAGCGGCGGACCTTCACCAACACTGGGATATCCGATCGCGATGGCTTACGTTGATAAAGCGAACGCTGATGACAGCGAATTCAAAATTGATATCCGCGGTAAGATGGTTGATGCAAAGCCAGCCAATTTGCCGTTTTATAAACGCCCCAGATCATGACCCTCAAAGAAGGACTCCGTTGATGTCACGTGATGAATCCAAATTGCTCTATGCCGAATCGCACGAGTGGGTTGATTTGGCTGAAGAAAATGGGAAAGCTGTTGGGACCATTGGACTGTCAGGATTCGCACTGGAACAGTTGAATGATCTCGTTTACATGGAGTTACCAGAACTCGGCCGTGAACTCTCCGCAGGTGAGGAGTTTGGTGAAGTGGAGTCTGTCAAAGCCGTCAGCCCACTCTACAGCCCTATCAGTGGCAAGGTAATCGCTGTGCACGAAGATCTTCCGGAACGACTCGAAGAGCTGAATGATGACCCCTATGATTTCGGTTGGATCGTAAAAGTTGAGGTCAGTGAGTCAAACTCCGTTGAGTCGCTGCTTGATCATGCTGCCTATCAAAAGCAGTGTGCTGAAGCTGGATGATGAGTACGCAAGCAGCTTCTGGTTTATCGCCCAAACCTTGCGTCGGTCGATTGATTTCGCTTGCCACCCTGGGGGCGGCAGAAAATATGGCGATAGATCAGGCAATTCTGGATTCTGTCAGCGAATCGGGAGTGCCTGTTCTGAGGTTCTACAAATGGGCTGAACCCACGTTGTCGCTGGGGTATTTTCAGAGACTTGCTACAAGGGCTGCCCATCCTCAAAGCGACTCTATTTGCTGCGTGAGACGGACTACAGGCGGTGGTGCTATCGTGCATGACCGCGAGTTGACCTACAGCATTTCGATTCCGGTGCCTGCTGGCTCGGCTGGTCCTCGCTCCGTTCTGTATCAGCAAACACATACTGCGATCGCGGAAACGTTGGCTGATTTTGGAGTTCATGCTGTGCCGTTTCATCGCACGGGGGTGAGGCCGCGGCCGGATAGTCAGAATTCACAATTCCTCTGCTTTCAGAGGCGTACCGCAGAAGATTTGGTCGTCAGTGGATATAAGGTACTAGGTAGTGCTCAGAGAAAAAGTCGGGCAGCTGTCCTGCAGCACGGCAGTCTTCTACTGTGTACCAGTTTGTACGCCCCGCAAATTCCTGGCATCAATGAACTTCTTTCGTTGCAGCTGACAGCGCAGCAGTTGGTTCCGCACATAGCCGACAGGCTATCCGAAAGTCTGGGGGTTGATTGGCGAGTGGACACTCTTTCCAGTCGGGAAGAAAACAATGCGAAACAGATTTGTTTCGAGCGTTTTGCTTCGTCGCATTGGACGTCACGCCGTTAAGCGTCCTTTTTCAGCTGCGTGTTCGCCCGACCATCCGCCGCAAGTACCAATCGCCGCCAGGATTCAAATGCGTGAGTATTCCGCAACAGATAATAATATGCGGAAATCCCGGCCCAACAGACGCGGGCCCGCAGCGACAAAAATTGGCCTCGGACTGATTTTGTGGACAAAACTGACTAGGGCAACTGGTATACTCCACACTTCGCCCTTCGGAACCAAACTCTGCAGGCCTCCTGAAGGTCTCAGTGTTCGGCGACATCTTGAGGGGCCGTGTTTGTTTGTTTAATTACTTATACGGTCACTAATTTCAAGAACACGCTGGTATTTCGAAGTTTGGCGAGCTCATCGTGTTTCAAGCCGTGTGGCCGCGTTTCAAGCCGTGTAGCCGCGTGTTAAGCCGTGTAGGTGGGATGATTGATACCTTCCCCAACCGACGAGTAATCGGGAGCAATTGATGCAGGTAACGCTTAAGGTTCTTAGTGGCAGTCACGAAGGACGTGAACTCAGTGTTTCCGGTGAGAAATTTCTCATCGGGCGTAGTGAGTCATGCCAGTTGAGACCTAAGAGTGAATCGGTCAGCAGAAAGCACTGTATTATTGTTCTCAAAGATAATCGAGTGCTGATTCAGGATCTCAAGAGTCGCAATGGTACTTATGTAAATGACAAACGCTTGCCGACTGATAAGGCAAAGGTTCTCGCAGGTGGGGACCATTTGCGCGTCGGAAAGTTGAATTTTGAAGTTGTGATCGAGCATGGACTGCAGGCTCCGAAAAAGCCCGAAGTTGCCGATATTAGCGACGCAGCGGCAAGAACTGTTGAGGCCGGGTCACATGACAGTCGATTTGAGGAGGTTGATGTTGATTCTTGGCTCAACGAGGCTGATCAAATTGATCGGGTTCGTAAGCTTTCAGATCCAGAGACACGTCAGTTTCAAATCAAGTCCGGTGTTATCACGGATGGCGAAGGAGTTTCCGAAGGAGGCGACAGTGAGGATGACGGTGTGGGGGCAGGTGGTGACAGCACCGACTTGTCCGTGAGCGAGTCGACGGACTCAGATGGCAAAAAGAAACGTGACAAGAAGAAACCCGGGAAACTTCCTAAAGACTTCCAGAAAGGAATCACGGATAACTCTCGTGATGCTGCAGATACTGCCTTAAAACGTTTCTTTAGTGGTCGCTAAGGCCTTTCAATCACGACGATAAAGGCTTGATTTTTTCTGGCCGGGAGCGATTGTTTTGTTAGTTGCCCCAGGCGATCCTTGGAAAACGCGCGCAGCACTGTGACTTTTTTAAGTTTCGATTGATTGTGAGCGGACTATGCAGGATTCAAACGCATTACTCGTCCAGCAGTTTCGTGAGAACGATGAGACTGCATTTTCAAAACTTGTACGGAGACATTACCCTCTGGTTTTTCATGTCTGCTTGAAAATCCTAGGCCACCGCCAAGATGCAGAGGATGTGACTCAAGAGACTTTTTCCCGCTTCGCAAAACACGTTGATAAGTGGGATGCTCGTCGACCACTTGAGCCGTGGTTGGTGACCATTGCTGGGAATCGTAGCAAAACGTTCCTCGCACGTCGTCCAGCCCATCAATCGCTGACCAGCACTTCCGAGCCAGTCACCGATGATGTGTATTCGGACAGAAAAGCGGATGGACTTCGTGAAGAGTTGGAGTTGGCCTTGGCGAGAGTGCCCGTGCAGCAGAGATTAGCCTTCCATTTGTTTCACGATCAAGGCATGAGCTACCTGCAGATTTCCGCTGAAATGGGCTGTCCTGTGGGTACCGTCAAGACATGGGTTCATCGCGCTCGGTCCAGTGTGGTCCGCATTCTTTGCCAGCGTGACGTCATTCCCAAGCCGAAAACGCCCTTCGGTGACAGAAATCTAACGTCCAGTGTATTGTCTGCGCGTGATCACGTGCCTCACCAGACACTAGAAATTAAGGAGGTCGAGTGATGCGATGTGAAGAGTTTATCGAACACTTGCACGAGCGATTGGATCAACGGTTGCCGCTAGGATCCGACCGGGATTTAGAACTTCATGCCGCCAAATGTGATGACTGTTGGTCAGAAATGTGCGTATGGCTCGAAATCGCTCCACTCTTGAAATCAGGGCAAATTGAGTGTGCCCAAGTTGAAGTTGCTTCTTCATCAAAGGGGCATCGTGCTCTTCCACCGATAATGACAGCTGTTCTGGCAGCTGCGATTTTGGTCGCAGTCGTCGGAATTTCTCCCACAAAATCAAATTCCAAGCCGATACTAAGTGATGCAGCGGTGTCCTCGGGCACGGTGGCCCAGGTGACAGGTGAGCTTGACCCTGTCGTTTGGTGGCGGAGCGTGCAAGATCGGGATTGGGTAGAAGAGACCATGCCCACCGTGAGGTCTGTTAGACAAGGTGTTGCTCCATTGGGGCGTACGCTGGTGCGTGCGGTGACGATTTTGACAATCGGCGGCGAACGCCGAACCTCCTGACTACAAAGTTTTGCCCATGATCAAGTTAACTCTCGCACGCTGGGTTGCTTGTGCCTTGGTGGCATGTGTCCTGCCGCTTTCCATGGTGTCGGCTGAGCAGTTGTTTCGTCTGCGTAACAATATGGTGTTGCGAGGTTCAATGGCAAAGATCGCAACGCTCAAAGATGGCTTCGGAGCTGCCTCAGCAGGCGAAACTCACTTGCGGCCAATTTGGTTAATTGATGATGGCTTGCGACGCATTTACCTGCATGGCAAGGGGATGGTGGCGATAGATCCCGTTGATGTAGGAGAAATGGAAAGGAATCTGGAGTTTTGGCAGCCAAAGCCGCTGGGGGGCAAAATTGTCGGTGGGTTGGGAACGATCCAAGGTGTGTCACCGTTCAATGACTATGGCAGACGAATCTTGACGGTGCGAGGTCCGGATGGAGGCCAAGTTCGCATCATTCAAGGCATCGCGGAAGTGAATTCTCGTTACGCAAAACTCGTCGCTTTAAAAGGTAAACCGAGCCTGAATTGGGATATGAGGATCTCTACACGCACTTTGGACTCCTCGACGCTTGCAAGAATTTTTAAGAAACGTACTGATCAGTCGGATTTGAATGCTCGCTTGGAAGTCGTGCGTTTTTTTATTGCGGCGGAGCGGTACCGGGAGGCGAAGCAAGCCCTGCAAGCAACGATCGATGATTTTCCCGAAGAGGTTGACTTGTTGCCGCAACTAGCTGCGCTGACGAAACGACAAGCTGAGCAGTTGTTAGATGAAGCGAACGATCGAACCAAGGCAGGACAGTACCAACTTGCGAGAGGAATCCTGCAAGGCTTCCCGTTGCAGGAGGTGAGTCGTATCACAAAGATACAAGTTGAGGACGCTCTCCGAGATCTCAATGAACCAGTGCAGAAATCAGCTGCTCTGATGCAGATGCTAAGAGAACAAGTGCTTAAGTTGCCTGCGAATCAGCAGGCGAGTTTAGCCGCGATTCTTGATGAAATGGAAGCAGGCTTGTCTGCAGATACTCTCCCCCGCTTGAGTGATTACGAGCGACTCGGTGAGGTTGGTAATATCCCCATTGACAATCGCATTGCATTGGCGATCGCGGGGTGGATCCTTGGTGCGGGCTCTGGGGAGCAAAACCTGAGCATTGCAATTTCCCTGATACAGGTTCGGGACCTTATCACTGAGTATCTCTCAACCGTTGATGCTGCAAGACGCAAAGCGATTCTGAATGAACTGAGCAATCTTGAGGGAAGCGAAGCAGAGTATGTAGATCGTATACTGCCACTCTTGACCCCTGTGTTGCAGTGGCCAGAAGATTCTCAGCATCCCCAGATTGCTGGGATGTTCGATGTCAGTACTGATTCGTTTCGGTACGTTATCCAATTACCACCGGAGTACAATCCACTCCGTGAGTACCCCTGTGTGGTTGCTTTGCATGAATCTCGGTCACCGATTGAAAATCAACTTGACTGGTGGTCCGGGACTTACCGCGAGCAACTCGAAGGCAGGATGGGGTACGGATCTCGAAGCGGATTCATTGTCGTTGCTCCGGTCTGGTCCCGTTCTGACCAGCGTGCGTATGAGTACACACCTCAGGAACACCAACGTGTATTAGCTGCAGTGCGAGATGCGATGCGTCGAGCTTCCATTGACTCGGATCGCGTGTTCATTGCGGGACATGGTGAGGGCGGCACAGCTGCTTGGGACATGGCTCTTGCACATCCGGATTTGTGGGCAGGGATGATTTCCATCAGTGGAACTCCTACTAAGACAATTCCTCATTACGAACCCAATTCACGTCATGTCCCCCTCTATATGGTAATGGGCGAGTTGGATGGAGCGAAAGCTGGTGGCGCTATCATCAATGACTATATGACGTTCAATCATGACGCGATGGTCGTAATGTATCGCGGACGTGGCAGAGAATATTTTTATGATGAGTTACCACGATTGTATGAGTGGATGGGCTTGAACTCACACCAGCGCAGGAAAATGCCTCGTGAGATTGAGGTGGCAACGATACGCCAGGGCGACCAGTTCTTTTGGTGGTTGGAGTTGGAAGATCTCAAGTCAGGTGTTCCTGTCGATCCCATTTTGTGGGATCAAGCAGAACGAATTCGTGCAGGCAAAGTATCTGCTGCGATTGGCGCAGATAATCAGATTCGGGTGCAACGTGGCCCCGCTGACCGGTTTCGCTTGATGTTGCGACCGATGCCGGGTGTACTCGATCTCAACCAGGAAGTTGTGATTCGTGAGGGCAGTCGGTCCAAACGCGTTCAGTTCGATGGATCGCTCCAGGTCATGCTGGAAGATGTGCGTCAGCGAGCCGACCGGAAGCGGGCCTTCTGGATGACAGAAGTAATTCCCTGATAATTTCTGAACTGCAGCGGAAGTTGGCAGTGGAGCAAGATTGGCTTCTCCAAGTACTGCATGCCAAGTCGTTCTCAATTTCTGTCAATCTGCTGCGGAGACTAGTTGTGCATCACCATGTTACGCGCCGCCGAAAGTCAGCAGACAAACGCAAAATGTGCTGCCCTGCCCTTCCCTCCTGCTAGTTGATTATTGGCTGATGATGTTTCTAAAACCATTTACAATGCAATCTCGCCTTTCCACCCCACTTAATCTCTCGAGGTGTTCCCGTGAAACGTCGTGACTTTCTGACTTCGAATGTTGTGCTTGCTGGTGCTACCCTCTCCGCTAACAGCCAACTCACTCAACGCTCGGTTGTTGCGCAGGATGTCGCTGTGAAAAAAGCTGGTGGTAACGTCAGGCAATCTGTTATGGGCTGGTGTTTCAAGCCTATGGATGCAATTACTCTGGCAAAGCACTGTAAACGGATCGGATTAGAGGCTATCGAGGGTATCCCGAGTAACCAATACGGTGCCGTGACCGACTTGGGGTTGAAAATCTCACTTGTCTCAAGCCACGGTTTTGCCAAGGGACCGCTTGATCCCGAAAATCATGCCGAAGTTGAGGCGAAGTTGCGATCAGGAATTGATCTTGCTGTTGAGTATGGTGCTCCCAATGTCATCACGTTCACTGGCATGCAGAAGACAGGTATTTCGGATGTGAGAGCTAGAAAAAATTGCCTTGAATGTTGGAAACGTGTCATTCCTTATGCGGAGGAAAAGAATGTCGGGATTGTGTTGGAGCATCTCAACAGTAAAGACGATTCACATCCCATGAAAGGACATCCTGGTTATTGGGGAGATGATCTGCATCAATGTGCCGATTTGGTATCCGCAGTGGGTTCAGCCAATTTCAAGCTGCTATTCGATGTTTATCACGTGCAAATCATGAATGGAGATTTGATCCGGAATATTCGCCGTTACAGCGATATTGTGGGGCATTATCACACTGCGGGGAATCCTGGTCGTGGTGAACTAGACGACTCGCAGGAAATCAATTATCCACCGGTGATTCGTGCAATTATGGAAACGGGCTACGATGGATTCATTGCACAGGAATTTATTCCTACGAGGAAGGATCCGGTAGCCTCATTGCAAGAGGCCTTTGATGTTTGCGATGTTTGACAGCATCGAGGGAACCCGGCATGCGTGCAGTGTGTCTGATACGGTAAGAATCGAATGCTTTTGCAGTCGTTTGCCTGCTGAATTCAGCTAGCACAAAGCCAGGTTTAGCCAGCGTATTGCCAAGTAAATTAGTCGACGTGTCCGAAATGCTCCCCAAATCGCACTCAGCGTTAGACCTCAAGGTCGAGGACTTTGAGCGTCTGGGTGTTCGTCCTGATGAAATGCGTCTAACAGTGATTCGACGGGCTGCGACTCAGACTTCACGGACTCTAGCAGAAAGCCAGCTCACGAACCCATCAGACACAGCGGCTCTCCAGTTATCCAGAGTGACCGTATCTGCTTATCGACTACTGGATCCACGGCAGCGTAAAGATGCTCATCAGCGGATCCACGTAGGCAGGATTTTACCCACAGTCTTGATGTGGGCAGGTCAGACCAAATTTGAGTATCAGCAAGCGGGCGGGCGCAAAGCTCAGATGTCCGGTGTTGGAGTTTCGGCATCCGTAGAGACGGACGATGCGGAAACGAGCACGCCTTTTCAGGGAGGAGGCCTGAGCGAGTCAGATTTAATTGAATTGATGGAGTTGGATTCTACACCTTTGTTGTCTGGTCAACCGGCATGGACGCAGAGTTTTAGCGATGTTGATATTCTGGGGCGTACACTTTTTTTGAAGCGTTGGAACCGCTGGAAGAGGGTGTTGTTGGGTCGATGGTACGCGATCGGATTGGCTCTCGTGCTTATTGTTCTGTTCGTAGTGGCGTTGGTTATCTCTCCAGTTCGTGATCAGCCAATCGTGACCGAAGAAGTTGATACTGCGTCTTCAGTTCGATCTGGTGTTTTGGATCCAGAGAAGTCTAAGGCTGATGCTTACAATCGCTTGGTGAAGCCCACTGTTGTGATG
>NZGD01000033.1 GCA_002690925.1 Rhodopirellula sp.
ACGTTCGCTGCTTTCATCATCGCGTCGGATGCTTCAACCAGGGATACAAACCCTTTGGTTTCGATCATCCCGAGCGCTTCACTAATTTTTGCCATCTCAAAAACTGCCTTGGGTAAGGAAGGGGTTGGACCAGACGCAAAGTCTGGCCAGTGGAATAATCAATCGGACGACGGGCCCGACTGGTGGTTTAGTTCTTGCAACTGCAGTCGCCTTTTCTTAAAAGCACTTCCGTTGCAGCATCCAAATGGCAGGCATTGCCCTCATCGGTATCGATGTGGACTTCCAGTTTGGCTGCTTTGTCAGCACGTACGAGCACGTCGTCAAATACAACGCTGCAGTCAGAACTGCTGATTTTCAGTTGCATCATGTCACCATTGCTGACGCCGTAATGATCGGCGTCTGAATGATTCATGTGCACGTGTCGAGCAGCTCGAATCACACCGCGTTCCAGTTGGACGCTACCAGCGGGCCCCACAAGAACGCATCCTGGAGTACCGTCTATTTTTCCGCTGTGCCTCACTGGGGCATCAATGCCCAGTGAAATTGAATCAGTTAGAGCCAGCTCAACCTGACTGTCCGCACGTGTAGGCCCCAACACTCGCACACTTGGTAACATGCGACGACGTGGGCCGACCACCATGACTGTTTGCTTGGCAGCATAAAAGCCGTCCTGGTACAGATCTTTCTCCGGCTCCAGCACACTGCCTCGGCCAAATAGAATCTCAACGTGCTCATCGGTCAGGTGACAATGCCGAGCTGAAATGCTGACTCGCAAGTTGGGCTTGCCACCGACCCAGCCCGGAGGATCGTGTGGAGATCCTGAGGGTGTTCCACTCTGAAGGCTGTTGCCATTGGCGCGAATGGCGTTGCGAACGAGTTGTTCAATGGTTGAGCGGTCAATGGTCGCGTGGTTCATCTTCGATTTTTTTCGATAAGTATGTAGGGGAACTGCTCGAACGTGTCTGCAGTGCATTAATCGGATTGACTGGTCCAGTCGGGCCCGGTCGGTAATACCTGTGCAGCTTTACCTTCCCCAGAAGGTGCAGCTAACACTACATCCGTACCAGCCAGTGCAAGGTGTTCTTTCCACTTGGAATCAAGGTTGGAATCGGTAACGACGGCGTGTACTTCATGTAATCCGCATAATCGGCTGAGGCTCACCTTGCCAAACTTGCTGCTGTCCGCGACCACAATCGCACGATCTGCTGATGACAACATGGCTTTCTCGCTTTCAACCAACATCATGTTGCTGTTGAAGTAGCCGCGATCTGTGATCCCCGCGACAGAAAGGAAAGCTTTACCCACATTGATGCTATGCAGCATCGAATCAGCCATCGGGCCAATCGCTACCGCCGTCCTGCCGCGAACGCAGCCACCAATCATCACCAAATCGATGGATTCACTGCTCGACAGTAAGTGGGCCACCGGCAGACTGTTGGTTACGACCTGAAGCGGACGCCCTACTAAATGACGAGCCAACTCGTAGGTAGTGCTGCCACCATCCAAAAGGATCGTGTCGTGGTCCTCGACTAAGGCAGCAGCCATCTGCCCAATCGCGGTCTTGGCCGACCAGTCGGTGCCGCGGCGTGTTTCAAAAACTCTCAACGTGTCCGTCCCACCGGTCCAGAAAACCCCGCCGTGCGTTCGACGGGCAGTTCCGGTGCTCTCGAGATAGTCCAGGTCGCGCCGAATCGTCGATTCACTGACTTGGAGTGTGTCGGCGAGTTCACCCAGCGAAGCGAAGCCTCGGGATTGGATGAGGTCACGCAACTTCGATCGCCTCGTTTCGCTTGTTGCTCCAGCCAATCTAAATTACCCGATGTGTTTAAGTCCTTGGTTTGATAGTTTTCTATCATTTGTGGCGGAAATCAATCACTAAAGATTGTTTTTGGGTGATTTCATTCAATAAAAGTCGTTTTTGGTGATGTTTTTCCGTCTTTTGCACGGTTTGCTGTCTCCCAAAGGCGGTTGTGGTTATTCACGGTCTTTCGCACTTCGGCTGCTCTTCTCGCAGATCCATCAAGATTTTCAGTGGCAGAGCACAAAGGGCTGGGTTGTTGAAAACGCGTCTTGGGCTTTGAAATCGAGGGAATAAAGCGGTTTTGGAGCCTGTAGTTGACTCCGTGTATTGGGTTCGCAGGGTTCGCAGGGTTCGCAGGGTTGGGAGGGCGCGATAGGCCGACCCGATATGTCAAACCGAGATGCCCCGTTCAAGAGTTCTGCCGGACTGGAGTAGACTGACCGGTCTATGGTCAAGTGACTTTCAGCAGTGAGTGAAAAATGACGGATTTGAGAGGCAAGCGAGCAATCGTTTCGGGAGCGTCCCGTGGTATTGGCCGTGGAGTCGCGATGGAATTAGCGAGGGCGGGGGCAGAGGTTGTTGTTAACTTTCGCAGTCACCCTGATGAAGCGGAGCAGGTTGTTGAAAAATGCCGCCAGCTTTCGGGCAGTGACGCTCATGCAATCTGCGCTGATTTTGGAGATCAGCAGGCTGTGGAAGGTTTGGTTGACGAAGCTGTGAAACGTATGGGTGGAGTTGATATTGTCGTTAGCAACGCGGTGTACAGCGATCGTCATCTATTCTTGGATTCCGATCTCGATGAGTTCAGGAAGACGATTGATGTTAGCATGTGGGGCGCATTTTACTTTGTACGTTCAGCCGGTCAGAGAATGGTAGCTGCGGGCAACGGTGGTGCTATGGTTGTGATTAGCAGCCCTCACGCGCACATGGCGATTCCTGGCGCGATGGCTTACAACATGGCCAAGGCGGCAAATGATCAAATGGCCCGTACCGCTGCTTGTGAGCTTGCTAAGGAAAAGATAAGGGTCAACATCATTCATCCAGGCTGGACAGATACGCCGGGCGAACGCAAGTTTTTTTCGGAAGAGACTCTCGCAGCAGAGGGTGCAAAGTTGCCATGGGGACGACTCGGCAAGCCAGAGGAAATTGGCCGCGGGGCAGTGTTTTTGTGTGATCCCAACAACGAGTATATTACAGGCAGTACACTCACGATTGATGGTGGTATTCAATTGCCGTGGCGAGAAATGTACCGGATCAACGAAGAGCCGGGGAAGTAGTACTGTAAGCCGGTGATGTCAAGGAATGTCTTGGTGACGCCTCCGTGTTATCAAGCAAGCCCCTGTATACGTTTGACGACTCAACAGGTGATCTACGACGAAATCGTTCTTGATCCAGAGTCGAATGTGAGATGGTGATTAGAAGCCAGCAATTTATCTTAGCATCCAGCGATTCCTTAATTCTACTCTGTAGAACCGGTGTATCCCGGCACCTGGCAGGTTGTAGCTTGGTTCGCTCTTGAATCTGCAAATGTCTCAGTTGCGGCGTGTAGTTGCGGCCATCAAAGGATAGTGACAGAGAACGGAGAGTTCTAAGCTTCGCTGTCAAATGCGCTTGCAGGTCCCCTCACGAAGTGAAGTGAACGAGTGGAACACTTTCTTCGGCTTTGCCGTAGCAAAATCAATCCTCTGGAGAATGGTCTTTCCGGTCGCCGTCCAATGCAATCCCTGGGCCCAATGCAATCCCTGGGCAAGGCTCAGGAGCGGACGCTCCGCCAGCATGGTTGAGTGTAAAAGTTCGTGACGAGTGGTTTGGCGTCCTGCCATAGTGTCAGACTTCATTAGCACGCCTCGCTTGTCGGCTTTCCGCCTAGACGCTCGTGCGTGGTAAACCTGGCAAAGCCTTCGCAGTTGCATCCCTGATCATTTGTTTCAGGGCAATGTCCCCCGCTTTAACGCAGTATCAAATTTAAACGGAATTGGCAGCAGCGTTGAAGTGAGAATCTTTTCTATATTGGCGGCGACCAATGAACGGATATCAAGGGCTGCCTGCAGAGCGAATCGTGCCGCCTCGCAAGCATTGAAATGGTCTCCCAAGTGCCACGCAAAACGAGTAGCGGCGGATGCTCCGTACGCTGTCCTGGCGGATGCTTTCCAAGTCGCCGCTCAAGGTCCAACGCCGCTTCAGTCTTAACAAAGCAAAACGCCACCGTCATTGCTTACGCATTGGTACTGTCGTGATTGGGTAATTTTTTTGTCTGAGTAAGCTTCGGCTTGTTGAGGCTGGCTAGTGTCGACAGGACCGGCGACGTCCTTCAAGCCGGCGAAGTCTTCCATTTTGTGATGTCTTCGACCAAAGGTCTCGTTGTGTATGCAGTGTGTGTGGAAAGTTCCCGTCAAGTCAATCCAGTCAATGAGCCATCTCCGCAATAGTCGGGATTTCCAAAAGTTGTTTCGGGATGCCCCATGGCTTCAGTGATACTTAGGAGTAATCGATTATGGGGTTGGTTGCCGTAGTTGAGGGACCGACCCGTATTAAAGCCAAGACCTCCACCAATCATCACAAACGGAATGCTGTTCCGAGTGTGCGAGTTACCTTTCCCGAGTTCATTGGTCCAGATGATAGTCGTATGATCTAGCATGCTGCCGTCGCCACCAGGTTCGGGCGTTTCCTGCAGTTTTTTTGCCATGTAAGCCACCTGCTCGCTGTACCAAGTATTGATCTTGATCAGTTGTTCGTAAGCGTCTTCATTGCTGTCGGGTTCATGTGAAATCGTGTGGTGCCCTTCATTGATGTCGAGCCAACGCATTCGTGGATTACCGACGCTATTGGTAATTTGCATGCTGGCAATGCGTGTGAAGTCCGACATCAGGCTATTCACCATCAGATCCGTTTGCATCCGACAGATAAGCGGCATGTTGTCGTTTTGTTCCTGCACATTCGGCGGCAGTTTGGGAACGGCATGATCAGCCGACGCGGGGTTGTCATCCGTAGATTTTTGATCTTCAGTTCTTTGGAACTCGGCCTTTAGTTCCAGTTCGACTGAGCGAACGAGTTCTGCATGCTGTTGGAGGATTTGCCTGTCTTCGCTGCTGACTAATTTGTCGATTTTCTTAAAGTCCTCCGTGAGGTCATCGAGAACGCTGGCAAGCATGACACGATTCTGGATGTTGCCATAGAGTTTGTTGAACATCTGGTAGGGATCACTGATCGGAGCAACAGGCTGATTGGGTCCCGCGTATGACCAGCGAGTCCAAGTGTCTGCTCGGTCTGGCACCATCACTCCGAATTCCAGTGAACCGAATCGTGTGCGTGTTGTGGGGTCAGCTTGAAGCTTGTTTTTGAGGTGTTGATCGATCGAGATTCCCATCGACCATCCTGCGGGTGTGTCTGATCCACCCTGGATGTCGCCAGGAAAAAGTTCGACGCCAGTAAGCAGGCATCCAATACCTCGCATGTGTCCGTCACCATCGCCTTTGATTCGATTGTCGATCCCTCGCAGTGTGAGGAGTTGGTCTCTGTAGGGGGCCAGAGGCTCTAAGATTCTTTTGAGTTCAAAGGTTTCGCCTTCTTCATCCGGCCAAAAGTGCTTTGGGATTACGCCGTTAGGACTAAAGACGAAGATCAAGCGTTGTTTTTTCTGTCGACTCACTTCCCACCCCAAGCTGGGAAGTGCAAGCACGAGGTTGGCGGCTGTTCCGCTGATGCCAAGATTTCGAATGAAGTCACGTCGCGTGGTTCTGTGTCTCATCTTACTTATTGCCTGTTCGTCGGTTGATTGACCGGTGTAATGAAAGCGGCAGTCCGCTGTTCAGTCTTATTGTGCGAATGAGTTACGGTAGGGGCTGTATAGCAGCAGGTTGACGACTCGCGGTCACTGCGATGGTGATCAGCAGTTCGCGAACGTTGTACCCACTGTCTCGAAATGACTTCGTGATTTTATCAGCAGTTCCACTGCCATAGGCTGTGATTGGTTGTTTCACGAAGTGCTCAAAGGCTGCTTCAATAAACGCGTGGTGGCAATCTTCGCTTTGGGCCAGGTAGTCAGCCAGTTCGCGTGCGTTGTTGAACTTGATTTGTTTCCCGCTCCGATCAGTGTAGTGACCGGCGGCGTTGATGGGTTTAGCTTTTTCCTTGCGTCTGAATCTCCCTGTTGCATCAAAGTTCTCCAACGCGAAACCGAGTGAGTTGATTTGTTGATGACAGGTTTGGCAATTAGCCTCGCCGGTCTGTAGTTGGACTCGTTCGCGTGTGGTCAATTCAGGGTGCAGGTCGGCACTCAGGGGAGTGAAGGAAGCATCGGGCGGGCGTAATACGCGGCCCAGAGTTCGTCGAGTCAGGAAAACACCGCGGTGAATCGGTGATGTGGTTCGGTGGTACGCGAGATTGCTCATGATCAATGGGTGGGTTAGCACGCCGGCATGGATCTGTTGATCTCGAACGCTTCGAATCAGCATCGAATCGATCTGGCCATCATCGTGTGGCGCGTCTGTCGTTTCGTCAGTTTCTCCTTTAGCATCCTCAGGTGATGGTAATTCCGCACCTTGGGTGGCTCTCACTTGACGCTGGCCCGGTGGCATGTCAGGTCGCCAAGCTGCTCCATAGTAATTTTCGAGTCGTTTGGTTGTGTATCGCCAGTCTGCTTGCAGTAATTGCCTGAAATCACTCGTTTTGCTTTCGATAAAATCCTGTAAAAAACGATTCATTGATTTTTTCAGATCTTGAATCGTATGGGGGTCGAAGCCCGGAAACAATTCGCTGTCTTTGGCGATATCGTCCGTGTGCTGAAGTCCCAGCCACTCGTTGAGGAACGTCAGTGCCTTTGCCTGGGTGCGGTAGTCATCGACCATTCGCCTCGCTGCGTTGGTGAGTTGTGTCTCGTTTTGTAGTTTATCTTTGGCTGCCGCATTGATGAGCCAAGGGTCCGATGGCAGCGAGTCGAACATTATTAATGCCAAGCGGTTCGCAGTGCGTTGGCTCTGGTTATGTTCACTATCCAGGGTGGGGTAGAGGAATCTAGGTGATTTCAGAGCCATCAGCATGGCTCTTCGTATCGCCTCGCCGTCATCTTCAGAGAATGCAATTTGCTGGTCGATGTAGAGGTGACGGGCCGCATCGTCCAATTTTCCTCGGAAAGCAACCGTGATGATTTCTGCGAGGAACCGTTTCAAAATGCTGCGGTTTTCGTCGGCCTCGCCGCGATAGCGGTGCCGGTATTTGGGATAGAGTTCCGCGATGGTGATCTCTGCGAATTCAATGGCTGTCGCCGTGGTTGATTCGTCCCACTGCCGGCTGACTGATGTGCCCCGATCGTACCCATAGCTGCGATCGTCCGGCGGTAGTTTGGCTTGAAGTGCAAAAGTATCTGCGAGCTGTTCGGGGATCAGGTTTTCCTGCGGAATCACTTCCTCAATGCCTCCCGGAGGGATCCACGAGAGCGAGACTCGGGCGGGTGGTTGTTTAGTCTTTCGCTTTCTCTGCAAAAAGCTGATTTCAAACGGATAGGCTCGGCCGGCTGTCAGGAAAATTTCACGCCGGAATTCGTCTCGCCCCTCTGACTGGACATGGTTGTTGATCAGTTCTCGTTTGCGACTTCCGAATTCCATCATGCACGAGCAGGTGCTTCGCAACACAATCTGATAGCGGCCTGTTTTGTCGACCTTCAGTGAGCCTTCCCAGTGTATCAGGTAGCTTTTGGGGTCGATTCCTTCGCCAGGCGGTTCGGTACCGAAATCGAAGTCGATTGCATGGTCGACGCGTTCGATCTGCAGTTCCTCTGATTTTCGCGAGGTTCCTTTGTAGTAGGCCGCTTTTACTCCTCGCTGATCGGAGGTTCTTGGCGGCTGGGTGAAGTGTCCGTAAAGGTCGGCAATGCTCTGTCTGAGTTGTTGGCCAGTAAGTCTCGACATGGCGATTCTAGGTGGTCGGTTTCTTGCTCTTGCCGCTTCGCTGTAGAAACTAGCGTGGATATAGGTCGCTACTGCGGCGGCGTCTTCGCCAACACAGGCATCTGCGTCTTCTTCGGGCATGGTTCGGCTGATCAGTTGCGTCAGGCTGCCCACGCTCAGGTCACCGGTAAGAGCATGATCGTATCCATCTTCAGAACCTTGTCCGGATTCCCCGTGGCAGCTTTGACAGCTTTGCGTGTAAATCTGCGATCCACGCTCAAGGAGTCGTGATTCGTCGGCCGAATTCCCTTTTAAGGCGTTCTTGTCTTTCGCTTTCGTCGTGACCTCTGGGATGGCTGCCCCAAGTTCAGGCATCTCTGCCTGCCACGTGAAGAGACAGATTTGTGACACCAGGATGAGGCACACCGGCTGCGGGAAATGAATGCAAAGGCTTCGTAAATAACCCAAAGCGAGCTTTTTCGTCTCTTTGCTTTGGGTAAGCACGTGTTGCTTTGGTTGAGGGGGTGGTGGTTTCAACAGGTTGGCTCTGACTGAATGTGAGGGCTGGAAAGCGGCAGATTCTGGGAAATGCTCGCCTTGCTCACACGGGGGGTGGGGACCCCCATTGTAGCCCGTTGGGGCAATAAGGCGAGTGAGGCCTTGTGGTTGGCCGAGTCAACTTCCTTGCTGCCCGCTGCTTTGGGCTTGCGTGGGAGCTTTCTTCCGCCATACTTGTCCGCTTCGCTTGATCTGGCTTGTGTTTTCAGGGCAGTTCTGGCTGAAGAATTGTATTCGCAGAGCATTTTGATCGATCGATAGGTAAGCACAGATGGCCGAAGTTTTAGATGTGGAAAAACGCGAGCGAGTAGGCTCGTCGGCTACGGAACGATTGCGTCGGGCCGGGCGAGTTCCCGCGGTATTATATGGACATGGGGAGGTTAATGAGCACTTGTCGGTGCCAGCCGCTCAGGTCAAGACATTGTTGCGTCACCACAGCAAGACCGTTGAGCTTGCGGGGGACGTCAAAGAAACAGCCTTGGTAAGCCAAGTTCAGTGGGACCCGTTGGGGATCGAGGTCCTTCACCTCGACCTGATTCGCGTCAATCTGAAAGAGTCAGTTCAGGTGACGGTTGCAGTGCATCGGCATGGCGATGCCGCCGGTCTTCGGCAGGGTGGCCTGTTAATTGACAACGCTCACGAAGTTGAAATTGAGTGTTCGGCAGGGCTCATTCCGGAAAGTCTCAGTCTAAATGTCACTGATCTTGAGTTGGGCGGGCACAAAACCGCAGGCGACTTGGATCTGCCCGAAGGCATTTCTTTGATCACACCGGCCGAGACCGTGCTTACCCACATCGAACAGCCAAAAGGAGCCTCGGAAGAAACAGCCGATGCACTGGCCGAACCGGAGGTAATCTCGAAAGGCGGTGACAAGTCGGAGGGTGAAGGCTGATCGCGGAGATCATCGATGCCCGCAGCTCAAATTGGCTGATGCAAGCATGAAACTGATCGTTGGACTTGGGAATCCTGGTAGAAAATACGAGCAGACCCGGCATAACGTTGGATTCATGGTCGCGGCCAAAGTTGCCGCGTTGGCAGTTGCGGATCCTTCCAAGGTCCGTTTTGAAGGCGAGTTTGCAGAGGGAGTTGCTCCGAGGCAATTGGAACGCGGGGTGACTCAAGAAAAACTGGCGATTTTGTGTCCCCACACTTACATGAATGCTAGCGGGAAAAGCGTTCGAAAAGCGTGTGATTTTTACAAGTTGGAACCCAGTGAGGTACTTGTCATTTGTGATGACGTGGATTTGGCTGCGGGGAGGTTGAGGGTTCGAGGATCGGGCTCAGCGGGAGGTCAAAGAGGTTTAGCCGATATTATCCGTCATCTTGGTACTGATCAGGTGTCGAGGTTGAGGTTGGGGATTGGCAGGCCGCCCCACGGTTGGGAGACCGCGGATTACGTTCTTGGAAAATTCAATAAACAGGAAATTGATACATTTGAACAAGCCACAACGGATGCCGCACACGCTGCATTGGATTGGGCTTCTGGCGGGATCGCTTTTGCGATGAACCGTCATAATGCAGACCCAGCAGCAAAGCAAAAAAAGAACCAGAGCAAAAAACAGAAAATAAATTCGCCCAAGCAGACGCCTTCGAGCCCTAAAAAGGGCCATCTTGGCGGTGAGTAGGCAAAACAGTCAAAAGAGAATGAAGTTGTGACACGGATTGTGCGACTTCTGAAAATTATTAACGGAAAACAACTCCCCGTTGTTATCAACATTCGATAACCTCTGGGATTGCATGGCGACCAACAAAGTTAGAATTGAGAGACCGACACATCGTGGCAAAGAACACCTACGAAACCCTGTTGATTCTGGATAGTAATCACTATGCTCGTGACCCCGGTGGGGTCAGCAAGCAGGTGAACGACATCCTCACCGAAGCCGGTGGCGAAGTGCACGTGAATCGATTGTGGATGGAACAAAAGCTTGCTTACCCCATCGACAAGCACCAGAAGGGAACCTACTGGCTGGCGTACTACGAGATCGAAGGGGTGAAAATTCCCGCGATTGATCGTGCTCTGCAGCTTGCGGAGTCTGTCATTCGCCATCTCACCGTCAAGCTTGAGCCACGTTTGGTTGAGCCAATTTTGGCAAACGCTCGTGGTGAGTCGATCAAAATGTCAACGCCAACGGATTCGAGCACTGATGAGGCCGAAGACGGAACTGAGGTTGCAGCTGAGGTTGCAGCAGACGCGTAGCAGAAGTGAAGCGATGCTCCCAAAGCGGGGTGAACGCTTCGTTTTGATGTCTACGGCGAAATCAACGACCTGAAAACGGGAAGTACTATGGCCAGCTACAATCGTGTCATCTTAGTAGGGAATTTGACACGCGACATCGAATTGAAGTACACACCAGGCGGTACGGCAGTCACCGATATTGGAATGGCTGTTAATGATCGTCGGAAATCGGCGACAGGCGAATGGGTCGATGAGACGACCTTTGTTGACGTGACTCTGTGGGGACGCACTGCGGAGGTCGCAAGTGAGTATCTCTCAAAAGGGTCGCCGATCCTGGTTGAGGGGCGATTGAAACTAGATACTTGGGAAAGTGAAGGTCAGAAACGAAGTAAATTGCGGGTCGTTTGCGACCGGATGCAAATGCTCGGAGGTGGCTCTCCTGGCGGTGGCGGCTCTTCTGGTGGCGGCGTAAGCAGGCCTCAGCGGCAGGTCAGTGACCCGCCGGCGAGCGTCGACAGCAGTAGTCCCGGACAGCGAGATGCTCAACCCACCGGAGGTGGGCCAGGCTACGAAGATCCTGATATCCCGTTCTGATCAACAAGCTTTTTCTACTGAAGAACACTTTTTTAACGAATCCACTTTTTTAACGAATCCACTTTTTTAACGAATCCACTGTAGAGTTCTGCGATGACAGGGACAAACACACGACGCAAGTCGAATCAGATGTTCAAGCGACTTCCCAAGGGTGAGAACGGCGGAATTCAGCTATTGCTGATTCACAATGTCGAGCATCTTGGCAAACAAGGCGATTTGGTCGAGGTAAGAGCTGGTTATGCGCTCAATTACCTCTTGCCTCAAGGCTTGGCAACTGTGGCGACTGAGCATCACCGTCGCATGGTAGAGAAGCATCGTGAGAAGCTTCGCGCCATCGAACTCGAGAAATTGAGCGAGTACCGGGTCTTGGCTGATGAGTTGGGCAAGCAGTCGATCACTATCGAGGCGAATGCCAACGATGAAGGCCATCTCTACGGCAGCGTTGGTGCTCAGGAGATCGTTGATGGTCTTAAGTCGGCAGGCTTCTCGCTTGCTCAGGACCAAATTCGACTCGAGGGTCCTCTGAAGGAGCTTGGTCTCTACACGGTCAAAGTACATTTGCACAGCGAAGTCGATGCAAGCTTGAAGGTTTGGGTCGTGCCGACCGTTGCCGCTGATGATGCGGCAACCGGCGAAGCAGGGAGCTGAATAGAGGTCCCCGGTTCCACTTGTTTTCCCCGGTCTCTTCCTGGAATTGGCGGGGGGGTTGCATTGACTCCCATGTTGGATGGGCCGAAGATAACTAACGGCGTGAGGCTTGTCCTCGCGCTGATGTCGCGTTGAAGCCGACTGCCCCTGGCTTCAAACCTGCGACTGACAGGGGCCTCATTGCCCCTGAGGTCCCTGTCGCCTTTTTTCTAAATCGTTTTGAAACCACGGCCTACTGTTCGGATTCTGTTCGGTACGAGGCTGCTCGGTACGTGGCTGTGAGGCTGGCTTAGCAACTGCCTGCGTGTGTTTCTATCTTGTTTCGGTCCAAGCTCGTTCGCGAAACGTAACATGCATCGACCTCGCATGGACCTTTCGCACTTTCCCGCAAGCATCCGTGCACGGCTCAATAGTAGAATTTGCTCAATAGTAAAATTCGCTGTTGACGTCATCTTGCGAGATGTTGCCGTTGGCAGACGCCGTTGATGTCAAGCGCAGGCAGCGAAGTGTGGGTTTTGTGAAGCGTGGGAATCGGTAGACGGGTGGGCCTCGAGTGCTAGGGTTACCGGTCGCTCAGGAATAAGTTTGCGGATCAGTCGAAAACGGGCTGGAACCGCTGGTGCAGTTCGGTACACTTTTCATAGACGTTTGGAGTGCGAGTTCGCGGGGCTGTGGCGGAACTGGCAGACGCGCTGGATTTAGGATCCAGTTCCTTCGGGAGTGCAGGTTCAATTCCTGTCAGCCCCACTCGATTCCGAACTTTC
>NZGD01000034.1 GCA_002690925.1 Rhodopirellula sp.
ACGGCTTCCTCCGGTGTAGTGGCTACAATTCCCTCCAGGACTGGCACACCAGCTTGGCGGAATAACTCTTTGCCCTGATATTCGTGGATCTTCATCGAATGATTCTTAGCTGTTGGGTCGCGTCGTACAAATTTGCGATGATCGGAATATAAGCACCAGCATTGAGGTCAGGAACCACGGGCAAGACGTCCTCGCTCGAAGTTTTTACGATCATCGCCCGAACATACCCGCTCGAAGTCGGTTTCGACCACTTTTCGGCTCTAAAAAGATGATGCACCGCGAAACAAAAATGAACAAAGCAACAGAAAAGTCCGGGCTAATCAGGCTTGACCCCGCTGATAACGTCGCCGTTGCTACGAAATCGCTGAAACGCGGTGAAGCAATTGAAATGGACGAACATATTCTCGTAGTTGCCCATGATATTCCGGCGGGCCACAAGATTGCCGTCAGTGAAGCTCGGGTTGGTGAATCAATCGTTAAATACGGGCAGCCAATCGGGCTGGTTACGAGGGATATCAATCCTGGAGACCACGTGCACACCCAAAATTTGACGGATCATCATGTCGTTTCAGATGATCTGAGTGAAATCAATCCACCGGCGTCTCCTGAGCCGATTTCGCGGACATTCGATGGATTTTGCCGGCCTGATGGACGTGTGGGGACGCGGAATTATGTTGCCGTTGTATCCACGGTGAATTGCAGCGCAACGGTTTGTCATCAGGTGGTTTCACGTTTTACCAAAGAGCGAATGCAACGCTGGCCCAATGTGAACGGTGTCTTTGCAGTGACGCACACCACCGGTTGCGCTCTCGAATACAACGGGCTCAAACACAGGATGCTTGGCCGGGTATTGGCGGGTTACGCGCAGCATCCCAATGTCGGGGGATGTTTGGTCGTCGGTCTTGGTTGTGAGCAAACGACGGGGGGATATCTTCAGCAGCATCATGGCGTTGTTTCGTTACATGCTCCGGACGGCACGCAACTGACCCGAGATGGTGGCATACCCATGCTGACGATGCAGACGGAAGGGGGCACTCGGCAGACCATCGAAAAAGCTGATGCGTTGCTTGAGCAGGTACTCGATCGGGCGAATCAGTTTGAACGTGAGACGGTTGATGCATCGCACTTGAGCTTGGCCGTCGAATGTGGAGGCAGTGATGGTTATTCAGGGTTGACCGCCAATCCTGCTGTGGGTGTTGTCTCTGATCGAATCGTTGCCTGCGGTGGGCTTTCGGTGATTTCTGAAACGACAGAATTGTACGGTGCGGAGCAACTTCTGGTGCGCCGCAGCCGATCCAAGGAGGTGGCAAGGAAACTATTGGATCGAATTGAATGGTGGAAGGAATACGTGGGCCGATATGGTGGGCAAATCGACAATAATCCGTCGGTTGGTAATAAAGCTGGCGGACTGACCACGATCACAGAAAAATCGCTTGGTGCCGTATCAAAAAGTGGTGGTACCGCTTTGGAGGAGGTTTTCGAGTACGGTGAGAAAATGAATGCGCATGGCTTGGTTGTCATGGACTCACCCGGATTTGATCCGGCAAGTGTGACAGGGAAAGTAGCGGGTGGCGCGAATTTGGTTATGTTCACTACGGGGCGTGGTAGTTGCTATGGATGCAAACCAACACCCGTGATCAAGATTGCCACCAACACCGACCTTTTCCAACGAATGCGGGAAGATATGGATTTGAACGCCGGGACAGTCCTCGAGGGGCAGGAATTACAGTCAGTAGGAGATGAGTTTTTTGAATTTGCTTTGCGTGTTGCAAGTGGTCAGCAGACATGCAGTGAAATGCAAGGATTTGGCGACCACGAGTTCGTCCCTTGGACCGTTGGCCCCACCGTTTGATTGGGTCAATTTGAATTAGTAGCTACCACTCGAAGGATATGGTTCGAAATGGCAACAGAGAAACCACGTGTTGTGATCACTGATTTTATTAATGATTCCTTGGAAATAGAGCGTGAAGTGTTGGGTGGTGTTGCTACGGTTGAAGCGTACGATGCCTATGATGAACGTGAGCTTCATGGGAAAATCGATGCAGCTGATGCTGTGATGCTTTATCACAACTTGGCTCTATCTGCTGAAACAATTCAGCGGCTTGAGTGTTGTAAGTTGATTGTTCGGTGTGGGGTCGGATTTGATAACGTGGACCACGTTCTCGCAGGAAGACGAGGGATCCCTGTGGCAAATGTGCCTGACTATGGAACTGAGGAAGTCGCAGATTCTGCTATTGGGATGGCCCTCGCCCTAACTCGCGGGATCAACTTCTACAATCTTCGAATGCGTTCACAGCCCGATCCCTGGATGTACCACGTGGCTCCTCCGCTTTATCGGCAGCGGGGACGTGTTTTTGGGATTGTCGGTTTGGGGAGAATTGGCACGGCGACTGCCAGACGCGCCTTGGCCATGGGGATGGATGTTCGTTTCTATGATCCTTTCAAACCAGATGGATACGACAAGGCTATCGGGGTCAAGCGTGTGGAGTCTTTGCGGGAACTGATGAGTGAATCGTTTGTCTTGAGTTTGCACTGCCCGCTCAACGAGCACTCGCACCATATGATCAATGCAGAGACGCTCGGGTGGCTGCCGATGGGTAGCTATCTGGTGAACACCTCGCGAGGTGATGTTGTTGATACAGCGGCGATACCGGCAGCGATTAAGGACGGGCGTCTGGCAGGAGCTGCGATCGATGTGATTGCTGAGGAGCCGCCGAGTCTGCAGAACCCACTACTGTCGGCGTGGCGTGATCCTGATCATCCCGCGCATGAACGCTTGATCATCAACCCACATTCAGCTTTCTACTGCGAAGAAGGGCTTGCTGATATGCGTCGTAAAGGAGCCGAGGCTTGTTACCGTGCTCTGACTGGGCAGATGCTGCGCAATGTGATCAACGAGCCAAGCTCTTAGGGTGTTCATGCCCTTTAAAAGTAGGTCGAGAGGCAGACGTGATGGCGTTTTGCTCGCCGATGGATGTGGGGGTGCATCTGCCATCCGACTCCGGATGGTGGCGTGTTAACGCAACGTAATGGTCTTAGCAGGGTTCTCTGCAACCGTCTTGTTGCTGTTGGAATCTTCCACGCTTCCACGCGTTTCGCGGTATGGTCGGCCGACGCGTTGGACAAAGAACCAGAGTGTTAACGTGACGATCAGAATCGAGATGATAGCAGCAACCCCTTCACTGAGGAGTGCGGATTGCATTTCGAAGACTGGGGCGTTCACTTTCTTGAGGCGGTATTGCACCAGTACCAACAAGTCCGTGTTCAGTTCGTTGGTCTCACTGACTGATCCCTCTGGTAGTTCAGTGGGGGGAGACGGTGGGTCGGATGCTCCAGGTTCTGTTGGCGGACGGGAATCGTTTTCCTGATCATTCTCATCGAATGGAAGTTTTACAGGGTGCACCGCCGCGATCCATTGACCATCGTAGTATGAACCGTCCCCTGCCTCTGCCAGGGGATCTTTGTAATTCACGTCACTGCCGGTGAGCAGTGACTGCATCTGGGCTGGAGGTATTTGGTACTTCTTGTTGCCTGATTTGACTCCTGTGTTGCGTCGGGCATCCATCAGAGGGTGCTGCAAAATTGTGCCCTCTGCACGGTCTTCACGCGAGTCCACCAATACAGCGATCTGATCGGAAGCTCCTTCCGTCTGCAATATTTCAAAGTCTCCGAGATTTACAGTGGTAACGAAAATGGCATCAGGTTGGAAATGCTCGTCCGCAAGAAAGATCGGTGTGCTGATGGCAACTTTCCACAGCCCGGTTGCTGTACTTTGAAATGCCGCAGAAAGGTGGGTGGAAGTGATTGGTTCTGATTCGACAATGCTGGTAGTTTGCTTGGATTTGTCGACCCGCCCACCATGAAAGTAAGTGCGGTAGCTGAAGTTCTTACCAACGCTGTTTTCCTCCGGTTTGATCTCCTCCGTATTCTGGTAAGCGATTCCAATGATCGTGCCAAATGCGTCGGTCACAAACATACTGGCAAGTCTGGGTTGACGTGAGTTGGCATCAGGCTCGGTGTAACGTACCAGTTGGCTTTGCAGCACTGCATTCAAGTTCTTCTGCTGTTCCAGTTTCAGGAGATCGGCGCGTGCCAAGGTTGACCCATGTGTTTTGGCTGGGGTTCCCAAGTCAGCAATTTGTCGGAGTGCAGTCACGACCTTTTCTGTTTCCAGCGTCGTCTTCAGTTGATCAATGAATTCAGGTCGGTGGGCCTCTTTTTTGGTTACTTGGAAATACCGATCGATTTCATTCTCCAGTGTCTTGGCTGCAAATGTCGCAGCGAGTTCATTGCTGCCTTTAGCTTCCGTGCGCAGAGCAATAAGTGTGCTGTCCTTGGCCTTTTCGATGCTGCGGTACCCGAAGAAACAAGTGGCCAGAAGCACCAGCAGTGGTCCGACGATTCCAAGCAGCATCAATGGACGTTTCGCACGTGCGGCATCACGACGCGTAAGATCCTGCAAAATTTGCTGTACGTTGGAGTAACGATCTTCAGGTCTGGCATTCAAACACTTGGAAACGATTCTTGCGAGAGCACGATCAACCCCCGGGCATTCGAAATGAGCTTCGGGCGGGGGACTGGTAACGATCGATTCGCGATAACGCTGAAGGCGTTTTTTGAGCGAACCAGCAGTGTCAAGTTGCTTGACAAAGGAATCGTCCCGGTAGGGAGCCTTTCCGGTAAGCATGCGATACAGGATGGCGCCCATGGCGTAAACGTCCCAACGCACATCGGGAGATGAGGTGAGATCCGCTTGTTCCGGGGCCATGTAGAACAGCGTTCCGAGGGCAGGAGTCTGGTCGCTGGACAGGCGACTTTGTCCAAAGTCGGCCAGTCGTGGCTCATCTTCGTCACCCAGTAGAATGTTTGCCGGTTTCAAGTCGCAATGTAGAACACCCTTGGAGTGGCAGTGGTCCAAGCCAATGCACATTTTTCGGAACATTTCAACGGCTTGATCGGTCGGCAAATGCTGTCGAACTTTCAATAGGTCTTCCAGCGATCCCCCGCGTACCAGTTCCATGACATAAAACGGTGGTTCAACGTCCCAACCGACTTCCAGCACCTGTACCACATATCGGTCAGCCGACATTTGCACTAAGTTCTTGACTTCACGGCTGAGCAATGACCAGTTGACGCCACCACGGTGCAGGTAAAATTTGACGGCAACGTCGCGTCCAGTGTTGAGATCGCGGCCGACCCAAACTTGCCCGAATGCTCCGGCTCCGAGAAACTGAGTGAGACGGTAGCCAGGAACATCAGCAGGTGGCGTTGTCACCTCCATTGATAGTTTCTTGCTGGTCGCTTGTCCGCCCAGTGATTGGTGCTCGGTAGGGTCCTGGGAGTCGTTGTTCACGCCTGCTGTTGATTCCTGCGATATGTTGAAGCGAAGAACAAACCTGCTGTTACCCTGCCTGCTGTTACCCTGCCTGCTATGCAAACGAGAAGACGGTGCAATGTATCTGAGGTGTTCCAAGTGACTATTGTAGCGAAAATACTGCAACTGAATTGCCAGGCAATTTTGGCTTTGTTTCTCATGTTTGGTGGATCAGCAGTAGCTCAAGAACCCACGGTTTCCAAGCCTCTTGACGGCCGCCAAGGACGCGAACTGCTGCTGAAAAACTTTCGACCTCGCGCTCAGTTAAAGGTTGCAGAACATCTCCGAACCAGAGCAGCGTTCCCTGTAGTTGACGTTCATACCCACTTTTTCTACAAGTTGCGGAGCAGTGAACAGGCCCTCGATGACTACGTCGCGATCATGGATCGTAATGGAATTGCGATGTGCGTATCATTGGATGGCAGCTTGAATGGACGTTTGGAAGAACACGTAAAGTTCCTGTGGAGCAATTACAAGGATCGCTTTGTTGTTTTTGCAAATGTGGACTGGCGTGGTGATGGCACGGAAGACAATCCAGCAAGTTGGGCATGCCATCGTGCCGGTTTTGCGGAACGAACAGCAAAGCAATTGGCTGCTGCCGTTCAAAGCGGTATCAGCGGCCTGAAGTTATTCAAGCGTTTTGGCCTCGAGTATAAAAATCCCGATGGCTCGCTGATCAAAGTGGATGACCGTAGATTTGATCCCATCTGGCAGGCCTGCGGAAAACTCGGCATACCGATCATTGTTCATACTGCAGATCCTGCAGCATTCTTCGAACCGATCGATGAAACCAATGAGCGTTGGGAAGAACTGAGCCGGCATCCTGACTGGAGCTTTCATGGCGAGCAATATCCGTCGCGCAATGAATTGCTGGAAGCGAGAAATCGTGTGATTGGCAGGCATCCAAAAACAAAGTTCATTGGAGCACACGTTGCGAATAACCCCGAAGATCTCAAAGTGGTGCGTGGATGGCTCGACAAATATCCCAATCTGTATGTCGAGACTGCGTCGAGGATTTCTGAACTCGGACGGCAGCCGTTTACGGCACGGAAATTTTTCATGGAGTATTCAGACCGGATACTGTTTGGAACAGACGGACCATGGCCAGAAGCTCGCTTGCACATCAATTGGCGCTTTTTTGAAACAGCAGATGAATCGTTTGCCTACAGTGAAAAGGTTCCGCCACCTCAGGGGATGTGGCAGATTCACGGCTTGAATCTGCCCGACGCAGTTTTGCAGCGACTTTACTTCGAGAATGCCTGTCGGTTGATACCGGGGGTGAAAGCTCGCCTCATGAAATATCGTCAAATGGAATCTGAGAAGGTCAAGCCATGATGAAGCCAACGTTCGCGATGCTGACTTGTGCCTGTGGTGCTGAACAGGTGGTCAAAGCCGAAATGGCCGAGCAGGGTTGGCGCTTGGCGTTTTCGAGGCCCGGTTTTGTCACGGCCAAAAACGATCAGGATGTGGCTCTGCCTGAAGGCGTTTTTGTGCGCACTGCCTCACGTTCTTTGGGGCAAGTTCGTGGGTCGGAAGCTTATGAAATGGTGACCGAATTGGCATCGAAGCTCGTCGGAAATGATCCCAATGGACGGAAGTTTGACCAACTTCATGTTTGGCCCAAAGATCGCTTACCAATCGGTCGGTTTGGTTTCGAACCGGGAGCTGATGAAGTCTCTGCCGTGGTCGCTGATGCTGTCTATTCTGGCTTGAAAGAGACATGGTTGAAGTGTGATGCGCCAAACCGTATTGCCCAGCCTGGTGATCGGGTCTTGGACGTCGTTCTAGTCGATCCATCACATTGGTTCATGGGAGTCCATGACGCAACTGTTTGGCCCACACGTTGGCCCGGTGCTGTGCAGCCTATACAACCTCTGAACGAACCGATATCAAGAGCGTACTACAAGGCAGCGGAATCGATTACGTGGAGCGGATTTGATTTGCAACCGGGCGATTTGGCTGTCGAAATTGGGAGTGCGCCCGGTGGTGCCTGTGGAAGATTGCTTGAACTAGGATTGAGAGTCATTGGTATTGATCCTGCAGAAATGGATCCTCGGATTGACCAACACCGAAACTTTCAGCACATTCGGGCACGGGGGGGGGATTTGCCTCGACGGCAGTTTCGAGGGGCAAAGTGGTTGCTGGTGGATTCGAACGTCCGACCTGATCAGACGCTGACAACCATCGAAAATATCGTGACTCATCGTCAATGTGATTTGATTGGCCTGCTAATCACTCTGAAAATTGGTGAGTACTCTTCGGCATCTCTGATTGAGAACTGGTTCGAACGCATCGTCGGTTGGAAGCCGGCACATGTCCAAGTCAGACAGTTGGCAAGAAATAAATGTGAGGTTTGTTTCGCAGTCACCATGGCGTAAATACTGACTGTGGACGGAGCTTATAGCACTGTCACGCTGCTGGCCGGTCATTTGCAGCCGAGTTGATTGATTAGCGATCACCTCGCTGTGATTCTGTGACCCTATGTTCCTGCCTTGTCGAGACATGTCTTACTTGTGAACTCTTCAAAGACTCAATCCAATTTCTGAAACTTTTCTTACGCGTTTTTTGTTCTGCCTGAACTCGATCTCATGTGCAATTCATCGCGTTGCCTAGTTGCGATCTGGTTGCACTGATTTTGTGGTCGATTCCAGAAGGAATCTGTTCGAACTGCCTATTCTGCGCTGGGTTTGCACGAAAAACTGTCCTCATCATCACTTCTCCCGCCGGATTTTTTTTTGCTCTTTGATTGTGTTTTTGCCAATTTGCAAGCATTTGCGATATCCGTGGCTTCAGAGCAGAGCTCGCAGGACACGGGTGGTGTGGGTGGTCCGCGAGGAGTAGGTCTTTCGTTCAGAGGGGCCGGTTTTACGTTGTTTTTTCCGGTTTTTGGCTCAGTTTGATGGGTGCCTTGGCAGTGGACAGCCACTCTCAGGTTGCATTGCTTGAGCGAGAGTTTCCAGTGGGCGGTGTCACTGCTCATTGTTCAGGGGCTTGCTTAATCTCAGGATCAATCTTGCGTCCAACGGCGGGTCGGACCTACCTTCCGCAGTTCAGTGGACCCCTACGTTCCTCCGATTGAATGAATATTGCCATGGACGGCCCTATCCGCTCACTATGTTTATTGTTTGTTGTCGCGACATGCACGTTCGCAAATGTTTCTGCTGAGGAGGCTCAGTGGATTTGGAAGAATGGCAGCCGCGTGGGCGTTGATGTCCCACCAGGTGAAGTCTGTTTATTCCGAAAACCGATCAATCTGCGCATGAAGGCGGCTGGGCGAATTGAAATCGCAGCCGACGATGAGTATGAAGTCTTCGTGAATGGCAAGTTGATTGGTCGAGGCAGTTCTGCCCGCCAAATGCAGGAGTATGACGTCACTGATTACTTGGAAGTCGGCCGCAATGTCGTCGCCGTCCGCGTCGTCAATACGCATGGAAAAACAGCAGCCATGGCTGCAAGGGTTTCGATTCGACCCGAAGCGTCAGACAAGTGGTACACGTTCAGTAGCAGCCCCTCTTGGCGCACGAGCACTGAAGAGAGCCCAATGTGGGAGACTGTCCTGTTTAACGATCGTCTGTGGGGTTCAGCAGCTTCCTTTGGAAAACTGGGTGATACTGTCCCATGGGATCGGGACGTGGATGTCGTGGCTGAAGAGCAGACAGAGCAGCGCGAACGATTTCAGATACAGAAAGGATTTGGTGTTCAGCGCGTCCTGAGCGACGAACAAGTGGGGTCAATCATTGCCATGACCTTCAACGAGTTTGGTCACATTATCCTGTCTCAGGAAGATGGGCCTTTGTTGCTCGTCTTCGATAAAGATGAAGACGGTATACCGGAGCAAGTTCGTACTTATTGCGATAAGGTTAAGTCATGCCAAGGCATTCTTGCTCTTAATGGAGAAGTATTCGTCACAGGTGATGGCCCTGAGGGTGCCGCTCTTTATCGATTGACTGATGTTGATCGGAACGGAACGCTGGAACAGGTCAAGGCGATTGTGAAATTCAAGGGCAATGGCGGTGAGCATGGGCCTCACGGAATTCGCTTGGGGCCGGATGGAATGATCTATGTCGTGCTTGGAAGTCACACCCAATACACAGGCGAAAGTGGACCTGGTGAGACCTTGCCGAAAACTTATGAGGGAGACTTGCTGCCCCGTTACGAAGATCCAGCCGGTCATGGTCTTGGCATCAAGGCACCGGGTGGAACGGTGATTCGTACAAACGCTGATGGCTCAGTGGTGGAACGCGTCGCAGGTGGCATTCGAAATGCTTACGATCTGGTGTTTCATCCCAATGGCGGTTTGTTTGTTCATGATGCCGATATGGAGTCCGACTTTGATACCGCTTGGTACCGGCCGACAGCTCTTTATGATGTGACAGAGGCAGGCGAATTCGGTTGGCGTACTGGCTGGGCAAAGTGGCCCGAGTATTACTACGACCGTTTGCCGAATCTGCTTGAGACGGGAAAAGGCAGTCCGACGGGGGCTGTTTGTTATGAGCATTACATGTTCCCTGCCCGATATCACAACTCGATGTTTTTGGCTGATTGGTCCGAAGGACGGATACTGAATGTGCGTTTGAAGCCAAGAGGTGGCGGGTTTATTGCGGACAGCGAAGTGTTTCTTAAGGGGCAACCGCTCAACGTCACTGACCTTGATGTTGGTCCCGATGGAGGAATGTATTTTTGCACAGGTGGCAGAGGAACTGCCGGCGGCGTTTATCGAGTCGTTTACAAAGGTGACATTCCTGACCGCATGAAGAAGCTTGGAACGGGGATTGCTGCAGCAGTCAGGCAGCCCCAATTGGAGTCCGCGTGGGCTCGCCAGGAGATTGCTTCGATTAAGCGTGAATTGGGCAACGAATGGGGGCAACTGGTCGCCGGAGTGGCCTACAGCAAAGACAATCCAGCCCAATATCGAATCCGTGCGATGGATTTGATGCAATTGTTCGGACCGGTTCCAAGTGAGGATCTGGTTCTGGAACTCAGTGAAGCAGGTAATGAGTTGGTGCGTGCAAAGGCCGCTTACATGATGGGGCTTCATCCTGACGAACAAAGCAAGAAGCGTCTTGTGGAAATGCTCTCCGATAGTGATCCGCGTGTCCAGCGTTCGGTTTGTGAAGCGATTCTGAGAAGCGGGGCTCTCCCTGAGAATACGGAGGATTTGCTTCCGTTGCTCGCAGAAGAGGATCGGTCGCTCGTATTTGTTGCTCGAAGAGTGCTCGAAAGAATGCCTGTTGCGGATTGGCGAGCGGAGGTTCTTGAGAATACAGATCCACGTGTTTCGCTGGTCGGCATGCTGGCTTTGGTCAATGCGGATCCAACAGCTGAGACGTGTATGGAAGTTCTTAACCGCAGCAGTGCGATGATGGCAGATTTTTTAAGTGATGCAGATTTTGTTGACATGCTTCGATTGTGCCAGGTTGCCCTCCATCGCGGAAAAATTTCGCCCGAAAAAGTGGTTGCTTTGCGAAAACAGATCGCCGAGGAGTTTCCAGCGGGCGATGCACGTATGAATCATGAATTGATCCGTTTGGCAGCCTATCTGCAAGCTGACGAAGTAGCAGAGCGAGCGTTGGAGTACATCGCTGGTGACGATGCTGAACAGGATCGCACCTTGGTTGCCATGTGCCTGCAGTTTCTTTCAAACAATTGGACGGCTGAGCAACGCTTCCAGATTTTGAAGTATTACGAGAACGCAGCGAACGACGCAAAGTCGAACGCTTTGTCGATGTATTTGATGAACGCTACCCGGGATTTTGCCAAAACACTCTCTGATCAGGACGTCATTGCGATCCTTGAGCAGGGTGCCGTGTGGCGGAATGCTGCCCTTGCCGCTATTTATCGTTTACCACGACCGATTGATGCTGCGACTGCCAAAGTACTTCGTAAATTGGACCGTGAACTGATTGCCAACCCAAAGCCTGGCGACATCGAAAGACGATTGCGGACTGGCATCGTTGCGATGTTTGCAACGGCTCAGGATGAAGAATCAAGTGCATACCTGCGAGGACTTTGGCGGACAGAACCGGAACGTCGCGCTTTGGTTGCCATGGCTTTGGCTCAAAAACCTGATGGCGACAACTGGGACTACCTGGTCCGAAGTTTGAACGTGTTAGAAGATCAAACGGCTTCTGAGGTGATCGAGGCTTTGGCCTCTGTTGATGTTGCCACGGATGATCCCATGGCTATTAGACAGTTGATTTTGCTCGGAGTTCGAGCTGAAAACAAAGGTGCAAGCTTCGAAAACGTAGAATCCTTGCTTGAGCATTGGACCGGAATGCAGCGACCAGAGAAGGCTTCGACTTCGATGAAGCCCTGGCAGAAATGGTACGCCAAAGCGAATCCCGATCGAGTGCCTGCAGAGCTTCCTGATCCAGCTGATTCACGGTGGGATTTTGAGCAACTCGTGGAGTACATGGACAGCGATAAGGGGCGTTTTGGCGACCCCGTTCATGGTCGGATCGCATTTACCAAAGCAAAGTGTGCACAGTGTCACCAGTTTGGGAACTACGGTGAGGCCATTGGACCATCACTTTCAGGCATCGGACGGCGTTTTTCGAAGCGTGAAATTCTGGAGTCCATTTTGTTCCCAGCTCATGTTGTCAGCGATCAATACGCGAGCAAGCGGATTTTAACGCTGGATGGCCGTGTGCTCACCGGCTTGGTCAGCCAACGCAGTGACGAGAACATGGAATTGCGTGACGCCAACAACCAAGTCGTTGTGATCAAGGAGAAAGAGATCGATCAGATCTTGCCGAGCAACAGCAGCATCATGCCGAGTGGTCTCTTGGATGATCTAACGCTTCAGGAAATCAGCGATATGATGGCTTATCTGGGTGTTGTTCCACCTTTAGAAGTCGCCACTCGACCGTGACGGTTAGGCGGTCGCAACCAGCAACACGTGAAATCACCCTGTCATTGATTGGGTGATTTTTTTTGTTTGGGCACCTCGCGGCGGCGATTTCAGGCCAAAAGTGGTCTCCTAAGAAGTGGCTTCCACCTTCCCAAGATTTGCTTTGGTGGGCAGAATACGGGCTTGTGAGCTGACCTACGCTATCTGTGGAATCAGCCAAAGGCTGCGCCGCAGCCTTGCTTTGCCTCATCCCCGCCAGAACTGGGACTGATCGTGGAACGTCGTCTGATTACGTTCATCATCGCTTCATCGGTGTTCTTCTTCGCCTATATCACTCTCCGGTCATGGCTGGTTGTTCCGCCTGAGAAGCCCGATCCTGTCATGGCAGGGGTGCCCGCGGAGGATCTGCAGGCAATGGCCGTCGATGGTGCGGACCCCGTCACAGCCGAGAGTCCGGCGGTTGAACAGCCGGGTGGGGATGATGCCTCAGCGTTGACTCCTGAAATCGAGCGACCGCAGAACACAGAATGGCTGACCGTTGGATCCATGGATGCCGCGGATGACTATTACATGTTGGTGACCTTGTGCAGCAAAGGTGCCGGCATCGAACGACTGGAGCTGACCGAGCGTGATAGTGCTGGTGCTCTGAAGTATCGTCGTGTAGACGTCACCAGCGGCTACCTCGGTTATTTTGCTGGCACAGATTTAGTCGACACAGATGGGGTGTTGGTGAATGTTGTCGGCCCTGGAACACCGGCTGCCTCTGCAGGTATTCAAGTCGGAGATATTATCGTTGGTATCGAAGGGGAAGCAGTTGCATCTCGCGAGGCTATGTTATCCAGCCTGTCCAATACCAGACCGGGCCAGAAGATCGATGTCGAGGTGATACGGGCCGAAAAGACGAAGACACTGGCTGCTGAACTGAGTGAGCACCCGCTTGATCTGATGCGTCTTGCACGAGACGGAGGACCGGACCAGATCAAAGGTAACCTGACAAGATTGTCTTGTTTGTTGACCTTGGCAAAAGTGAATCAAAAGCGAATTGGCGATACCAACGTTGCCATACGTGGGCTGACAGATCCCACCCAGTTGAACTGGGATGTGGTGAGGGAATCGGGAGGTGCTTCCTTCTCGGTCGATCTCAGTCAGACGGAGATGGCTGTGGTCGGTGGAGATGCACTGCGGATTACCCGAAGTTATCAGCTGCCCCAGACATCCTACGCGTTGGATTTAGGTATCCAGGTTAAGAATGTGGGGACAACCAAGCAGGACATAGGCGTCCGGCTTGAGGGCGCAAACGGGATCAGTCTTGAGGGCTGGTGGTACAGTACGAAAATTAGCCCGAATTGGGGTGGCGCGGCGGCTCGTGACATCGTTTACAAAACGAAATCCTCTGGTCATGTAATGGTGAGTGGCTTTGAATTGCTCAAGGCTGCAAAAGGCGAGGAAAAAATCAACGCGGATCCGACGCTGCCACGTTACGGAATGACTCCGCTACTGTTTGCCGATGATGGTACGGGTCCCAGTCGAGACTTGAGTTATGTCGGTGTTGATTCTCAGTATTTCACGGTCGCATTCGTCCCCGCCCAAGGGCAGACCTCTTTGACGACACTGGATCGGGGGGGCGCAGGCATCGCCTCGGATCCTGCGGCGATTATCAGACATCAGGAACGCGCAGTAAATTCAACCTACTATGTAGATACGCTGAGTCAGTCGTTGGAGCCTGGAGAGTTCATGCGGCAGGATCTCAGACTTTTTGCAGGCCCGAAATATACTTCCCTGCTGACACAGTACGGACTACAGGATTGCATCTATTACGGTTGGTTTTCAGCGATCGCAAAACTTTTGGGTAGTTTGCTACATGGTTTATCTGCAGTAGGGAATTACGCGCTCGCGATCATCCTGCTTACCTTAATTGTTCGTGGATGTATGTTCCCCTTGAGCAGAAAGGCCGCTGTCAACGCGCAAAGAATGCAGGAGTTGGCACCGGAGATGAAAAAGATCAACGAGAAGTACAAGGACGACATGGAGGGGAAACTCAAGGCTCAAAGAGAACTTCAGCAACGAGTGGGGCTCAATCCGTTGGCCGGGTGCCTGCCAATGTTCATTCAACTCCCGATCTTTCTTGGGCTTTATCGGACACTCTCTGTAAATATTGAAATGAGGCAGCAGCCCGCGCTGAGTTTCACCGATTGGGCATCAAACCTCGCTGGGCCTGACAAACTTGCTTATTGGGGAGATTGGTTATTGGACTACTTGTCGGGTCGGGGGACTGGTTGGCTTGGCCCCTATTTCAACGTGCTTCCGGTAATCGTCGTGGTGCTTTACCTGATACAGCAAAAACTGTTCATGCCTCCTGCCACTGATGAGCAAACAGCACTCACTCAGAAAATGATGAGCGTGATGACGCTGATGATGGGCTTGTTTTTCTTCCGCGTCCCCGCAGGACTCTGTATTTATTTCATCACCAGTAGTGCGTGGGGAATTTGCGAGCGAATCATTGTCAAGCGGACGCTGCCAAGCAAGAAGCACTTTGATCTTGCTGGATTGGAGGCTGGTACTGCAACCGCTCCTGTGAAGTCCCAGTCCTTGGCTGAACGGATTCGAAGTCAAGTGGCCAAGCCGGAGCCAACCTTCGAAAAACCAAACAAACGAAAACGCCCGGGTGGCAAGAAAAAATAGCGAGTCTGCTTCGCTTGTTGAACAAAGACGCGGGAATACTCGACCTAGATATAGAACATGCTCGAGTCGCCGTGTTGGGCACGTTCGACAAGACCACTTAGCGTGGCTTGGCCGAGTACTCTGCGTGAGGCATCGGCAGCATCATCCCATTGCTCTTGCAGCATAACGGCTATCGGCGTGCCCTTCGCTTCTGTGCGGCAACCTGCTTCTTGCGAGCCAATGGCTTCTGCAATGTCCAAGAGTGTGATGGTGGCAGGATCAACCGAAAGTCGATATCCACCGTGGCTGCCACGAACGCTCTGGACCCACCCTAATGTACGGAGGCTGCGTAAAATCTGGACGAGAAATGGTCCGGGAACCCCGTGCCGATCTGTTATTTCTCGAATCGCAACCGGGGAACCCTCATCATTCTGGATCGCAAGTTCCAGCATCGCAACGCAGGCGTAATGAACGCGGGCGGAGATGACCATTGTATTTCTCCGCTGCTTAGGAAGAATGGAGTCCGCATTCGGTTTTCTTAAAGCCGCTCCAGCGGCCAGCCCTTTCGTCTTCACCGGGTAAGACCGCGCGGGTGCATGGGAAGCAGCCCACGCTCGGATATCCTTGATCGTGAAGGGGGTTGTAAGGAATGTTCTCGCTGGTGATCAGTGACCATACATCTTTCTTCGTCCAATTCGCCAAAGGGCTTATCTTTACGAGTTGGAACTTTCGGTCCCAGCCTATGATCGGCGCCGCCGCGCGGTCGGGACTCTGGTCACGACGAATCGCGCTCGCCCAAGCGTGGTGACCTTTCGCTGATTCGTGCAATACTTTGAGTTTTCGGTCGAAGCAACACTGATTTGGGTTTGATTTGTAAACTGGCCCACCGTTCGCCAGTTCGTACTCCGCAACTGTCAGTTCAGGCAGTTTGTATTCTACTTCAATTCCGTACTTCTCCTTGACTCGCTCTCGTAGTTCAAGCGTTTCCTTGAACTGGTAGCCCGTGTCCAGGTTGAAAATCGGAGTATCGGGCGCAACCTCTGCGAGCATATGAATGATGGTCATGCCCTCTGGACCGAAAGCCGTTGCCATCGTGAATTTGGGAGCGAAACGCTCAACAGCCCATTTAAGGATCTGCTTTGGGGTGGCTGTTTCCAGAGTTTGGCTTTCCCGTTCCAGTTCTTCCAGCAGCTCATCGGTTGGAAGCAAAGGAGGCGTGGCAGCCAAGGCGCCTCGTGGTTCGTCCGAGTTGGGGGCAAGAACTTTCAACGTTGCAGCTGATTTTGCCTTGGGATCTGGCTTAGCAGAGTCACCCGGTGGTACGGGAGCGTTCATCAGTGGTTTTGGCCGTGCGGACATGGCGGAAAGTTTGTGGAAAGTGTGCTTTTCTCGATATAGTATAAATGTGATCTCTTTAGTCAAGTATCTATCGACTTCTGGTGAGTCTCAGATCAACGATTTTAACGATAACACGACTATTTGATGGGTTTGACGGGGATTTATTGGCCCGCCCTGAAGCAGGAGCAGCTAAATTACCGATTGGAACACATACGTGTTCGAGTTTGAATGGCTCTGTCGTCGTGCGAAACGGGGGCGGAGATAGCCGCTGAGAAAGAGAATTTTTGATGAGCAAACGACTCTTTTTTATCGTTGTGGCCGCTGGATTTTTTGGTGTTCAGATTCTGGGACTCCCCGGCCAATTCGTCAGCGCCGATACCGTGGAAATCTCGGGTGGTGGTCACCTGACAGGCGAGGCAAGTCGAAAGCCTGACTCGGTGATCGTTCGGGTCGACGACGAAATTCATGTTGCTTTACCACTGAGTCGTGTCCGCAGAGTTATCGATTCGGATCAACTTGCAGCGTATCGGACTCGGGCGGCCAGCGCGGGTGACGATGCTGAATCGCATTACGAATTAGCTGTTTGGTGCGTTACAGGTAGCAACGTGCCCGGAGACTCGAAGCATTATCGTACTCATCATTTACAGCGTGCGATCACACTCGATCCCGAGCATGCAAAGGCTCGTGCTGGTTTGGGATACAAGAAGCAGAATGGGAAGTGGATTCGAACATCAGACTTGATGCGTGGACGGGGGATGATTTCACGGGCTGGCAGGTGGGAGTTGCCAGAATCCGTTGCCATTGAAGATTATCAGCAAGACACAGACGTGAACGCAAAGAAGTGGATCAAAGAGGTGAAGCGTCTTGTTGCATTAGTGCTTCGTAATACAAAAAAGTCACCTGAGGCATTGGCATCGCTGCAGGCGATCCAGGATCCACTTGCATCAAGCGCGATCGCTGACCAGCTAAGCGATTCACGAGAACGCGGAACGCAAAGTCGAAATCTCCGAATGTTGTGGATCAGATTGCTGGGGAAATTTCGCGATTCGGTATCGGTGCAGGCCTTAGTCCAAGCTGGTTTGATGGAAGATGATCCCGTGATACGGGAAGCAGCGTTGGATCAGTTGGTGCAATATGGAGCGGGTTCGGCAGTCGCGACCTATTTGCCATGTCTTACAAAAAATGATAACGCGTTGGTAAATCGGGCAGCTCTTGGGTTAGCGTCGTTTCCAGACCCGGAACTTGCAATGACTTATGTGGATGCGCTCGTTACCACTCACAAAACTGAGCAGGCACCCAGTTCAGCAATCAATGCGGGTTTTGGAGAGGGGGGCGGTGGTTTGCAGACGGGAGGCCAGAAGAAGGTTTACGTGCAAACTTGCAAGAATCCCGCTGTATTGTCGCTGCTTCAGGCAATTGAGCCCGAGGTGGACTATGGATACGACGAGCAGCGATGGCGGGAATACTTCGCAAAAAAGAGGTCGAAATTTAGCGGTGATTTGCGACGTGACCTTTGATTGCTACTGCAGATTGAATAAACCGTGTCGGTGAACCTGGTCTGATCATGGCTTCATCGCAAGGCTTCGATTGCCTTGACGACTGCCTTTTCGCTGACATCACTTACCAACTCAACAGAACCTAATTGTGTTGGAAGGATGAAACGAAGCTTTCCATGGGCGACTTTTTTGTCACGCATCATGACTGGTAGCATTGCAACTGGATCAGCCGCTGCAAGGCGAGTAGGAAGTTGGCACGCCTTGAGTAATTCAGTTTGGCGTTGCAGAAGTGTTTTGTCTGTCAGACCGAGATCGATCGCCAATTTGGCAGCCATTTGCATGCCAATGGAAACCGCCTCTCCGTGAAGCAGTTTTCCGTACCCAGCAGTGGCTTCGATAGCGTGTGCAAAGGTGTGGCCGTAATTGAGGATGGCGCGTCGACCACTGGTTTCACGTTCGTCCTCACCAACGATGCGAGCTTTACACTCACAGCTCATTTGTATCGCGTAGCGTAAAGCTTCGTTGTCGCGTGAGACGAGAGACTTTGCGTTGCGTTCAAGCCACGAAAAGAAATTGACATCATCAATGACACCATATTTGACTACTTCGGCTAATCCGCTGAGAAAACTGCGGTCTGGCAATGTTGAAAGAACTTCTGTGTCGATCAGAACCAGGCTTGGTTGCCAGAATGCACCAATCATGTTCTTTGCACCGGGCAGGTTGATTCCTGTCTTGCCACCGACACTGCTATCAACCATTGCAAGAAGGGTTGTGGGAACCTGAATGAAGCGAATCCCACGGGTAAAGGACGCGGCAACGTAACCCGCCAAATCACCAATCACCCCTCCACCCACAGCAACAATCACACTACGCCGGTCACCACCTTCCGCCAAAACCCAAGATAGCAGGCGTTCGAATTCCGCCAGCGATTTGCTTGGCTCTCCGGAAGCTACGGTTTGCCGACTGATTCGGATCTGTTTCGGTCCCGTGCTCAGACCGTCGCAAATCTGATTCGCCCAAGCCTCATCGACTGCCACGTCCGCGATCACAATCGCATGTGAAAGGTCGGGAATTGCTTGGTGGATTCGATTCGTAGCGTCTTCAAGAGATCCGCTCGTGATATCGATTTGGTAACTGCGGTCATCCAAGGGCACTTGAACCATGGATGAGGGTACCCCTTGCGGTGACGGTATCATACTTATGCCTTAACTGCCTACTTGTTCTTATGACTGCCAGAACAGACAACTTACTTCATGAACAACCATCTGAGCGATACCGAGATTCATTCGACTTCTTCCGCAACACCGGAGGCTGGTCCTGACGCGTCGTCGGGTGCGGATTTGCATCTCGATAAGTACTCGGATCCACGTGCAAAGATTACCAGATCCGGCGTTTTGCTCGGAATTGGAGTAGTAATTCTTGGTATTTGTGGTGCTGGCCTCAGTATTTATGCTCGAAAAACAAGACTCGAGCAAACAACTAAGTTCTGGGGACCCGAAACAATCACGGCATTGCAACTAGCCGAGAAAATCGAACTAAGACCTATTGGTTCGAGTAGTTTTGATCCAGTTGATCTCTCAGGAACACCGAGTCTGGGGCATTTAAGGCATGCTTTACTTGATGATCGAGGGTTTGATTGGAATACAGAAAGCTCGGGTGCTGCCTCTGACATGTGTCAGAAACCTTCAGAGGAAGGAGCCATTGGTTGTGTTCGGCTGCGGCTTACCGACCCCACGGCTAAACGGATTGGAACTATAGATCTGGACTTGGATCTCGTGGGTGGCTGGGTTGGGCCAAGCGATGGCTCAAAACGCGTTCAGGCGACCGAGTGGGTGAGGCCTAAGCTGTCGAACTATTTTCAAATGATTGTCAATGTTGAACGACTGCGGTACGACCAACGAGAGTAGCGGCTGGCGTAGCCATATCAGGGGGGGCGTTGGTTTTGCGTAGAGCTGCCCTTCAGGCGTCTTCGAGCCGTCCTTTGGGTAGCCGCGAAAAATTTGCGTCGCCGCGAAAAGTTGGGTACTTTCTTTCTGGTTGCGCGTTGGATTATACGGGTAACGCTGTATGAATCGCTCGGTGAGGGGCAGCTGATTCCCGCTAACCCGGTTTAATTGCAGATGCTTTCATGCAATTCGGCTATAATTTAGCTGGGTTCTTTTCCTTTCGCTCGTCTAATAAGTGGTGTCCAACCTTAGGCATCTGTTCGCTCAGATGTCCACGGCGACCGGTTCGACACCACTGGAGAGATTGATCATGCCAGCAATCGGCCAACAGCTTGCTTTCGTTACAATTGCGCAGGGAAATAGTGCCCTAGAAGAATTTGCATTGGCGGGATTTTATGGTGGGATCGCCGCACTTGTGGTCTTTGCCGTGCTGGGGACTGTGTTTGCTTTGATGACGCTTGCAGGTATCTGGGCTACCTTCTCCAAGGCTGGTATCGCTGGCTGGAAATCGCTCATTCCAATTTACAACCTGTTCTTGCTTCTGCAGATTGCAAACAAGCCAAGCTGGTGGCTGTTTCTATTTCTTGTCCCCGTCTTGAATATTGCTGTAGTCATCTTGGTGTACCTTGAGATTGCTAAGGTTTTTGGGCGTGGCCCGGGATTCGGAATCGGTTTGTGTTTTCTACCATTTGTCTTCTGGCCAATGCTCGGATTTGGTCGTTCACAATTTGAGGATGGGGCGATGCTTGCCTCAGATGGATCGGAGGTGAGTGAATCCGAAGTCGAAGCATTGGAGATTGCAGAAGATTTTGAGAGTGAAAACCAAGATGCTAAGAATGGTCTTGAAGAGGATGTTGAGGAGGCGGATTTGCGACGCAAGTTCCTCGTTTTCCAGGCAACACCCGCATGGCTTGTAAGCACGCTGGTGCACGTGATCATTCTTTTGATTCTCGGTTTGGTGACGATCGCTGATCCTACACAAATTGTGAACGTACTCTCCGCCAGCAGTTCGACGGATGATGGGCCGGAGATGGAAGAATTTGCGATTGAGCAAATTGATGATAGTGATCTCTCGGAGATGGAAGAGGAAACCGAACCGGTTGACGTCAGTGAAACCATGGAGATCACTGAACCGGTTGAGGTTGAGCCAATGGAGGTAGCTGCCGTTGAGCTTGACGTTGCGGATCTTCAGTCAGAGATGGCTCCCACTGCTGCATCGCTTCAAACGTTGGCGTCCATGACCGCCCAGCCGATGGGCAGTCGCAGTTCTGATATGAAAAAGAAGATGCTCCGTGACTACGGTGGGACACCATCGAGTGAAGCAGCCGTGACGGAGGCACTGAAGTGGTTCTCTCGCCATCAAATGCCAAACGGTGGTTGGACTTATCAGCATGAGCTTGTATGTAAGGGGCGCTGCAAAGATAGTTGTGATGCCAGTTACAACAAATCGTACAACGCTGCCACGGCAATGGCGTTACTTCCATTCTTGGGGGCTGGGCAAACACAACTGAGCGGAGAGTTCAGGCAGAATGTCAAGCTTGGTTTGTTCTTCCTGATGAAGAACGGAAAACAAGGTAAGAAGAATGGCCTGCCTGTTTTGGATCTGCGTGATGGGAAAGGCAACATGTACTCTCATGGTCTGGCCGCCATCGCTCTTTGTGAAGCTTACGCAATGACGGAGGATCGAGCTTTACTTCCGTACGCACAAGCGTCGTTGAACTTCATCATTACTGCTCAATGTAACGATGGTGGGTGGAGATACTCACCTAACGGAACAGGTGGCGGAGATACGTCTGTTGTCGGATGGCAGCTGATGGCTCTCAAAAGTGGATACATGGGGCACCTCGCAGTGCCGCCGCAAACAATTCAAGGTTCCATGTTGTTTCTTGACAAGGTTCAGTCAAACGGTGGAGCTGTCTACGGATACACCGGACCAGTGCCCAAATTCCGTCCAGCGACCAGTGCTGTCGGATTGTTATGCCGAATGTACACCGGTTGGAATAAGACCCATCCGGGGATCATTGCCGGGGTCAAGGAAATCAGCAAGCATGGTGTCAGCAAGAACGATTTCTACTACGACTACTATGCTGCTCAGGTTTTAAGGCAGTACGGTGGCGTTGAGTGGGATAAGTTCAATGTGGAGTTGCGTGACTATCTGGTTGGGTCGCAGGCCCAAGAAGGCGGGGCTAAGGGAAGTTGGTATGTGAAAGGTGGACATACCTCGAATGCTGGTCGTCTGTGCATTACCTCCTTCGCAACGATGATGCTGGAGGTTTACTACCGGCACATGCCGTTATACGCCGAGGCTGCTGGAGAAGAAGATTTTCCTCTCTAATCAGCCCGATGATGGTCATGCGGCGAGGATCATCTGGGGCTGCATTAAAACGTAACTGGAAGATAGTTGCGTCTCTTTTTCGAGGGCGGGTTGGTGTGCAAATCGTCCCAATTGGGGATGGATCGTGTAGCAAACCAGCACTTTCAACGGCTGGGCAAAGTGTTGCATGAGGCCAGTATTTGTGATGCTAAACCTCACTACGCATTTGAATTTTCGACTCGTGCGGTGGTAACGCCGCGTTTGTTCAAAAAATCGGTAGTGGACGCCATTGCGGCCATGTGAAGTTCATCCGTGCGGTGAAGTGGACAAGTTAGCAACAAGTCTGCCTCGGCTACTTCGAGCCGGTGTTTGACACGATATTAAGTTGAGTTCATGCCAATGCTGCAATCTTCTGTGTAACAATTTCGATGGATCGACAAACAAGACATTAGCTGCAATGCGGTATGCCCGTGAATGCCGGAAAACTGATGACTTGAATTCCCGTGGAGCCTCGGTTGTTTTCCAGAACGGATTGGAGTGCTCCCGTAAAACTGATGCGCGTGTTATATGAAGAATCTCACAAGGATATCTTAGATGACCAGTAAGCGAAAACGCCGTAAGCCCGAACAGATCGTAAAACTGCTCCAGGAAGGTATTGGGATGCTCGCGGCCGGCAAGTCAGAAGCAGAAGTGTTCCAGAGGCTTGAGATCGCAGAGTCCATCTGGCTGAGATGGAACTACCTGTCACGTAAATCTTGAGAAACGGGGAATACCGGCACAAATATGTTGAAAGATTCTCGTTTGAATTCTCTGACTTCATCTGTGTCGCTGGGGATTTCCACTGACAGCCGTATAAAGCAAATGCAGTAGCGTTGAACGGTACAACACTACTGACTTACTTTCCGCAAACATATTTGTATCCTCCCGACCCCCGGATTTGGTCCCTGTATTTGAGCGTCTTGCTCCTCCTTAGCGTCGTGATTAGTTAGCTTCTCGGCACAATGGATTTGTGGTGGCTTACTTAGCAGTCCCAATTCTATGTTCGTAGCCTGATTACCTATGGCAAAAGCATGAGTAAATGCATGATTGAAGAAGTCTTGAATCAAAGCTGTCAGCAAGATCGAGGCGAGGGTGTCTTTGAAGCGGAAACTGCTCGAATGTTGGAATTGAATCTCGACGGTTCGATTTGGACTGAAATGCGAGCGATGGTCGCATTTCGTCGCGATGCTCGATTCAATCGTTTGGGAATCATAGATCGCGGGGTCGTGAACCTGCTCAAAAAAGCAGTCTCAGGTGAAGGGGTGCATCTGCCGAAAGCCGAGGGGCAAGTCAGGTATGTCTTGTCGATGCAGGAAAAACACACACTATCTTACGACTGCAGGGGGAGTCGATTTCTATCAATGGCAGTGATCTGATGGCGTTTGAAACATCGATTCAATTTGACATAAAAAATTTGAAGCAGGTTTCCGGCATGCGTAGTGGCAGTGTTATTCAATATGAATCTTTATGGGGCTGGGATGGTAGCGTTTACAACACACTAAGATCCAATCACTCTGGTGGTCGCTCCGGGTTGTCCCGTGATCACGGACCCCAACGCGACGGTGGCATGGCCAGGAAACCTCGATCCAGGGATTCGAATGGAGGTCTCGTTCAAAACTTTCTTGGGCCACGGTAGCGGAGACTCGATTCAGGCTGGATTTGATGGGAATGGATTTGTTGTGATCAAGCTGTACGAGGAAGTCACATTTCAAGCAAGTCGACAAGTCACCTAAACCGAGGTCGGACTTTTGGTGTTGGAAGTATATAGGGAAGAGCTATGTTGCCAGTGGTGCAACGATGTTTGCGCTGGTCGGTGGTAGCGTCAATCAGAGGTTGGAATCTCTATTTCACAAAACGAAGTTTGATTGAGTGAAGAGCGCGCACGAAAAAACCCGCTTCGGCTGGCGACAGTCCGAAGCGGGCATTCGTTGATTTTTTGGTGATGAATTGGGCCCGAAGGCTTGTTTTCTGTTGAG
>NZGD01000035.1 GCA_002690925.1 Rhodopirellula sp.
AGATCCGGCCGCAACGTGTTCAGAAGAAATGGGGAAGGCAGCATGATTGTGAATAGGACTTGCTATCTCAATCGATTTTCTCCCAATCGGAAGCGTTGCAATAGGCTGCAGACCTGGCTTATCTCGCTTGGGAACGGAAACGGATTCATCCGACGACATTGCATCGCCGAAACTGAGGTCGGTCAAGAGGCGTTCGATCTCGTCATTAGCAGTGGCACTTGCGATCAACATTGCCAGAATCAAAATCGCGAGAGCTTCAATACGCATAAAAAGACCATCCCTGGCTGGAGAAACGTAAAATTTCATGGTTCGCAGAATCGCGAGTAGCATGCGACCGCACCATGGCATTCAGCCTTGAGTCGAACCACTGACTCTGGTGATCGTATGACAATTTCTTGTGAAGCCACAAAAAAATTGCTACACGGCTTAGATCAAGCGTCAGGCAACAATCACTAAAAACTAACCATTTGAAAGATTGCCGCATATTCAGGTAGCTGCAAGCGAAATCGCCCGCAAGAAATTGAACACGACGAATCAACGAACGAATCATCCTTGTGAATCGTCAACCCAACGTACGTGGCACTGCACTCACGCTTTACCTAACCTGCACTTTCTCCGGCATCCTGTGGCGTTTTCGAGCATACAAGTGGCCTAGGAAGACATGCTTAACAGTTCATTTCGAATCTCTGCGCGTCTTTCCGAGTTGGTGAACTTCGAGCCATCCGGCTCGGACACGTAAAACACGTCAGCTACCTGATCGAGGTGCGTATCAATTTTGGCAAAATGGAGTACGACATTCATTTTCGCCAGCGTTGCGGCAATGCGATATAACAGGCCAACTTCGTCATAAGCAAAGAACGAAAGAATGGTATAGCGATCAACCGTCTCATTATCAAAGACGACCTTGGTGGGAAGGACGTTCACACTCTCTCCCTCCCGTGGGTTCTTGGAATCCCACTTGCGCCTGTGGGCGGGAAGTGACTCATCGGGTGAATCCAAAAGATGACAAACGCGAGCGCAAATGGTTTCGTGGCGTGACTCGGCTGGCTGTCCGTCAGGACACTCCAGGTCGGTTACCCAGTAATTGTCCCACGCCAAATCACCAACCATTTCGATTTGAGCACGTAAGATTGTCAACCCACTGGTACTAAGCACACCTGTCGCACGTGCGAATGTTCCGATGGAATGTTCATCTTCACGCCGAATAACCGTGTAGCGAGTGGCATTGAATCGTTCGTCGTAGCTGCTTGTGCACTTGGCTCCTTCCCCAAGATCACAAACTACCAATTCTATCTGCTTCGCAAGGTGATCGGTCTCTGCGCGACTGAGCAATGATAAGGGCATCCGATCCAGTAATTCGACACACTGCTCGTAGGAGTTCAGGAGTCGCAATTGCTCGCGAACTTCAGAGCGTTTTAATTCGATCTCGGGATCATCAGGACTGCCTGGCAGGCTTCCTGAATCAAAGTACCGACGTGTGCGTTTGTAAAGATCTTCGATCAGATTGACCTTCCATTCAGTTGCCACTCCCGGTCCTACAGCCACTAGGTCGGCATAGGTATGGACAACCAACAACTCCAAGCGACGGATCGAGCCCACCTCAGCGGCAAAGGCCAGCACAATTTGTGGATCACTGAGATCATGTCGAAAGGCCACTACATTGACCGCCAAATGCTTGAGCACCAACCACTCAAGTGTTTCAGCCGTCACAGGATCAAGGTTCAACCGTTTAGCTGTTTCCTTTGCAATTCTTGCACCAACGATGGAATGATCTTCTTCATAACCTTTTCCAATATCGTGAATCAGTAATGCCAAGTGCAGTAAACGTTTATCAGCAAGCCTGCGGTACCGCCGCCCCATGCCACCCTCAGCATTCTGCAACTCCGTAGCAGCTTCGACAGCTCGGAAACTGTGGGCGTCCACGGTGTACTTATGATATGCATTGAACTGAAGTAATCCCCGCATATGTTTGAATTCAGGTATCAATTGCTCAATAACCCTTAACTCATGCAGGCGCCGAAGAAGTTGGGCAAGGCGGCCCGGACGACTCAGAAGAGAAAGAAACGCATCAATCGTTTCCGCATCTGGGGGTCTTGAGATACGATCCTGCATTGCCTGTCTGATCGCCTGCCACGTTTCGTGAGTGATTCGTCGACAATGTTGATTAGCGAGACTCATCAGCCGCAAAATATCGGGCAGGCTGGCAGCAAATTGCTCGAGGGAATCCTTGGGTACCCAAATATGAGTAGGTCCCATCCGGATATGCTCAGCCACCTCCTTTGAGAACACCGATTCGATAGCGCGATGAATCAGTGGTCGACTTTGCGCATCATCAACAAAATAGGCAGCCGCGTACCGGACGTTACGTGTGTTATCAAAATAATCCTGCATGAATTGCTCAACAGGCAAAATGCCTTCACTGCCCTCATACCCCCACTCGTCGGCAATCTCCAACTGCGTCCCACGATCAAGCACATCGAGGGTCTTACCTTCACGAAAATGCAACTCATGGCGAAGTCGCAGCATGAACGCATAGGATTTCCTTAAATAGCGATAGTCTTCTTCTGGCAGGGCTCCCAGTTTGACGAGCCTCTCCAGCTCAGTCTCACCATAGCGCGCAAAGCCAATCCAACGGATAAGCTGAATATCACGCAGTGCGCCACGCGATCGTTTGACATTTGGCCTCAAAAGATAAGCCGTTTCTCCCCATTTACCACGTTCTTCACGACGAGCGGCAACCACTTTTTTGACAATCTCTGAACTGCGCCGCATTGCACCATGTCGGAACGCATAAAAATACTTGCTGTAAAGTCGCAAACTGCCGGCAAGCAAACGTGACTCGGAAAGGGAGGAATAAATGACTGGATCCTCCCAAGCCATTCGGCATGCTTCGTTGGCAGTACGGAATGAAAACCCCGGATCAATCCCTGAATCGCCGATGTCTTTTTGCAGATTACCCGCAATCTTAATGGCCAAGCTCTCCGCTTTTGGCGTGGCCAAAAGCATCAAGTCGGCGTCGCTATAGGGAGCCAAATCACGTCTCCCAAATCCCCCGTGAGCAATCAGCGAGAGGCCAGTCAGACGTTCATCCGTTGCGTGCTCTCGGATGGCTTCATGCCAGATATCAAGCACAACATCGTCATAAAGATCAGCTAGAAGGGTCGACACTTGCATCCCGGGAGTGCCCGAACGATGCTGCGCAAAAGCTTTTCTTCGCCCCTCCTCGAGTGCCGCGCGACAGCGTAGGACGATCGGTCTCATCGACATGGGAAGCTACTCAGAGCAAACGCAGAGATGGGCATCTATGTCCTCACACAGACAATTCATGGGACAGAAATTACCCGTGCTTGATAGCATTCCATCGAGCAATCGCTAGGTGCACGAGCGATCTGAAAAACGGGGCATCAGATTCATCAAGCCCACATCGGTGATCCTAGCCGAATCTTTCCAGCCCAGTCTTCCTACCTAGCCAAACAGTTTGGACTCCGGTGACCATTTGGCCGTTACAGAGCATCTTCGCCACGTTCGCCCGTACGAATTCGAATCGAATCTTGCAGGTCGGTGACGAAGATTTTTCCGTCGCCAATTTGACCCGTTTGAGCTGTTTGCAGAACGGTGTCGACCACCATTTGCAAGTTGTCATCCGTACATATGACTTCGATCTTGACCTTAGGAACAAAGTCAATGGCGTATTCGGTACCCCGGTAAATCTCCGTGTGGCCTTTCTGACGACCGAATCCCCGAACTTCGCTCACCGTCATCCCATGAATCCCCTGATCCGTTAGGGCATTTTTCACGTCTTCTAATTTGAAGTGACGAACAATGGCTTCGACTTTTTTCACGATTTTTTACCTCACAACGGGCAAAGGTTGCTTCTTTCTTAGACGGCTCATTGTACACCCGACCGGCCATCGAACCAGACGGGCAAAAAGATGAACAGGAGCTTCGAAGCAAGAAATCCATAGAAGAACTGACCAATGGCTTGGATCATTTGCTGTAATCCAGACGGCAATACCAAAAATTGAACTTCCACCCGCCATTTTCAGCACATCCGCAGCCTCGATACTTCCCCCAGCTCGATACGTCTCCAGGCTAGGAACGCTGGGACAGACCATCGGGCTTCACCCATTGCACATCTTCTACTCCCCGCAACTGATTCACAGAACGCGTGAGCACGAAAAGCAAATCACTCAGACGATTCAAATAAATGACCAACTCCTCAGAAACGCTTGTTTCGTGCCTGCGAACCAGAGTGACCACCCGCCGTTCAGCTCGACGGCAAATGGCTCTGGCAAGGTGCAGATGAGTTGCGCCTGCGTCGCCCGCTGGCAGAATAAATTGCTGAAGGGGTTGCAAACCGCCCTCGTGGTCGTCAATCCACTGCTCCAATTGGCCAATATGAGCATTCGAAATGATCCTCATGCTGTGATCATCGGGCTCGGGAGTGGCCAATTCAGCACCAATGGCAAATAGGGCATGCTGAATTACTTCCAGTTGCGAATCGACGACATCCCCCAAATCAGCCGATCTGGCGGTTCCAATCGCCGCATTCAACTCATCAACCGTGCCATAAGCTTCGATCCGATCATCATCCTTGGCCACTCTTGGCCCACCAAATAGACCAGTGCTTCCAGTATCGCCAGTGCGTGTATAAATCTTCATAGATGACTCATAAGGTAAGACTTACTTCAGTAACGTTTGTCTGAAGATCTCGTAAGATAGTCTTTTGTAGGGAACTCCTGATAAACGACAAGCCATGAAAACCTCTTCCGGAAAAAGAGTTACCGCAGCGGGTATTTTATTGATGACGGGACCACCGGATTCAGTCGAGTTCCTACTGATGCGTCATCCAACCCGCTGGGACCTGCCGAAAGGCCACTGCGATAAAGGAGAATCGTTTCTGGAAACTGCTCTCAGAGAAACGGAGGAAGAAACGGGGATTTCTGCCAATGCGATCAGGATCGACCCAAAATTTCGATTTGACTTGTTCTACCAAGTTCAATATTCCGAGATGGGCAGCCAATGGTATGAAAAACAAGTTCGCTACTTTTTGGGTTTTCTGGACCAAAAACCTGAGTTGATTTTGACGGAACATTCATCTGCATGCTGGCACCGATGGCAGCCACCCCACCAAATCCAGGCCCAGACCATTGATTCCTTACTGGAATCGGTGGCCCATCATCTGGATCTTGGCTAGCGTGGAGCCACCCCCGACTCAGCTTCATTCAGCCACTGCCCAAGACTCGACGCCCCTCAAACCCCATCCGTTGATAGTAGATGCCAGTATTCCATTAAGAGATGGATCGACGATGGCAATTGAAACATTTTCCCCTTCAACTTTTCAAATGCCACCTGCCCTGGTGCTCAACTTTATCGCCAACTCTTTGCCAAATTCTCGTCGACGGGAAAACCGACGTGGTGACTTTGATTGTTGCGGATTTTGCCGACAGTAACGCATGCAGCGGTTATCCCCCTTTTGCGGTTGGGGTTAGCCAACCTTTCCAGGAAGCTAACACCGGTTCGGCAAACCTGCACGCTGACGTGACCTAATGTTGGGTATCAGCGATTCGATGTGAGCGGCAACGCGACCATCCACTCGCTCCTCAATTTCTAGTTCGCAACCGAGATCGGCAATTCATCATGGGCTTTCTGAAACGCATCCTTCGCAGTGGCGTGGCCAATGACACTATCAAGAGCGATGCAAATGGCAGTTTTGAATCACTCTCAGACGACGAACTCCAGACCCACATGGGAATTGATTCTTACGGTGTCTTTGACCTCACTGACGCGATTCGGCCATCCTACGATCTTCAAATCGTTCCCAAGCAAGGCTACCGCTTTGACGAATACATCAATGAAACCAACGGTACGCGAACACCGGTCATCATGGCTTCAGCGACACGTCATGCGCTAATGACCTTGTTCTTGGACCTGATTGAACCACTTGGCTCGACCGTCGATGTCGTTCTGGAAACAAGTCATCACGCCGGGAGTGATCAAGAAGACCTCTACCGCGAGCATATTGACATCTCCGTGCTCAAGAGCATTCTTCTTGATTTTGAGGATCTTTTGCTCAACGATGGGTGCACTGGCATTGCAGTGATCAACCCAACTAAACGGCAGGAAGTACAATTGGATGAACACAAACTACTGATCGTCTATGGCGATCCACTCGCCGATTTCGAGCAGACATTGATCAAAGGTGACGTCTATCCAGACGATGACATACGGTTTGTCACGGAAGCCGAGCACGTGCACAGCAGCAGCGAAAACATGTACCGTCAGTTCTGCATGCTGCAAACTCGTCTCGGTATGGACTGTGAATCAAACGAGTTTGCCTGGTAATGAATTGATCGGTGATCGATTTACTTAAATTGCAAAGTCACTCAAAAGAAGCCGCTGTCTGGTCGACAACCTGATCGATTTTTGCGAGCATGACGATCGATCCATTTCCAATCCACCGGCAAGGTACCTCTCCAATGATCCTTGTGATCAGCTCCAGCCTCCACCCAGGCAGTCGCAGCCGCATCATGGCTCGTGCCTGTACAAGCCGACTACAAGAACTCGCGACTGCTGTCACACTGTTTGACTTGGCGGAGTCACCACTTCCGCTCTGCGATGGGGCGACCGCCTATGGCGACAGTAACGTTCAGCAGCTCAGCGGATTGGTCGAAAACGCAGATGCAATTCTGCTCGCTTCTCCAGTCTATAATTATGACGTGAATTCAGCAGCAAAAAATGCGGTGGAACTTACAGGAAGAGCATGGACTGGAAAGATCGTGGGTATGATGCTCGCAGCAGGCGGCCAGGGCAGCTACATGTCAGCGATGGGACTTGCCAACAGTTTGATGCTTGACTTCCGTTGCCTCATTGTTCCACGGTTCATTTACGCAACCGGTGAGTCGTTTGAGGGGGAAGCACTGGCTGATGAGAGCATTCAGGAACGCGTACACCTACTGATCGAAGACACTCTGCGGCTTGTAAACGGTCTCAAAGACTCTAGTCTCCAGCCAGAATCGTAACTTTGTTCAAGTTCGAAGAGTGCTTTCCTACAGAGTCTGATAGAGCTTCTCAGCTCTGATGTAGGCCTCGACAGATCTCGATGTTCGAAAGCGGATACTACGACCATTCCGCAGTCGTTCGCGAATTTCGCTGCTGGAAAGTTCAATCAAGGGAAGGTTAACCTGTGATTCACGAATTCGATGGATTTGTGTCTCGCTTGCTAAGTCTGACAACACATTGAAATCAATTTCATCGTCAGCACCTCGCTGCAAGACGACCAATGTAGCCAATTGCAGCAGGCGTTCTGGTTGATGCCACTGTTGGATTGATGCCAGAGAGTCACTGCCCATGATCAAAAAAAATTCCGCTGCCGGAAATTCTATTTTCAAACCCTGTAGCGTATCGACGGTGTAGCTAACATCGCCCCGATTAAGCTCACGGTCGTCAACGAGATACTCCGAATATCCCGATACTGCCAAGGCAACCATCTTCCGCCTGTGCTCATTCGAAGCGACTGGGCCATTGGGCTTCAGCGGAGAAATGGCAGCGGGGATCCAACGGATTTCATCGAGTTCCAGGGCTTCACGAACTGCCTCAGCGATCCACAAGTGTCCCATGTGTGGTGGGTCAAACGATCCTCCAAGTATTCCGATTCGCTTGTAGTCTGTCATTTTCTCTATGAAATTCACGTGTTTTACAGATTCTGTGACCGAACTTGTCCAGCCCGAGAGTCACGCTAGGTTGCGTTTAAACCACTAGCACTTTCTAGCCACCATACCGAATTAACGCGAACAGGCTGGAAGCAACGACTCAACGGGGTTGGAAGTTTGACTATGTTGACGGATAACTTGGCCCATACCAATCAGCCTTCTCATTTTGTTTCTGATCTCATGACCAGCCCAATTGAACCGCCCGACGCGGAATCGGGGCATGGAAAAGCGGATGGAGCTGGCGGCAATCACGGGAGGAAAGCGACTCCACGCTCCAACAAGTCCCATCAGACTGAATTGTTTGAAACGGACATTCCACCATGGGAATTACCGGCAGAATCCTCGATTGCGACTGCAACCATCGTTTTCAGCGAGGCACCACACGGACCGTACGACTACCGTATTCCAGACTCCATACGTGAGAAATTAAAAATCGGCATGCGAGTTCATGTCCCACTTGGAAGACGCCGTAAGCCTATCACAGGTTGGTGCACCAAAATTGATCTTGAGACGAAAGCACAACGATCACTTCGGGACATTTCAGAGATCATTGACGAGGAACCTCTCTGTGACGCTTCGTTGGTACGACTAGTGTTATGGATGAGCCACTATTACCAAGCTCCCGCGGGTCAGGTTTTTGACACGCTGATTCCATCAAGCGTTCGCAGCAATGCCGGCACTCGCGAGAAGACCTACTTCCGCCCACGCATGGAATCGTTGGATGATGCCACCATTAATGGCCTACCAAAGAAACAGCAGGCCGTTGTACGGCATCTGATCGCTGCTGCCCGACCGTTAACAGCCGTCCAGCTGATGGCAGAGGCAACATGCACCCAGGACCCCATTCGAAGACTTCACAAGAAAGGACTTCTAAAATCTGAAACTCGTCGGGAAATGACCACAGCCAATCCAACACGTTGGCAAGTGAGCGATGGAGAAACAGAGCGATCCTTGACTTTGACTAAGGACCAATCCCACGCGTTGCAGCGAATCACTGGCGCCGTGGATAGTGGAGAAGGCAAAACGCTGGTGCTGCATGGTGTGACCGGCAGCGGGAAGACTGAGGTTTATATCCGCGCCATCGAGCACCTTGTCCGATTCGGTCGTGGCGCCATTGTTCTGGTGCCAGAAATTAGCTTGACTCCCCAGACACGCGGTCGTTTTGAACGCCGTTTTCAATCAGTCGCGGTTTTACACAGTCAGATGACGCCGGCCGAAAGACATTTTCAATGGCAGAGAATACGAAGCGGTGAAGTTCAGGTCGTGATCGGACCACGCAGTGCCGTATTCGCACCACTGCCGCGTTTAGGGCTCATTATCCTTGACGAAGAACACGACTCCTCTTTCAAACAAGACACACAGCCAAGATACCACGCCCGCAAGGTTGCTCACGCACGTGCGATGTCTTTAGGTATACCACTGGTGCTTGGTTCAGCAACGCCCTCACTTGAGTCATGGCAAGCGACACAAACGGGGCATGCAGAAATGGTCCCGCTACCCTCTCGGGTCAATGACCTGCCAATGCCAGACGTCCAATTAGTTGATCTGCGGGTGAAAGATGATAGATCCTCGGGAGCAATCAGCCGCCCGCTGCACGCGGCCTTGCAGGAAACACTCAAGGACCATGGACAGACGATTCTACTTCTGAATCGACGCGGTTTTGCGACGACTATTCAGTGCCCCGCATGTGGGGACGTTGTGGCCTGCCCGGACTGTGACATGCCGCTGACGCACCACCGGGATGGCGGTAAGGCAATCTGTCACTACTGCGATTACACGATCCCCACACCGCCCGCATGCCCTGCCTGTCGATTCGACGGAATCCGATATGGTGGACTGGGAACACAACGACTTGAAGCCGAAGTCAAAGCCAAATTTCCCGAGGCACGAATCGCTCGGATGGACAGTGATACCATGAGGCGTCCCGGAAGCCACCAGAAGGTTCTCACAATGTTTCGACGTGGAGATATCGATATCCTGCTTGGCACACAGATGATTGCCAAAGGCCTTGATTTCCCCAACGTGCTATTGGTGGGTGTCATCAATTCAGACAGTGCCCTGCACTTCCCTGACTTCCGAGCCGCTGAACGCACTTTTCAATTGGTCACACAGGTAGCTGGCCGCACTGGACGAGGAGATCGCAGTGGACGCGTCATCGTTCAAACTTATTCACCTGAACATCCCGCAATCCAAGCTGCATCGCGTCATGACTATCACCAATTCGCCAAGGATGAAATGGTGGTCAGACGCCGCTTCAGCTATCCGCCCTTGGGAAGCGTAGCAAGGATCATCATCCGGGGATCAGTCGAAGATGTTACCGAAGCAGTCGCTGATTCGTTGCTCACCCAACTGGATGCTGCTCGCAAACAACTTGGCCACGAAGTTCGAATTCTTGGGCCAGCGCCACCCCCCATTTCTAAACTGAGGGGTAAGTACCGGTTTCACATTCTGCTGCAGGCCACCAACCCCGCGCACTTGGGCAGCACGATTCGTAAAGCGGTCGAAGGCTTTACAATTGCCGACAAAGATGACGTTCAATATGTCATCGATATCGACCCCATGGACATGCTCTAAAACACGGATGCTTGGATGCATTGGCGTTAACTGCTACGCCAGAGGTGTCTGAGTTAAAAAGCAACTCGCGTACACCGTCACATTACCTCTCGCGTTTTACCACCGACCAGCATTATCAAGGCGATAGACGCAACAACTGCCATTGCTCAGCATCCCAACGATAGCAGATCCGATCATGCAGTCGCCCGGGCCTGCCCTGCCAGAACTCAAAAGTGGTAGGTTGCACTTCATATCCTCCCCAATGATCAGGACATGGGATTTCTTGCTGGTCGTACTTGGATTCGAGCGCCGTGAACTGTTCCTCAAGCACTCGGCCTGAATCGATCACTGAGGACTGTCGGCTCACATGCGCTCCTAACTGACTTTCTCGGGGGCGACTATGAAAGTAGTGCACCGACTTGCTGCGATCTGATTTCCTGGCAATCCCCTGAATCCTCACCTGACGCTGCAAATGCCCCCACAGGAAACAGAGCGAAACGTGGGGATTCTCAGCAATTTGTTTCCCCTTCTCGGACTCATAGTTCGTGTAGAAGCAAAGGCGTCCACCTTCAATCCCTTTTAACAAGACGATTCTTGAGGTCACTTTTCCTTCAGTATCCGCAGTTGCCAATGTCATGGCATTGACTTCCATCCAGTCTGGCAAATCAGGCTGCTGGGCTTCCTCAAACCAACGCTGGAACTGAACCATTGGATCAGCATCAACGTCACGTTTTGCAAGGCCCGCCATGGAATAGCTCTTACGCATTTCGTGTATGGACATGCCTGTATCAAGCTCTGAGAAAGGAGAATTGAGGAAATTTCGGAAACACGCTCGTAAATAGCGCCAATGTTTGGCGCGCCACTTGCCCAGTTATAAGCAAGCGGGGTTTTTACTGCCAACCTGACAGCATCGATGAACCATGGAGCACCGAATGAGGGAATCGTACCTTGGCCAGTTATTGGTCGCGTCCAGCACCACTACCGACCCAATGTACGCCAACGGGGTCTGTCTGATCGTCCACGCCGATGAGACCCGTGTGATCGGTGTCATGCTTAACCGCCCAATCGAGCCGAACCCCGAAGCGTTCGATGCCATTCTCGGTGAGACCTACTCCGAGAAAACAGCCAAACAACCACGCCGATTCTCAACACATGCTTCAAAAACAGAAGAAAGTGAGACCAATTCTCCTTGTGAGGATTTGAAGCTACCCCTGCCTTCAAGATCACTGCACTTCGGAGGTCCCTTGTCAGGACCGATTGTCGCACTTCACCAAATCCGCGATTACGCAGAAGCCGAAACAGGTGATGGGATCTACGTTGCCGCACAAAAGCAACATCTCGTTGACCTGATCCGTGATGAGAATGAACCATTTCGACTAATTGTCGGTCATCTGGGATGGAATACCGAAGACCTCAATGCAGAAATTACTGACGGCAATTGGCACGTTTTACCGGCCAATGTCGACGATGTTTTTTCGTCAGCGAGCGACATGTGGTCCTGTGTCATTCGCCGAGCAACTAATTCATCGCTTGCGAAGTGGATTGGTCTCCCTGATGCAAACGCGGTTGGAGAGTTAAACTAAGGTGGTGCGTGCCGTATGACTTGTCAATGGATACTCCATCCCAGTACGACGACATCCATTTCCGGCACACTCACTCGCTACGAATTTCAGCAATCCAGCAGCAAGAGCTAAACCGTGGACGACCCCGACCAAGAAGATGGGATCAAGAAAAAGTTTCGCATTCAAAGGCGACGACTTGGCAAGATCATGTTCATCGAAAAAGAAGGCACTTACGGTTTCATCCAAGCCGAAGACTTCACTGATGACGTGTTTTTTCATTCCGTCGACTGGGATGGAAATGTCGTCAAGAACGGTGTCACACGGAAAGTTGCCCCAGAAGTCGAGTTGTGGGTCGAGTTTGAACTCGATGACGAACATCGCGAGACCCACGATCGCCTGAGAGCCAAAGTGGTTCGCCCAACAACACGCCCTACAGGACGCAAACTGTCAGGTCGCGACGCGACTTTTCGGATCATAACACATCACCCTAACGCACGGCGAAAGCGACCCAATTGGCGTAAGTAGTGGTAACGAACGGCAAGTGATGGAAACTTCGCCCCGGATCATCACGTGAATTATCTCACTTTGGTGCTTTGCTACCTTTCTTCCTGGCTGCAATCACCTTCGCCTCAAGATCCCGAACAAGCTTGCCATTGATGTGCGTTGTCAAGAGTTCTCGAGTGACGCCAAACATTTGGTCGACCTTCGCCCGCTGATTCGCACTGCGAGCTAGCAGGTTGTTGAAGTAGGTCTGCCGCTTGCCCATATCATTGGCAAGTTGTTCGTTACTGGGTTGGTTTCGAAGGGCTTCCATCAGCGCTTGGGCTTTATCAAATTCTTCACGTTCCAGCCGCAATTCAATCCGGGCCTCAAATAATGCCCGGACGGCAACGAGGTCGATAATCGCGTTCTGCACACCACGAATATAAGCTTCTGCTTGCAGTCGTGTGTCATCACCCGACAAGTCTGCCACATCGAACTCATGCAAACCGGGGACGATCGGCAAGCGAGCGAGGACAGCACCACCATTCTTGACATACAACAATCGGAAGGGGTCTTTGGTGGGCTCGATTCTCATACGTCCGTCCCAGTCTGTTCGCCCGATGAAGGTCATTTTTGTCGACTTCAATTCCTTCTCATACAATTCATATCCAATCATTGGTGTGCTTGGATCGCGTTGCAAATGGAGACGCACCGTCGATGCTTCTTCAAACGGACGGACCTTCAATGCCATCCTGAATGTTCGCTTGTTCTTCCTTCCCTGCAGACCACCGGCACGCCCTGAATAAAAATCCATTTTCACATTGCGACCCTCAAATCCTGTCACATTCAAGAAGGCCCAATCGATGGGTCCAATCACAAATGGCCTTCCATTACGATCATTTTTTCGCGTCATCGGTTCAAGAACATCGCCAACTTTCAACTTAGCTGGTGAATTTTCATCCATGATCAAACCGCTTGCTCTCAACAAGCCAGTTGCACTGCGTGCACCGGCGTTATCCACCCGAACAACCGGCGCGAAGGCCCGCGTAATTGTCTTGCCGATCGTGGTTGGCAAAGTATGCCGCGTCCCACCCTCAGTTTCTGCAACCGGGCCAAAATGCTGCATCAACGTATCCATCTCAACCACGCTTACTTTTGTCGGTACTTCGTTGGCCTGTAACTTGACAATGAAAATCTTGTCATAAGCGTCCACAGCTCGACTCACCAAATTCGCTAATTTCGGGAGAATTACCTTCGCCTCAGGTTCATCCAAAGCTCGTGCGGTGCCACGAGAAACCAGGACCGCTTCGGTTTTTTCTTCAGCCCAGAGTTCACTCACTGCAACAGCATCACCATCAACGACTGTCAGCTTGGGACCCACACCAGAAACAGTCTTGTCCCCAAGAAGAGCAGAGCGTTGCTTTACTTCCTGAATACGCCCACCGGTTCCATAAATTTTTTCAACGTATTGAGCGACATTCTCAGCGACGCGAATACGTATGGCATCCTTGTGATCACGCTTCACAGCCAACACCGGGTCCGCTGCCGTAATCGTGTCGTAGTCCATGCCAGCCATGTTTCGCTGAGCTGCAGTCGCCACCGCGCGAGGTGCCTTGGCAATCGTGACTCGCCAGATTGCTGAATAGTCACGATCCAGAAACTTGCGAAGAGGCTGTTCAATAGTCGAAACTGAAATTTCCGGGCTGTCAGAAACGAGCCAAATCAAAACTTTGTATGGTGAATAGTCCCATGGAAGCTCCTGCTCAGCAGACTTGTTGAGCTTCTTGTAGTTTTCAATTGCAACCTTGACTGCATCGGGATCAACCTCAGCCACCTCACCGCCGTTACCTTCACTGGATTCGCCAGCTGCTCCTAACGTTCCGGCATTTTCCGCTGCGGCGGCACTGTCGGTTGCAGCGTCAACTATCGAGTCTGGCTTCTCACCTGCCTGGTCAGCACCGGCCGCCTGGTCAGCACCGGATGCCTGGCCAGCACTGGCTGCCTGGTCAGCACCGGGCGCAGCCTGCATCGCAAACACGACACTGCGCCAACCGACGTTGTGATCGACGGCGACGACTAAAAAAACGATTATCAATAATTTAAAGCGCATCATTGTCCCAGCCGCCAATTTCCCGCGTTCTGATAAAGCGAAACGATGTCAGATCCCATCCCCACCAATTCCCGCCGATAAGCATACGACTCGACCATTTGCCACAGAGGCAAGACGGGAAGTTCGTGGTGGGTTATCGAATGAAGATCCAAGAGTTTGTCCCGCACTTCACGCCAATTTTTGGCATGCTCAAGTTGTCTTAAACCGAGTCCCACAAGTTGGTCTTGGCTGCCGGCAAGACCCTCAGGGCCAAGCACACGCCGCGCATCAATGATCGGCTCCCAAACCGCTGCGGAAACGTAAACGATATCGGCTATATCCTCGTCCGGTTTCGGAAAAGTTCTGCCCACAGGGAGCTGGACCAACTCAACCTCCAATCCCAGCAGTTTCCACTGAGTACTGATTGCTTCACATGCAACCCGCGACAGATTGTCAGGAGGAAAGGCCAACCGAATCGGTTTCAAGTCAGGCATTTCCAGTTTCTTGCGGGCTGCCATTGCCTTCATCTGATTTGTATTCATTGCCAGAAGAAGCTTTGCCAACGGCGGTTCATAGGGCCTTGGCTCGATATTTTCATCATAGCCATATCCCAATGGATCATTGAGTTCGATGCCGGCGGGAAATGGACCTGAAAGCACGCGACAGCCTTCAAACTCGAGCCCTTCCAGCAGTTCGCCCTTTAAGATGTCCTCTCGGTTTATCCCATAAAGCAAAGCACGTCGAAATGTTCTTTCTGCCATATAAGCGTGATCTGAACACGGCACCAACATGTGAACGGTGGGCAATGGGTAGTTTGCGACCTTGATTGACTTGCTACGCTGCAGCCTGACAGCATCAGCAGGGAACAGTTGATCCAGAACATCGACTTCACCTTGAAGAAGAAGACTCACGGCGTCTGCGGCGGAAGCACACCGCACTTCCACGATTTCACGGGGCTGCGTCTCTGTTTTTGGGGCTCCCGAGAGCACGTACCGGACTTCGTCGTCGTCGACTTCCTTTCGACGATAATCACCGGTGGGTGAAAGTGGCTTGTCACCAAACCAACTGCCATCGACCGGTATTTGAAGCAAGCTGGTCGGCAACACATTGGGGCGGCGCAAATTGAAGGAGACCTGTTTCGGGCCTTCCAAGCCGATCGAATCGACAGCCGCAGCCCACGGTGAAAAATAATCACTCGAACTCGACTGCGCTCTTTTAGCCATCACATCCGCTAAGAATGGACCACTCACCTTATCCAAAGGTGGTTGCAATTTTTCAGGCTCAAGCAGCAGATCAAAGTGCATACGATCCGGGCTCATTTCGACATCTCCAAAGATGAAGTCATACTCTCCACCTTCGGGCCCAGGGCCCTCCATTTCAAATAGCGTTCGATACAACAAACGCCCTGACCTTCGAGCGCCCCAGTTATCCAGTCGCGTTGGCTCCAGTACGGTGGCCGTCTGAAGGACTCCAACATTGATCAACGGATAGATCCGATCAACCAACTTAACGAGCTCAGTTCCACCTGGAATATCTGGCTTTAAATACACACTTTCACGCGAGAGCTTACGTGCAGCACGATAGTCTTTGGCTTCTAACGCAACCTTGGCTTCGTTCTGTTTGATAGTCGCCATCCGCAGGAATTCAGCATTCCATTTTTTGATTGATTGCAAATTATCATTCGCATAATCTTTCTCGAGACGAGCCAGCATTTTCTGAGCCAGATCCAAATCGCCATCATCCATCAATTGTTGCATCAACTGATCAGTCGTTCGCCCGATTGCATCGATTACCAACGACCGCTTGTATTCGGGCGCGTATCGTCTTAATTCCTCCAGCATTGCCAAGGTCGGAGCCAACTCTTTTCGTTTTGCCCTCGCAATAGCATCCTTCCAAAGAAACTCGCATCTTAACTCTCGCAATCCGGCCCGATTCGGAAAGTCTCGAATCAGGACAGACATGAAGGGGTACGCACCTTTGAAGTCACCACGCGAGATCCTTTCTTTCGTCTCCCGCTCAAGTCGTGTTTCCCAAAAATCGATCTCCTTGATATCAGACCATTTAGCGGTGAAATCTTTTCCCTCAATACCCAGGACATTGAGCTTCAACGAGCCACTTCTATCGGCAGGCATGGTTCTGCCCGGCAACTGCAATAAGAGCGTCTTGGCCCAACCACCCCCTGCTTTTTCAGTAAAAAAAAGAAGATCATGCGGTTCTTCCTGCAAGAGTTCGAGCCCGGGATCACCGGGAACGCCCTGCTGCGCAAAATTGAGCAACTGAGCATCCGCAGGCCGAACGCTGAGTGACATAGTCAGACAAATGACCAGCAGACAAAGCAAACTTGTAATTCGTATGCTCATTGAAGTGTTCCAACTGAACAATGGGAAAGGTGTGGACTCAATTAGTTGGCAGGGACAGGGGTCCGGTAAATGACACCCTCAGTGCCGGGGACCAGCAGCATGCCATCATCGACCAATGGTGTAGCTGAAACGGGCTGCCCCAAATCGGTTGCGCCCGTCACAGTTCCGGTTTCAGGATCAAACACAACGAGCCAGCCGGCCTTCCCTGCAAGCACAATTTTGCCATCACTCATGATCGGCTTACCGACAGGCAAACCAGCCGGAACTGGAATTTGGAACAACTCTTTTCCCTCTGCATCAATTCCTCGCAACTGTGAATCATCAGTCTGATAGAGACCGTATTCACCCACGGCAACCGGCCCCCAAACCACTCGCCCGTCGAGCAGGACTTTGAATTTCGGCTTCAAGCTGACGATGTCAAAACCAACAATGAAATCAGCTGCTGGACCAGCTGTGGCACCCACAACCGTATTGCCAACTCCCGCAATTTGATCCAGCAGGTCAAACTCCAAGTCAGCGGATGCGAGTTCACGAATCTGATCGCCCACTCGTAAGCGGTACAATTTCTTGCGACTGTCAGCAAGAATGACTTGGTCAAGATCGCTCGGCAGCGTAAGCGAATTGGTCCAGTTGACCTGTTTATTCGGATCACTCGCAGGTTGGAACGGTGTTCCAATTGTCTTGCCAGTACGCCAGTCCACCAGTACAGCCCTGCCGTTGTTCAACGGCAAGAACAAACCACCTCCTGCCACGATTCCTCCGTCTGTCGGCTTTCCGGCTGAGAAGCTCATGGTGACTTGTCGAAGCTTTCCAAGCTCTCGTTGCGGCTCGTACACGATGATTGACTGGCCATCCACTTGATTCAACATCAGACTTCGACTCTCGTCGATGGCGATTGGGTCTTCGAATCTGATAGCGACTGACTTCGCGCCTGGATTGTCGATGGGACCATTGGTTGAGCCCGCATTTTCAGCTTCGGAGTCAATTTCGAACAAAGCGGCCTGAGTCGTGACACTCTGTAATGCGTCACTGCCTGGTGGCTTGCTCAGCAAAGCGACCGGTACTCCAACGTCCGTTCGCCAGATCTCTTCCCCGGTTTTAGGATCTGCAGCAGTAACTCGAATGGCCGATGTCCCCCGCAGGACCCTTGCGTACACCAAGGCATCATCTGCCGAGTATGGTTGGCCGATGAAAGTGTCAAACTCATGCTTGATCCAATCACGGATCACTCGACCGGTATTGATCTGGAGTTCATAACGACCAATTCTCGTACCAGTAATCCACATTTGACTTCGCCCAACCGCCATCTGTGTGGATGTAGGTTGCTCGTAAAACGGTGGCAGTTTCGCAGCCTCCGTCACCTGATTCGTTTCAGCCGTTGGTTCAATGTCGTAGACGACGACTTCCCCCAGATCAGTCAACACGATCAGTCTGCGTCCCTGGATGATGGGTGGTACACGGACATTTCCAGTAAGCCTGAAACTTTGCGTTTCCTGAACCTGCCCACCAGTTTCGTCAACACGAAGCACCCTGAGGTTTGCATAGTCACTGCCCGCGTTGACAATCACAAAAACATGCCCCAGCAACGGAACGGGTGGAACACTGACGGTGCCCGGTTCATGCCCGACGTAGAAACTTTCGACGCAGGATCCATTACGCGTGTTGAGTAGATAGAGATTGCTGTGATCCCCAACGACGTATGCCCTTTTAGCTCGATCATCGACACCGGGTGCAGCATCGAGATTCTGAGGAACTTGGGAAACCCATTTTGCATCACCAGTTTCGACATCCAGACAGATCACTCTGCCAGAATCCGTGGACACATAAATCTCATCACCATTACTGATTGGCTGCCCGAACGGCTCACCTATGGTTGTTCGCCATAAAACCCGTCCATCGTCTTCACTGCAACGTAAAACTTCAAGTGTCGAGGATTCGCTTAGTAGCACGCCGTCTTCGAGTCGCAATGGCGGAAGTTCTTTTGAATATCCAACAAACTTCCGCCATCGAAGTTTTCCATTCTCACCGTCAAACGCTAAAATTGAGCCACCAGCACGGAAGTAAAGCGTGACTCCACGCAATTCCGGAGCAACCTTTCCTGCCAAGGTGGTCAACAAAACGGACTCTGCACCACCATCTTCTGCAACCGCCTCACCTGCTTCAGGCAAATTTGCTGAGGGCCCAACCAGACCCTGCTGTATCTCGCTGGCTTCCAGAATCAATTTGACAAGTCGTTCATTTTCCCGCAGGTCGGGAAAATTTCGCAGCAGTTCAGTACGCGTATCGTACGCATCTTTCGTGTTTTTCGCAGCGAGTGAAACCATCATCGACTCCTCTGCTTTGTCGAGACTGATATTTCGATTGATATCACGCTCGACGCGAGCTCGATCCTCTTCCAACGAAAGCAATTTCCCCTCCAAGTTCGTACGATCAGAGGCAGACATGTAAGCCGCGTTGTTCATGAGTTCCCGCTGCTCATCAAGTACTGCTAGCAGCTGCTGCTTTCGAGGCGTCTCTTTGGCACGGCCCGCTGCCGAGGCAAGATTTTGAGCAATCTTCACCATCAAAAGAGCCAGGTTCGACCGCTCTTCATTCATCCCCTCCTCTTCCGCAATTGCAGGCAACTTTTCCTTTGCCAGATTGACGGCCTGTTCGGGTTCCTGCTTAAACTCGGCAGCTTTGTAAAGCTCCGTCATGGTAATACGCGTACGTGCCATAGATGAATACTGATGATCATCTCCGAACATTTCCAAGAAAGTGACATAGTCATCTTGTGCGGATTGGTAGGTCAGGCTGTCGTAAGCGTCATTCGCCCTCGCGATGAAGGCATCAGCATCTTCTCGACTCAGGATCCACCAACCAGCTCCCAGGGTCAGCAACAAGAGAATGATGATCGCGACATAGCCGTAGATTTTGAACGAGTCCCAAACTGTCTTTGGCTCCTCCGGCTTCCTACGCGAGGGTGTCGGCCGCTCTCTTGGCGTGTCCTCCGCCATTCCACCTCCTAGTGCCTCAACCCCAACCGGAGTTGCTTCCACGGGGACAGCTTCAACAGGAACAGCTTCGACGGGGACCGCTTCCGCTTCAAAGACAGGAGTCGCGACGGGCTCAGCCTGCCCCGCCTCCTCAACCACAACTGCAGTTTCATCCACACCGGCAGTCAAGTCAGAGTCTTGATTCTCTGCAACGACCGGTTCGTCGTATTCACCACTACGCAATTCACCAATCAACTTGGTAGCCTGAAAATGCGTCAACTGGCCGTTATCTACTAATAGTTTGGCCACTGCTTCAGGCGTGATTCGCGTACCACTTTGCTCCAACTGTTCGCGAAGGGCTTCGATGATCTCCTGGTCAAGCAATCCCAGTCGCTCTATGCGGTCGATCAATTCGTTTGCAAGCATGTCTTTGTCGGTTTCTACAGTGAAAAATAATCAGTCAACGATTTCTGCTCAGGCACCGCCGTGGTTCGATCCAGGCTGGTGCTGTTGATCAAGGCAAAAGGGGCTTAATCAGTCTTCGAATGATGTTTTTTGTTCATTAATAAAACTCCTCAACTTGGGTGACTTCCAGTTCGGTGAATCCAGCGATGGTCCCCGCGTCCATGGCATCGACCAGTGAGTGAAGTTTAGCCATCTCATGAACTTTAACGATCAGTCTCATACCATCTTTGCTCGCACTCAGTGCATCTTTGAAGGCAGTCACCAAACCCTGCTTTCCAACCGTTTCGCGTTCCCAATCCTGCGCGATGACCAGAAAACCTCCGAATTCGTCGACCTCAACTTCGATCGATTCCAATTCATCATCTTCTTCCTCAACCACCGAGGTACTCGGGGCATCGGTTTGCTGACGTGGCATTTCAATTGACTTTTGCAAGCTGAATGCGGCCGTCACCATGAAAAAGATCAACAGCAGGAACGTGACATCCACCATCGGCGTCATGTCCATTTCTTCTTCGGGACGTTTTTTCCGAATCAGAACCTCATCAATTTCTTCTTCGTCGTCGACAGCAGGCTGAACTGCTTGGGTCACTGCATCTGCGGTTTTCCGTGAGGCAGCGGGGCTTGATCCTTCTTGTTCATCTACGGAATTCGGGGCGATCGGTTCAGCCATGACAACCTCTGTTTCCGCTTCACCAGCAACATCGTCGACTGTCGCCGTGCTGCCGAGTTCCGCATCGACCGTTTTCTCGGGTACAGCCACGACTACATCGCAGCTAGGGCAACGCACGCTCCGTCCCGCCAACCGATCATTGACGTGGTGGCTGGCTCCACACTCCAGGCAACTGACTTCGATCGACATTAAGAAAACCCGATTTATTCCGTATTCAACATTTCAATAACACACGCGTTCCACTCTCTGACAAAAAGCACAGGAACGATCCAAAACTGCTCAACGAAAAGCCGATGCAAAATCGCTGCAGCGTCACAGAGACCCTCCCCATCGGGCTTGGGTCCCCAGACCGACACTTTTCTTCAAATCATTGCTCTTTCACGGCGATGTAAGTCGAATCCAGATCTTCAAAAGCATCTCCGATGATTTTCTGGACACGCGTTACCTTCCCAACTTTTACATTTGCATCTCCAAACAGCATCACATGCTGTTTGCTCGCACCCAAAGACTTCTCGAGTTCCTCAGTGATGTACTCGATAATTTCAGTTGCCTGAATTTCCTCATCGGTACTGAAATTCGAACCATCCATACGCGACAAGATCACCTCATCACCCGCGCCCGGGTTGATAAAGATGACGGCGGAGTTTTTCGCTGCAATCGCAAGACCGTTATCTGCTTCAGGAATCGTACCGATCTTCGTAGGATCCATGGTTGAGCAAACAATGAAGAAGATCAACAACAGAAACGTGATGTCGATCATGGGTGTGATGTCCATCTCGTCATCGTCACGCTTCTTGCGAGGCAACGCGAAGTCGTCCTCGTCATCTTCAATCAGATTTGGGTTGTCACTCATCTTTCAGTCAAATTGGTCTCAAAAGTTTCACGTTTGATCATTTCCATCATTCAGCTCAGAAGAGCAGAAAACGGACTTCCGTTTCACCAATGCAAATTTCACTCAACACGGGACTGCGACGTCATAGGCTCGACCGTTGACGCTGCTGTGCCACCGCGTGACGACGAATACTTTGACAGTGCTTCCCGGTAAACGGTCATGAAGCGGACCAGACCTGCACCTACCAGATCCTCCATTTTTGCAATTCTAATGTTGACATTCGCGACCAAAATCATGAGTGGAATAGCAATGGCCAATCCACAGGCGGTAGTTCGAAGAGCAATGTTAATATCCGACGCTAAAGCAGACGGCTCAACAGACTCAGATGTCGCAAGCGTTTCGAACGCTCCCATCATCCCGAAAACGGTTCCAAACAAACCAATCATTGGGGCACTTTTGATCACAGTACTGACCCAACTGAGGCGGTACTCGACATCACTCATCACATCGCGCTGAAAGCGGTCCATCACGAAGGTCCTAGCCTTTTTGTAGCCCATCTCACGATGCTCGACGGCCATCCCCACGATCTGGGCGACTGCACGCTTATCGCCTTCGCAATATTCGGTGACTCCCTCAAAATCTCCCCCTGCAAGCATCTGTTCAACATCGTCCATGAAGAAATCCTGCTCTTCCTCGGACTTAAAACGCTTCTGATTCACCCGAGACCAGACAATGACAATGCAATACAACCCCCAAAGAGCGACCCCTGCGAGGGCGCCATAGGTAGCATTGGAGATAATTTCGAAAAGGGACATTTCAGCAAGTAGCATCGGCGGTCAGTTCCTTAACTTCGTAGCCAGAAATTTAAGTTCGTTGTGATGAGCGTTCAGACCATTTACTGCGGCCCAATCGCATTTTGAAAAGTAATGGGCACCATCAATGCCCATCAGCATCAGAGGCAACCTAAAACGAGATTCGAAGTATCGGACGACCATGATGACGGTGATCCGGCAACCAGTTTCTCGCGGTTGGCTCCTTACAGCATATTCGAGTTGAGTTTTTCCTACTTGGTTTGACGGGCCCTGAACCACAATTTTGAACAAATCTCGCAGTTCACGGGAGGACTCGTAGGGGTGAATCGTGGATTCCCCCCTGTTGGCAGTCGATCGTTCCCCTTCACTCCGTCCATCAGTTCCTGTGACATGAGCTTGATCAGATCACCTCAGCACCTTGGAAAATCCGTTTTTTTTGTTGGCCCCTTCACAACCCCCATGCTCCGGGAAACCCAAGTGTCCAACAGACCACACAGCACCCGACAGCCTCTCACAAGGCCGAACGCACGACGCGCCCGCGAACCTCCTACTTTTTTGGTTTTCGATAACGTTGACTAGTGACCTCAAATTTGTAGCCACCTCCATCCGCTTTGCTCTCGAAGACTGTTTTCGCGATTTGAGTCACGGAGTTGTAGCCTTTTGACTCCCAATAAGTCTTTTCTATCTGAGCCAACTCATTTTCCAACTGCGTTGGGATGAACTTGAGCATTTGACGATTCGGCAGCGGAATGCCGGCCTTACCCAGCAACTGCCGGTCAAACTGCATCAGAGGACTTGGACTGTTCCACATGAAGTACAGCCTTTTCTCATCCTCGGTCTTCACGACCCGATATTTCTTGGGGCTGCCAGAAAGATTACTCGCAACATCAACTCCCTGAATCGACCCACCGATCGCTCCAAGCTCAATTTTGTAAAAGTCCAGTTGCTTCGCATATAAGCCAATATCACGGGCAGTGAAGTTGAGCTGCCATCGTTCGAATCGCGGGATAATATCCTCTCCTTCTCCGGGAGGCCCCGGTGGACGACTATCCCCTGCCCCTGTCCCGGCAGTGGTTGCAGTTGCCGTGGTATCAGTAGTGACGAGAGTAGCCGCCACCGAACTTACAGCATCTGTCACAGCCTCAATCGTGTCCTGCAGCGTCGGCTCCATCAACTCTTCAACTTCCTCTGCACCCGGTGGCTCAAAATCGCGTTCAAAGCCCTCGGGATTTTCACCGCGTCCAGCTGGATTCTCAATGATCGGCTCAATTGCCCGAGGAGGGAATACCCAACGGGTCGTCAGGAAGATAATGACGACCATCAGCGTCAGCGTACCGATGAAAAGGATAAGAGCCATCAGAAACGAGGTGACTAAATCAAACCGGCTGGTCCGTAATTTGTCACGTTCAGCCGCCCGTTGATGAGCCCGTGTCTCAGACTGTGTCTGGTCTGATGCATTTTGGGCTGGCCCATCGGTCATTTTTTGGCCCGTAGCTGATGCCATTTCGAAAACCTATGAATCTGTTCTTAAGTCGAGTCTGGTGGTAAACAATTCGATGCTCCGCATGACCTACAAATCGTAGTCCAAAAACACGTATTTGGGATTCATGGTGCGATCCCAATCCCGCCACTTGTCCTGAACTTGATCAACCTCAGCCGGAGTTGGATCATTCGATAAGTCGAATCCGTCGAATCGACGACTGATAAATCTGAGTCCATCCCTTGCATAGCGACGTACCGAAGTATCCGGATCACTGAGAGCATAGATCAGGGACGGCACGACACGAAGCTCATCAGTTTTCCCCAGCAACCGTGCTGCTACTCGGCGGGCCTGCCAAGACTGGCTGCCTCTGACCAATCTTTCCAGACGATCCATTTGAGAAGCCCTCACCGCCGGGTCAGCATCCAGCTCAAGATCGTCGGGGATTGATTTCCCTTCTGTTTCCCCAGCACCATCTTTCTCGAGGATATCGAGCATATCTGTGACCTGAGCAGCCACCGGCCGGCCTTTGATCTGAGTGCCATCAACGCGAATGTCGGTGGTATCTTTGGGTAAGCCGTAACCGCCTTGAAGGCTACCCTGGCTCATCGTGAAAATCGTTTTCTGTGTACTTCGGATCAGGAACAGCAGCGCAAAGGCCGTGCTCACCGGAGGACGAGTTTGTGAACGATCCGTCCAACCCCCATCAGCTCCCTGTGTCTGCTTCAATTCATCAACCACTCGGTTGTACCAGGCAGGACTGAGATCCTTTGGTGAACCATTGGCAATTTCCACAAAGCTTTCAAATCTCTCAAGGGTATAAATTCGATAGTAGTACCAGTCTATCCCCGACTTTTTGTATGGATTTTTCTGACGCCAACCACGCATGAAGCCAATCGAACGCTTGATCGGTGTCTCGCTCATGGAACCCCGCTTACGGCGTTTAACATTCTTATCCTCTTTGAAGATTTTGATTGCCTTGGGTAACCCGGGGATTCCCGTATCCGCATCAGCATCTGTGTTGCCCCACAGCCTCAGCGCATCAGCACCAATCAAAAGGCTACTGCCGCCAGCTAAGGCCATCGAGTCAGTCATTTCACGCGTGCTTTGAGCGATATTACCCTTGCCTGCTCCCGGGTCCATCGCATGGTAAGGCCAACCTCCACCCGGATCTTGCACGCGTAACAACCACTGCAGGCTCTCGGTGACACGGTTGTAATCAAGAGGAATGCCATTCCGGTCAAGCGTCCAGATAGCCAGCATTCCGTACTGACTCATCGAGATATCGCCACTTTTCTTGGGATCATCATCCGGGTAACAAAACGCGCCGTTCCCGCTTTGATATTGCACCAGATACTGTTGCAGCGTTTGCAACTCGCTGCGATAGGCGTCTGCATCAACTTCCGCGAAGAGAAGCACACTGATCGCGATCACATACGTTCGCTTCTGTGGTGATTTCCCCCCACCCCTTGTTAAGCTACTCACCACAGCCTTGGCTGTTTTTATCGCTCTTTTCACAGCCGCACTGTCAGGATCGTGTCGACATTTGTGGTGAGCGTATCCGATGAGAATCGCCTCGCCGGCGATCGCTGAAAAAGGATCACCACCCCCAAAATCCTCATCCTTCAATTTTTCGAGATACGACACTCCCTCATTGACCATTTTCGTCACTACCGGACCGGTCGGTGTGTAAGCAAACGCGGGGGTACCAGCGATCGCGACCAAGAACAACGCCATCAACGTTGCAAAATGCCAAAACCGCGGTGAGTGATTACTTTCACAAATACTCATGGACAAGCCTGTTCAAACCTTGAAAACAGAAGAATTTTTTCTCGCAGGGATCGAAACCCGCAAATGGAGAAGAGATGAACCGATTGACGACCTTACGCATCATACCCTACGATCGCTCTTCGTCGAATTGATCGACGAAGGTGCTTCCGATTTGTTTTGTCATGATTAAAATACAAGCGTCGAAGTACCTAGGTCAGGTAGCTCAGTTGGTAGAGCACGGCCCTGAAAAGGCCGGTGTCGGCGGTTCGAGCCCGCCCCTGACCACTCTCTTGCCAGCTTCTGGCATTTCTCTGCCGAGGAAGCCCTCAAGATCGCTGTTTTTACGGCTTTTTTCACTGTCATCAGGGCTCTTCCTAGCTCTAAATGTGGCTTTTCGGTGCCGCTCGCGGAACGTCCCTCGGCCCAGGATCGACTCCGAACGATATTGTTTGCGCGTTTTTTAACGGTTTTTCTTCCAAATTGACGCTCACAAAGACGATCTCGCGTTCCGAGGCCATGCTATCAACCTGACCGCACCGACTTATACGCAAACGTCGCCCCATCACCACAAATAAAAGGACGTGGTTCGTTCGCAAAACGAACAAAACTTGGGGTTGTTGGGAGATTTTACAACCGCTCTGACCGTGGTTTCTTGTTTCATGGTGTCGATTTAAGACGCAAAAGGCTTTAGCCTGTGTCCCAGCGGGTGATCATTCCCGTAATTCAACTCAACCCACAGCTGCTAGTGAGTGGACCATGCCTACCCCACGTCTCGCACTTCTTTTGCTGGCTCTTGCCTGGCTTCCCATTGGATCTCTCGCGGCTCAAACCGACGAGCCAACCACCTCGGATCAACCTGTCGCCAGCGAACCAGCCAGCCAGGCTAATTCTGCGGCTGACGCTTCTCAGCCGAGTTCCGAACAGGAATCGCCAACATCTGAATCCTCATCAGAGGCAGTGGTAACAGCAGAAGAAGTAGAGGCAAGCGTTGCAGCAAGAATCGACGAAGCGTTCGGAAACTGGATTGTAAATCCGTTTGCTACCGTTCTGTTTTTTGACTTTTACACTGGCCCGCGAACGAAAGAAGTTACTGACGAATTTGGCAACACGGTGCTGGATCAAGCCACCGGAGCTCCTCTGAAAGAGATAACCCGGCGAGGTTGGCTGCGCACCGAGGCCAATCCAGATGGAATCAGCATTCCATTCGTTGTCGTTTGGTTACTAGCGGGCGCGGTCTTTTTGACGCTCCGAATGGGCTTCATCAATATTCGTGCCTTCAAACATGCGATTGACCTGACCCGAGGCCTGTATGACAAGCCAGATGAAACGGGTGAGGTTTCTCACTTTCAGGCTTTATCGGCTGCCCTCTCAGCCACCGTCGGTCTCGGAAACATTGCCGGTGTTGCAATCGCAATCGGAACAGGTGGTCCCGGAGCCTGCCTATGGATAATCGCAATTGGACTTCTAGGAATGTCTGCCAAGTTTGCCGAATGCACACTCGGACAGCTCTACCGTACGAAGGACGAGGACGGACACGTTCTGGGCGGACCGATGCGTTACCTGCAAGTCGGTTTAACAGACCTCAACATGGCTCCCTTAGGAAAATTCCTGGCAATTCTTTTCATGCTGCTCTGTGTCGGAGCCAGCTTTGGCGGCGGCAATGCGTTTCAGATTGGGCAGTCACTTGAAGCCATCCGTGGTGACGTCCCGATCCTACAAGATTTTCCCGTCATCTACGGCGTACTTATGGCAGCTTTGGTCGGTGTTGTGATCGTCGGAGGAATGCGAAGCATTGGTGCAGTGGCGAGTAAGATCGTTCCGTTCATGTGTGGAGCCTACGTTCTTGCTGCTTTATTCATCTTGGTGAACAACATCGCGGGCATACCTGCTGCGATCAGCCTGATTTGGACAGAAGCCTTCAAGCCTGACGCGATATACGGTGGCTTCCTCGGCGTGCTTGTCATCGGTGTTAAACGTGCCGTATTCAGTAATGAGGCCGGCGTGGGCTCGGCCGCTATCGCCCACTCTGCAGCCAAGACAGATGAACCAGTCAGCGAAGGAATCGTTGCCCTACTCGAACCATTCATTGATACAGTGGTGGTTTGCACTATCACTGCGTTGGTCGTGATCGTCACCGGCGCGTACAACGCACCAGAAATGGCCGACGCGATTGCAGCAAACCAAGGTGCAAAAGTCACTCTGTTTGCGTTCACCACAGGTGGTTATGACTGGTTTCGTTACATTCTCTATTGTGCCGTTGTGCTGTTTGCCTATTCCACCTGCATCAGCTGGTCTTATTACGGCGAACGTTGCTGGGTTCAACTTTTTGGGGCGAGGCTGTCAATCGTCTACAAAATCCTGTTCCTTGGCTTCACAGTGCTGGGTTCAATCGTCACCGCAGGTAATATTCTCGACTTCAGCGATTTGATGATCCTTGGGATGAGCTTCCCCAACTTGCTGGGAGTGTTCTTACTGAGCGGCGTCGTCAAGCGGGAATTGAACAAGTACTGGGCAAAATACAAAGCCGGTGAACTGGATATTGCAGAAGACGCGAGTGCAGGAGAAGCTTAACCCCTGTCCCGCAGACTCATCCTTTTCTGAAACCACCTGTATGACTCGCGTTTGCATCATTAATGCTGTCGGCTTGACACCCGAACTACTGAAACACGCTCCGCGCATTTCAGCAATTGGCGAGTCACAGCCAATGCGAGCGCCGCTACCTGCTGTAACATGCACATCACAGGCCACACTACTGACAGGTCTATCTCCAGCCCAACATGGGATTGTGGGCAATGGCTGGTACTACCGTGACACGCAGGAAATCCGCTTCTGGCAACAAGCCAACTCACTGCTGTCGGGTGAAAAATTCTATGAAGGAATTGAAACCGCCAAAATGTTTTGGTGGTTCAATCAGTCGGCACCTGTGAAATACAGCGCGACCCCAAAGCCTCATTACGGATGCGACGGTTCGAAAGTATTTGACATCCTCGATCACACCGGGTGCGATCTGGTCCGGCATCTCGGACCGTTTCCATTTTTCTCGTTTTGGGGTCCCAACGCGGGACTTCCCAGTAGTGAATGGATTGCCGACGCCACCGCAATCGTGATGCGAAAAAATCGTCCCAAACTGACGATGGCCTACCTGCCGCATCTTGATTACGACTTCCAACGATTTCCAGATCATGACCCTCAACGGGTTGCCGAGTTGGATCAGTGTGCTGGCAGAATCATCGACGCCGCAAACGAGATTGATGCACAAGCCATCATTGTTTCCGAATATGGATTAGTGCCGGTCCAGCGGCCTGTTCACCTGAATCGCTACCTGCGCGAAATGGGCTGGTTGACTGTCCGCCCCGGTCCCTTTGGTGAAATGATGATGCCCGGTGAATCGGATGCTTTTGCAGTCGCCGACCACCAACTTGCACACGTCTATGTGCGCAATACTGACATGATCGATGACGTCGCCAAGGCACTGCTGTCTGTTCCCGGCGTTGCCCGCGTTGGCCGCCCCGTCGAATTTGAACTTGATCACCCCCGCAGCGGTGAACTGATTGTGCTTTCGGAACCGGAGGCCTGGTTCACGTACTATTATTGGATTGACGATTCTGTAGCACCTGATTTTTCTCGCACCGTCGATATCCATCGCAAACCTGGCTACGACCCTTGCGAACTGTTCATGACCAGCAAAGTCAGAGCCATGTCGCGTCTGGCGCAGAAGAAGATTGGAATGCGTTACAAGATGGATGTCATTCCTTTGGATGCCCAGCTGGTACGTGGAAGCCATGGCCTGCACACCCAACCTGAAAAGGGACCTTTGGTTGTGGGACCCGGCGAACTGCCGGATGACATGCGGAATTTCAAGGCTTATGTTCAAAGCTTGTTGGCTTGAACGCAGCGAGTAAAGTCCGTGAGGCAGCCGTGAGGGACTCTCCCGACTTGGGATCAATCTGCCTAGGTAGCCAATTCTGTCGAAGCCGCATCGACTGGTTCTGAACCAGGAAAATAATCACGAACTACGCTGTAAAACTCAGCAGAGCCCGAAACTTTTGCCACATGCGTCCGAAAGAACCTCGCTCCACGTTTCCCCTGCGCATAACAGCAGGCGTACTTGCGCATCAGAATAGTCCCCTTCTCTTCCCCAAAACGATCAACCACCAGACGGTAATGATTCAGCATCACATCCCGCTGTTCATCTAAAGTTGGCTCAGGTGGAATAGCATCACCCCGCAAGGCGGCGGCAGCCTGAGCAAATAACCAGGGCCTGCCCAAACAGGCTCGGGCGATCATCACCCCATCCACATCGTAATTCTCGAAGGCTGCTACAACCTTCTCCGCAGAGTCAAGATCACCGTTTCCGATCAGTGGTATGCGTCGCAAGTGCTGCTTGATCTCACTGATCCGGTCCCAATCTGCATTGCCACGAAACATATCACGAGCTGTTCTCCCGTGGACCGTCAATGCTGCTGCGCCCGCCTCTTCAACGACCTTGGCGACCTCGTTGCAATTCACAGAATCGCGTGAGCAACCGAGTCGAATTTTCGCAGTCACCGGTGTCGGTGAGCAAGCTTCTACGAGTCGGCTAATGATCTGGAACATTCGCTGAGGCTCGCGTAGAAGATAACTGCCGCTGTGCGCTTTTTCCGTCACCTGTTTGACCGGACAACCAAAATTGATATCGACCACGCTAACCTGATATTCCTCCGTCAGTCGGCGTCCCACTTTAGCCATCGTATCTGGGTCGTTATCCCAAATTTGAACCGCTAATGGCCTAGGCTCCTCGGCAACTCCCCACAAACGGTCTGGATGTTCGGCAACGTGTTCGTCCATCCAGACAAAGCCCCGAGCATTGACCATTTCGGTGGCCAACAGACCAACCCCACCAAACTGGCGAACCACCTCTCTGAAAGCGGCGTTCGTGAAACCTGCCATCGGCGCTTGCAGAACAGGAGGATCGATTACCAGATCACCAATATGCAGGGGCGGCACAAGCATTCGAACTCAGTTAGAAAACGGCAGTGTGAAAACAAAAAATAAAGAAAGGTTAAGTTGAACCAGCTCCAGCCAATTCCAACACAGATCGCAAGCCATTTTTGCCCGACGAACCGCTAATGTTAACAGCATCCTGTAGAAATACAGCTTAATTCCAACCAGCTCAACTTTTGAAACCCACTGGGCGGCTGTTCCCTGCTCTCAAAACACAATCGATCTTCGCGATTATGCTCAACCAGGGTGTCACATATCCCCACTTAGTTCCATCCATTTCTCTTCGCACAGATTCAGCTCCTCCGAGATTTCGGTAAGTTGCTGATGCAGGCGAACAGCCTCCTCTGGGTCCGTTTCCGAGAGCAATTTTTCGTTGATTCCCCGCTTTTCATCATCCAGCCGCGCGATCTTCTTTTCAAGATTTTTCAGTTCTTTTTCAGCACGCCGCTGATCTCGCTGAGCTTTGCGGTAATCTCCCACGCCTCCCTTAGCAACGGGGCCACCCGACGCACCTTTGACTTTCCCCGTACGTTCCCGTTCTCCATCATCAATCTCTTTTTCAACTGACTCCAGATACGTCTGATAATTGCCGAAATAATTCTTCACACTCCCATCACGCACCTCGATCACGCTGGTGGCTACTCGCTGCATGAAGTGCCTATCGTGACTCGTGAATACGACCGTGCCCTTGTACAACTCCAATGCTTCGGCCAACGCTTCAACAGTTTCCACATCGAGGTGGTTTCCGGGTTCGTCAAGCACGAGCACATTAGCGGTTCCCAGCAACAAGCCAGCCATGCACAGCCGCGCCCGTTCTCCCCCACTGAGCACCTTGATTTTCTTTTGGATATGCTCATCACGAAATAACAGAGCCCCTGCCATCGCCAACAGATCCTGTCGCGTCGTATCGCTATCAGAAGAATACTCAAGTTGTTCAAGCACAGTCAGACGTTCATCGAGACTGCTGTAAACGTGTTGGGCGTAGGTTCCTATTTCAACTCCATAGCCCCACTTCATTTGGCCACCCAACGCATCGAGCGAATGAACAAGAGTTCGCAAAAGCGTAGTCTTACCCTGCCCATTGTCACCCACAATCGCCGCCCGCTCACCGTGCTCAATTTCGAGCGTAATCTGATCAGCTACCACATGGTTTGGATACCCGATCGACATCCCATCGCATCGCACAGCGGTACCCTGCCTCGGGTTCACGCGAGGTGCCCGGATATGTACCGTTGGCTCATCAACCTCAAGTTCCGTCGTCTGAAGTTTCTCCAGTTGCTTTGCTTTACTCCTCGCCTGACTGGCTGTTGATGCATTGGCGCGATTCTTCTCAATGAACTTTTGAAGTTGTTTTTGCTTGGCGATGACAGTCGCATTCACCCGCCGATCGTGCTCCCGTCGCTCTTCACGATATTCAAGGAATGGATCAATTTTACCAGGGTACATTGTCAGCTTGCCACGCGACAATTCCAGCGTTTGCGAACAGGTGGCAGCAAGGAACGAGCGATCATGGCTGACGATCAGGGCCGCTTTGTTAAAGTCCCTGAGGAAATGTTCCAATAGGATTTGCGTTCGCAGATCGAGAAAGTTGGTTGGCTCATCAAGCATCAACAAGTTGGGGTCCTTGAGCAGCAATGCCGCCAATTTGACACGGGTCTGCCAACCACCGGAAAGTGATTTCACCGGCCCCTCCAAATAGGCCCCCTTTAACTCAAATTGCCCAGCCACCTCCCCACATCGCCAATCCGGCTCATTGCTGTCCCTCATCAGGAAATCAAGTGCAGATTCGCCCGGCTGAAACGGGTCATGTTGCCTCAGGTAACCAATGCGGAGCGACGGATGATGGACAACGTCACCTTTTTCTAGCTCTTCTTCGCCCAACAGGACCTTAAGCAAGGTCGATTTTCCAGCCCCATTTCGTCCGATGAAGCCCACTTTGACATCATCCACCAGCGATAACTCGGCATCGTCCAGCACGAGCTGGTCAGCGAACCTTTTTTGTGCGTCACGAACTTGAATCAATACGGCCATCGAATCCATCAACCGGAAGTCGGAAAAGAAAAATGCCACTCTCTGGCAGGCCTCAAACTTACCACCCGTGGCGGAGACCAGAAATGCCACAACACAAACAGTTTTCGGGTAAATCTGCTAACGAAAGTTCCACTGAGCCGCTACCACACCCGATGGTAATTCTTTAAATTGCATGCAGCTCAGGTGAACCCCAGCCCGTCACGGGGGTTCAAACCATTACCAACCGCATCTGATCCTTGAGCAGATCGTCCCCCGATCGATGATCTAGCTGCACGAATCGGCCCACTTTCATTGGCCCTGCCGTCACCATGAAAAGCTACAGCTTGGACTACATCGATGATTTGTACGTCCAGTACGTTCGCGATCCCACCAGCGTTTCAGAAAACTGGCGAAAGTATTTTGAACAGTTTCTCGTTGGAAGTGGCAGCACCAGCAAAAACAGGCCATCGGCCGAGGGAGCCGGTAGTACCAAAACCAGTGGTAATGACAAAGGCGAGGGCTCCACGAACGACTCCGCCGCGCAAGCTCTGTGGCTCGCCCGAATTCAGGATCGAGTTAACAACCTGGTGCGTGAATACCGCGTTCGGGGTCACTTGGTAGCCAATCTGGACCCATTGGGTTTCGACAGGCCAGATAGTCCCGAATTGAATCCGAACGTCTACGGACTAAATCAGGAAGATCTGATTCGTCCCTTCAACGGCGTCTCCGTCGAGACAGAACTCGGTGGCACAATTGATGCCATCCTGACCCGCTTACGAAATACCTATTGCCGGAGCATTGGTGCACAATTCATGCACATCGACCGGCGCAATATCCGTGATTGGCTGCAACGCCGCATGGAAACCACCGAAAATCGGCTTGAATTGTCGCACGATGTACAAAGGCGAATTTACGCCAGACTCGCAGACGCGACCATCTTCGAAGAATTCGTGCGTCGTAAGTTTGTCGGTGCCAAAACGTTCTCGCTCGAGGGCGCAGAGACCCTGATCCCAATGCTCGACCTCGCCTTGGAAAAAGCGTCACAGCACAATGTGAAGGAAGTTGTGATGGGCATGGCCCATCGTGGCCGCCTCAACGTGATGGCTAACATCCTCAAGAAACGGGCCATGAACATATTCTGGTCCTTTGACGATCCCAATCCGGAAATGAACCGCGGTGGCGGCGATGTCCGTTACCACCTGGGCTACAGCAGCGATTGGACTACGGCCTCAGGGGATAATCTTCATATCTCACTGTGTTTCAACCCAAGCCATCTCGAATTCGTCAATACAGTTGCTCAAGGTCGAACCCGGTGCAAACAGGATCGCCGCCGTGATGAGCAAAGACAGGAGGTAATGACCATCCTGATCCATGGCGACGCAGCGTTTGCAGGCGAGGGAGTGGTGCAGGAAACCCTCAACCTCAGCGAACTACAAGGTTACAAGACGGGTGGCACGCTGCACATTGTGATCAATAATCAGGTTGGTTTCACCACTGAGCCGGACGAGGGACGCAGCACAACCTACGCCACCGACATCGCAAAAATGCTTCAGATCCCCATTTTTCACGTTAATGGTGAAGATCCTGAAGCAGTTGCCCAAGTGGTTTCATTGGCAATGGATTTTAGAAAGGAATTTCAGCGGGATGTCGTGATCGACCTCTACGCATTCCGCAGATGGGGACACAACGAAGGGGATGAACCTCGTTTCACCCAACCTCGCATGTACGCTGAAATCGATCGCCGAGCCAGTGTGCGAGAACAGTACCTGAACCGACTCCTTGAACTGGGAAAAATCAGTTCCGAAGAAGCAGAAGAAATTCAGCAAGAAAGAACGGAAAAGCTGGAGTCGGAATTTGCAGCTAGTAAGAATGAACCCTTTGTCCCAGACACTCAAACCCTTGCGGCCAACTGGAGTGACTACTTCGGAGGCCCGGAACCGGCGGAAGATACCCCTACGGGCTACGACACAGGAAAGCTTTCCAAACTACTGGATTCGTTGACACGACTTCCGGAAAATTTTTCTGCAAACAAGAAACTCAAACGCCCCATGACACAACGGAGGGAGATGGCCGAGGGCAAACATCCCCTCGACTGGGCGAGTGCCGAGGCAGCAGCTTTTGCCTCCCTGCTTACTGACGGCCATCCAATTCGGATGACAGGTCAAGACTGCCAACGCGGTACGTTCAGCCAACGGCACGCTGTGCTACATGACACAAAGGATGGAAGCACCTACACACCGCTGGCCAATCTTAGCACTGATCAAGCCAGACTTGAGCTTTACAACAGTCCACTAAGCGAGGCTGGTGTTCTCGGTTTTGAATATGGATACTCATTGGATAGCCCCGATGGCTTGGTTGTCTGGGAAGCCCAGTTCGGTGATTTCTGGAATTGCGCCCAAGTGATAGTCGATCAATTTATCGCCAGTGCAGAAGACAAATGGAATCGGCTCAGCGGTTTGGTGATGTTGCTTCCGCACGGTTTTGAAGGCCAAGGGCCAGAACACTGCAGTGCCCGTGTTGAACGATTTCTGGCTATGGCGGCAGAGCACAACATTCAGGTCTGTCAGCCGACCACACCCGCTCAGTATTTCCACCTGCTGCGTCGCCAAGTCATCCGCAAATGGAAAAAACCACTGGTGGTATTATCACCCAAAAGTCTGCTCCGACATCCCCGCGTGATCAGTCGATTGTCAGATTTGACCGAGGGCACGTTCCGAAAAGTCTTGCCGGATGAAGATGTGTCCCTCGAGCATGCCGATCGTTTGATCCTTTGTACCGGAAAGGTCTACTATGACCTGATCGAGGCTCGCGAGGAAAAGAAACTGAGCAATGTCGCGATCATGAGAATCGAACAACTCTACCCGCTCAGCGTAAAAGAACTGCTGGCATCAGTAAATGGATTTTCAGCAGGCAAGCCCGTTTACTGGGTTCAGGAAGAGCCGACCAACATGGGCGCTTGGCCGTACATTAAGCAAACCTTCAGCGACGACTTATCAGAGAAATATAACCTTAAGCGTGTAAGCCGCGTTGAATCGGCCAGTCCCAGCACTGGCAGCATGGCGGCACACAAACTGGAACAGGCTGAACTGATCGACGAGGCCTTGGCAGACCTCTAGAGCCCGTTTTATTCAGTGTTTTCGCGGAGTCGGTCAAAGTACTGCTGAGCGTGCTCTCGCTCGGCTCTCGGTAGCGTTTGATTTTCGCTGGCGTCGATCTTATCAGGCTGTGATCCCTGTATGGCCTGCTTGATGTCTTCACGGGTGATACCTTTCCGATTTGGACCATCGGCAAAACCCGTGATCACGGCCTTTCCTTTCTTTACTTGCCCTCGTACCTGCGTTTCATAGGTATTGGTATCCGTCTCCGACTCAGGTCGGTCACCTTGTCCCGTGCCACGACCAAGCCCGTCACCCTGACCTTGTCCATCACCCTGACCTTGTCCCTGACCTTGTCCCTGACCATTACCCTGACCCTGACCCTGACCCTGACACTCTTTACATCCGCCGCCTTCACATTGTTGACAACGCATCTGACTCTTGGATTCCGAGAGAGAATCAAGTGCTGAATCCAGATCTTCCAATTCTGACATTTCCTGCTGCATCTGGCCTAACTGATCAGACATCTGCTGCAGTGCATCAGCAGCTTGGCTGGCATCACCATTTTCACATGCTTCTGCGGCATTCTTCATGGACTCTGCCATTTGTTTCATATTCTGCATTTGTGAATTCTTCTGCTGCATCTGATTCAACTTCTGTTGCATCTTCGCAGCATCACCACTGCGTCCTTCTCGACGCGCCTGCTCGATCTGATCTTTCAGCTTTTGTTCTTTCTGCTTGTGCTCTTTGACCGCGTTGTCAAGCGCCGTCTGCATTTGCTGAACTTGCTTCTTCAGCTGTTCTTTCTCCGCCTCACTTAGCTGACCTTGACGCATCTTTTCCGCAAGGTCTTTCACCATATCTTTTGCTTTCGCCAGATTCCCCTGCTCAATCGCCTTTGCGACCTTGTCACCAGGACCGGCTTCCAAGCCCTTCATTTGCGACAACGCGCGTTTCATCTGCTCCGTGGACCCAAGCTGGCTGCGACGTTCTTCAAGTTGCTTTTTCAAGTCGTTCATCTCGATCATGGCATCCTTGCGATTCATATCGCTAGCCTTGGTGATTTTGTCGAGCTGAGACTCCATTTTCTTAAACATGTCCTCCGCTTCTTTCAGACCCTCTGCCTCAGCCTTTCGACGCTGCTGCTGGATTCTCTTTTTTAGTTTGGATGCAGCGGTTAGCACTTGCTTCACTTCTGTCTTGTCGACTTTAGGCGTCGTGCTGGCGCTGGTCTCGCTCATTGGCTCAGCCAACATCAAAACAACGACCAGCACGGGAACCATCGACATAGGTAGCCAACCGATTTTAGTGGGCTTGATTCTGAACTTCTGGGCGACATCGACCTTGGCGGCTTTCTTATCAGCATCGGCAAGGAGTGCTAAACCGAAGTCACTATCACGATCAACCTCAGTCATTGAGATTGAGCTACTCAGTCTTTCACGCAACCCAAAACGCCTATCCAATTCAGCTGCAACTGCCTCAACCGACGGAGCCTTGGCAAAAGCATAGATCCCAGCGGCAACGAATGCTGCGACCAGACATCCGCCAATCCAGCTGTAATTCCAGGTACGAACATCTACATCCATGAACCAAATCGCTGGCAGTGCAATGGCAACAATTGCGATCAACAAACCAGCGAAAAGAGCAACGCAAAACGCCTGTCCAAAATGCCCAAGAACCAAGCGACGGCGAGCACTGCGAACTTTGACTTCGATACGATTCATTGTTTCGATCCTGAGAATGCATGGAGAACCGGGGTTTCACCGCTCCCGCTGATAGCCTGATAACTGCCTGCCCATGTAAAAAACAAGCGGCAAAGAGCTCTGGCTAATCTGTTTAATTATCGTACAGTTAGTATACGAGGCTTGACCTCGGTTTTTTGAGGGCGAAAGTTCCCGTTTTTGCGAATTGACACCGATTACGCGCTTTTTAGACGAAAATTTCATGAGTCAACGCAACGAACTGCCCGATCCAGACAAATTTCCCGACGCGGATGTCGTGATTTTTGATGGACAGTGCAACTTTTGCAAATCGCAAATAAGGACACTACAACGTCTCAATTGCTGTGGAAATCGACTCACATTTATCTCGCTTCATGACCCAAGAGTCGCAGAGAAGTACCCGGACCTGACCCATGAGATGATGATGGCGCAGATGTACGTGGTAAGTCAGGCGGGAAGTCGGCACGGTGGTTCCGACGCGGTTCGATACCTCACCCGTCGCCTTCCCACTCTGTGGCTGGCGGCTCCCTTGCTGCATCTACCGGGTACAGCACGTTTGTGGCGGTGGCTGTACCAACAAGTCGCCAAACGACGCTACAAAATTGCTGGGAAATCCTGCGATGGTGACGCATGTAGCGTTCACTTTGATTGACCGCACTTGCTGATGGCTTTTACAGTTGTTGCACAGACGAATCAGGAAAAAACTAACTCGCCTGCACTGACTTCCATCCCTTGAGACTAGGCAACCAAAGGCATGCCAAGATCACGCACTAATGATGACGGAAGCTGGGGCCGTGGACCACGAGAGTTGACATTGAACCGGACAGAGCCGAATTCAAGTTCTTACCAACAAGGTAACGCCAGATTTAGGCAAACCAGTTGACGGCATTTTGAAACATGACCATGCCATCGCCATATTCCGGTTGTTCGCTGCGGCGTGTCCAAGTGGGATGCTGAGTAGCATCAATGTGTCGTTCAGGATGGGGCATCAGACCGAATACCCGCCCACTAGCATCACAAACACCAGCGACGTTTGCATCAGCTCCATTAGGATTATGGGGAAAGGGAAGGACGTCATCCTGAACAGCACCCTGCTCTCCCTCGGCATATCGAATCGCCAGTCTACCTTGCTCGCGAAGCTGGTCCAGAATCTCCGGTTCAGCTGCTACAAACTTGCCTTCAGCGTGAGCCATTGGCAGATACATCCGCTCGACACCCTGCAGGAAAACACAAGGGGTTTTATCAACAGACAGGTGGACCCATCGATCTTCGAACCGACCGTGGTTGTTCCAAGTCAAAGTTGCCGGTGTCACATCCGCGCCACCAACACCCTCCGTTAATACACCAAGACGCATCAATACCTGCATACCGTTGCAAATACCGAGGACCAATCGATCTCCGTTTCCGTGCACGAATTCCTGCACCAGATCCGCGAGATGCTGACGCAGTCTCGTCGCCAAGATTCTCCCGGCTGCAATATCATCGCCGTAGCTGAAACCACCAGGGACGCAGAGTACCTGATACCGATCTTTCAGTGCAGGATTTTCGATCAGGCGATTCACATGCACCCGCTCTACTGACGCTCCGGCTCGCTCAAAGGCAAACCCCGTCTCTTCATCACAATTCGTTCCGGGTGCACGAAGGACCAAAACTCTGGGAGAAGTCATTTCAGATCACTTAGGTCGCTGGTCTGGTAGTACGTCTGGTAGATCGCTGATTTGGGCGAGATTGGAAGTTTAGACCGCCAGTGGCCAATTGAGAACCACGTATCCCACAAGCCCTATGGATGCGTTAACCCCAACGATGCAATCATAACCGCGAAGCAACGGCAAGATCGGTTGTTCAACTGGTTGAATCCAGCTTGATTTGCAAGCGACCATGCAAACTGTCCCAGCCAACGACCATCCCTCTGCCCGTCCAAACACCCCTGCCCAATTGCTCGAACTCATCTCCCAAATCATGGGGCACATACAGCACCAAAGGGAGCATTGGGTCAGGATAGCGTGCCCATACGGCATACCCACCCTTATAAACATGAGGATCCTCATCGCCAGCGTATAGCAAGCGTCGTTCAACTTGGGCCTCGATGGTGAAGGAAAGCCCCGTCACGGCATCAACCACCATTTCAAGCTGGTCACGATCATTCCGAACAGCCCAAACCTGGGCAACGGTCTCTACAAATGTCACACCTTCAGCCATCACAGAGTTCGAATTTTCTGTGACTGAGTCCTCAGATTGCGATTGTTCGTGAGCAAGCTGACCTGACGCCATCGTTACGCCTTCGCCTGATTGATCACTTCCTGACCCAAGACGTTTCTCATCAGCTGGCACGATGTAAATCGACTTGTCTTTTCTCCAGTCTGGCCATCTGGGAATATCCACCTCGACTTCAATCGACCAAATCAACGAATTGTCCGTGAGCTTGACAGATAGCGCCGCATCCTCTGGTATTTGAAAAGAGAAAGGACAACGATTCTCAGTCCCAGCCTGAAGGGTAGTATTCGATTGAAGCTCTTGTATCTGGTCGAAAATTACATTCTTGTGGGTTCTTCTGTTGGATCCACTTCCACTGACACAAACTTCAGTTGCTCTCAACGCTACCGTAATTGCGTTTGGCACCACGGTCTTTCTTGTTTGTGTGATGAACTCACCAACAAGCTCACTACCCGGTGCCAAAGTATCTTCCTGAATATAGAAATTGGGTGTGCCAAGTAGGTACCTCGGAAGAAACTTTTGCTTCAACCAGAAGACGGCCGCAGCTAACCCAACAAAACTCAGTACCCCTAGCCCTATCCAACCTGTGACTAGTAACTGCGGTACGCAAAATACGGCAACAAGCACCATGCCGATGATCTGGGGCGTTTTTGATTTCTTAAAAATCTGGCCAACTTCTTCAGCATGCCAACTCGGTAACTGAGTCACCCGCACCATAAAAGGTGTTGCTGCTTTGGGATCAAATGCCCAAGGTATTTTGGCTTTTGCTTCAACGTAGTGATCAATGGAAAGAAACTTTCCGTGATAAGTCTGCGGCCAATCCCCAGCAGACAAAGAGAATCGATATTCATACTTCGTTCCCTGCGTCCACTGACCTGAAAACACCGTCGTCTCTTCCGCGGGACCACTGGTAACATTCCCCCGACCATGCGTCTTCCAGCCTGTCGACAGCACCAAGCCAGTACATTTGACGGTGGAGTCCACCTTGACATGCACGACACCCTGAACCTTTTCACCCTCGTGATAGACCCGATTCGGTTCATCCAATTCAATTGACAAATCACATTTCGCCATCGACGCCACCCTCCAAACTTTTTTGGAACTGCAAGTACAATCTGTTCTCAATACCTCGAATGTCATTGCCAAATTCTGCAACCAATGACTCAGCATCTTCGATCGAAACGACTGGTATCACACCACTCTGCAAACGCGAAGCCTCGATTCTCCGGTTCAACAATTCACAGACAAGCTCTGGACCATTGCCCTCACCAATGTGCTCTGTGTGGACGCGATACCCGTGCTTCCGCAGTGACTTGCTCAAATCGTTGTGCGTGGCAAACACCAAAGAACACCGACTACGCAAAACGCTGCGCCGAGCAGACCGGGACAACCGCTGCGCTTCATCAACAAGAATGGGATTCCCTGAAAGAATTGGTGGGCAGGGTGGATGCTCGGGAATGTAGGTATAGCTTGACTCGGGTAAACTTGATCGTAATTTCAACATTCTAGTCGTCTTACCACGACCACATTCACCAATAAATTGAACTGCCTGTCCAGGATCACCAAGCATCTCTATCAGGTAATCAACCTCCACAACTGCCAGTTCTGCTCGCTCATCCGGTGTCAGCTCACCAAATGGGTTTCGGTGCAAATTGAAGCGTGCCCAGGGCAACCAATCAATGGAAGACGATTTATCATCCGGCGTGAGCATCATTTTCCAGTCGATCTATTCTTTAGTTCCTGTCCGGACGATATCATGTTCAGAGTATCTACCCCAATGCAAGCCATCGACATCGTGAATCAAAAAACTGGCAACAAGTACCTCTCACTTCGTTTGCTCGCACCACTCACTCTCATCAGTTGTGGGGTCAGTCTCGCGATGAGTGGGATTCAATTCTCCGATTTACGTGACGAATTGGCTCATCATGGAAAATGGGCACCAGTCCTATTCATGCTTTGCGGGGTAGCAGCCATGACTGTCTTGGTCCCAAAAACTGCCGTTTCCGCTTCCGCAGGCGCGCTTTTCGGAACTCTGACCGGTGGTTTCCTGATGCTATTCATTGCCGTAACCGCCGCAAGTCTAAACTACTGCATTGCCCGCTGGTGGCTACATGAAACAATTTGCACCAAATTGGCCCGCAAGCAACAAAACCCTCGTTCCAATCGCCTCCATAACATACGCAATGTAGCTGCTAACGCAGGGTTCCTATTCCATCTGATGGTGCGTTTGACCCCCATTCCAACCACTCTGATCAGCTACACCATGGGTGCCAGCGGCAGTCGCATGGGTCCCTTTCTACTGGCCGCTGCAGTCGCAGTTGTTCCTCAATTACTGTGGGTCCAAAGCGGAGCATCTGCCGCAATCATTGCTGAGGGATCCGCCTCAACGATTCACTGGGTGGCAGTCCTCACATCCGTTGCGGCAGCGATTCTAACCAGCATTCTGGTTCCAAAGATTGCTTTGCAACAAATCAACCTTGTGAAGTAGCATTCGTAAAGCATGACAAGTGACATTTCATCGGAACGTCAGCAGCATCCCATGATCTATCCCTCAGGGGTCGATCTTTGGCTCGTAGTGATGCTGATGTTGGCTCCCATGACCTCCCTGGTCATTGGTGTCTACCTGTTACAACAAGGGCAAAGCGGTGGCGCGATCACGCTGTTTTTATGTGCCGTCGCAACCGCCAGCCTTACCGCAGCAGCGACCCTTCCCTGCCGTTACACGCTGCATGATGACGCACTAACAGTCCGGTGCGGACTCCTGTGTTATCAGATTCCACTCTCCGAAATTACATCCATCTCTAAGTCAGAGACAATTCTCAGTGGCCCTGCACTTTCACTGAAGCGTGTTCTCATCAAAACGTCCAAACGCACACATATTCTATCGCCCAAAAAGCGTGAATCATTCATTCAGCATCTGGAACAATCGCTGCAAACACTTGATCGGGAACAACCACGCGAAGAATCGTGAAATCACGATTGTGCTTTTGAGAAAACAAATTCGTTACAACCCCATCCATTTGCAACCGTCTTCATGTTTTCGAGTACAAAACCGCGCTGCCGCAGGGGAACAACAATCTCTTCCGGCTTTGCAACTTCGAATGGCAGGCCTCCTATCCAGTCAACCCAGTCATGCCATGCCGACATCCCTCGATCCTGTCGTTTTGCATGCCAATCCCGAAACGGCAGAGGGTTCCTGAATCGAACCAAGCGAGCCAAAACGAACTTGAATTCGTAGATGCCAGCTACTGAAAGCACCCAGAAAAACCGGAACCATGGTGGTATCCCGTTGTAGATTTTTTTGATCTGCAACCAACGACGACTGGCCCCTCCCTGATCATTGTAAATCGCCAAGCAGAATAGGCCTTTGGGTTTGGTCCTTTCAGCTGCCATTGAAATTGCTTTGTTCATGGCCCCGGTATGGTGCAGCACACCCCATGAATAGACAATGTCCGCATACCCCAAACTCTGCATCAACACATCATCAAGAACAGACCCTTCTTTTATTTCCCACTGCTGCGACTTGGATCCAAATCGTTTGCGTAGTTCTTCACTGCAGGCTACCGAAAACCTGTCATAGTCAATCGAAATGACGTCAGCACCCAAACGCTGCGCCGCCAGGGAAAACAAACCACTTCCACACCCTAGATCCATAAAGCGTTTGCCGTCAAGCGTCTCAAGCCCCAGTGACTGCTGCAGAGAGATCACCGCCTGATCAATGCGGTCCTCGTCTAATTCAGCGAGAAACGCCTGCCAATTTTTTCCAAAAGCAAAGCGGGCTTCTTTGGTCATGCGTTTGGTTTCCTAAAGAAGCTGCCCAATGACTGACACTTGCATTGGCTCATTCAGCTCAATGGATTTTGAAAGTTTTCCGCCCCAGTGTAATCCCATCGCTATGGAATCCCATCGCCGTTACGGCGTAAAAACCACTCGCGGTGAGCAACAAAGATCCTCAGAGCTGGAAAGTCTCATCCAAAACGGGCAAAGTCCATGTATTTGAATAGTCTCACGAATAAAAAAATCTTACTGTGTGATTTCCACGCTGACTACATCACCAAATCACCATGAAGCTGTAATCACGTCTTTCTGTTGTGTAAGGATCGTTGCCTAGTTTATAACGAACGACACCTATGGGACGTCACTACTCCCACACGCAGAAACATTTCCAGGCAGTCCTTGAGTCAAAGATCGCTGATGAGCCAAAACCACAATCGTCGTTCATTTCTTAAAATAGCCGCGGGCGCTTCGGTAGCTTGCCCTGCTATCATCACCAGTAAACGCTCCGCAGCTCAAGAGGTAATAGGAACCGGTGACCACCAATTCAAGTGTCAGCATCAATTCCCACAACTACCAAGCCAATACTCATGGCAAACAACGCACAATGTAGCTGTCGATCCTGACAACAACTTGTATGTCATCCATGAGGGAGAAGCCAGCAAGACCGACCATCCCTCCATTTTCGTGTTCGACTCGGATGGACAATTCATGCGGGCTTTTGGACAACAGTTTCAGGGTGGAGGGCACGGACTCGAAGTCAATGTAGAAGACGGTGTCCCCTATCTCTACGTGGCGGCTTATCAACAAGTCAAATCGATCGCCAAGTTAACATTGAACGGTGATTTAGTTTGGCAAAAATATGCGCCTATCCAGAGTGGGCACTATGCGACTGACGAAGCGAGCAATCCACGGCGGGCTTGGGGACGGAACCGTTTCCTACCCACGAACTTCGCGTTTCTACCCAACGGGGATTTTTTACTCGCAGATGGTTACGGCTCCTACTACATCCACCGCTATGACAAGGATGGCAACTGGTTGTCATCCTTTGGAGGCGCCGGCAAGGGCCGCGGATCATTTAATTTACCCCACGGTTTGTGGGTCGATACAAGGGAAGGAGGCGCCCCCGAGATCGTGGTCGCTGACCGCGCGAACAATTCTCTGCAAATTTTTGATCTTCAAGGTGAATATCAAAAGACGGTAAATGGCTTTGGCTTACCCGCCAATATCGATACCAACGCTGAGTTAATGCTCGTACCAGAACTAGTAGCAAGGGTTTCACTACTTGACCGGCATCACAATACGATCGCAACGCTTGGTGATGACCGCGAACGTGTACTCAAAGACAAGCAGGACACGAAAGGCTTCTCGATCCGGACAGACGAAACAAAATGGCAGCAGGGTAAATTTGTGCATCCCCATGACGCTTGCTTTGATCTGGAAGACAATCTCTATATTGCCGAGTGGGTCAGCACTGGCAGAATCACCAAGCTGTCGCGTGTGTAACTGCTGGCTTCGTCACACAGCCCTACTTGGTAAGTGAGGCTTGTCGCTTGTCTGAAGCCGGACTGCGCCGGTTCGCAAGTACCAGTAACCCAGCGAAAGTCAACGCAATACCGAGTGAAAGTGGCCATGTGACAGGCTCTGAGAATACAATCACACCAGCAATGGCTGCCATCGCCACCTGCGACGCATTGATGAGATTTACAGCCACAACCGGCAATGCCTTCAATGAAACTGACAATGCGACGAAAGCACTTAAATTCAACGCGCCCGCTGCAGCCATCATTGACCACTGGGATCGATCAACCACCGCAAGTGAATCGAGCCCGGAATTTGCAAGTGTGACTGCCCAAAGCGACAGGGTTCCGACAAGGCCACTAATAAACATTGTGGCTGGGGCCGAAACTCCCCCTCTCATCGTTTGCCGCATGACGGCACCAAAAAGAGCATAAGCAGCCCCGGACGCAGCCGCGCACAGTGCTCCAACCCAAACAGGGTGCTCTGTGATGGAAGTTTCAGGTGTTTCGGAAGTGCTGGGATGGGAGAGGATGACCACCGCAATGATGATCATCATCATGGCCGCAATGGTTCGCAAACGAACAGGCTCTCGCAGCAATACGCGACCCAGAATTGCACCACCGACGATCAACACACCTAAGGTAATCGGTACAGAGGCAGCCAATCCGATAGTCCCCAGTGCAACTTGAAATGCTGCATTGCCGACGAACTGCCCGATGAGGCTGACAACGATAAACCGCGGAATCAGCCTGCGACTCGTCGCCAAAGCCTCGCCTCTCGCCAACATCCACAATAGAAATGGACCCAAGACGATGACCGTGGGAACTGCCTTGACTGCTGATACCAAAAAAGGATCCACCGCCACGCAGTGACGCAATGCGATGTTGGCCATCGTGTACAAAACGGCTGCCGAAAGCCCAAGGACAACCCCCATCACATTACCGACCGGTGGCCTCAATTCACGACGTGATCTGATTTCAACTTGGCTGGTTTTTTCGGTAGCTGCCAATGGCTTGGATCTGAGCGTTTCAACAACTTCTACACTCAATGCTGCATCCTTCGACACGGCATCGGCTGATACCAAATCGCTTGACTCTACATCCCTCAAAGAATTTTCCGTTTGCAAAATTTCTTCACAGGCATGGTCGGGCTCGGTTTGGACTTCAGGATCATTCATCCTAGGCCCTTGTATTCCTCAGATTGCTGATTGCAGTTGATGCCACTAACTGCGGTTTGATTTGAAGCACAACGTTGGGCAAAGCCGACGCTGCAGGCTCACTGGCTGAGCCAACCCTACACTAGGCCCCAAGCATCCATCACTCAGTGCCACGATTGGCTTTCCTGATCAGGTTAGGTTGCGATGCAGTTTAGCGTGGAGGCAAACTCTTCTGAACCGGACCACTGATCAAATGCTCGACGCCATTTCTGGACCGGGGTCAGGCATGAAAACAGGCTCCGTGGTTACGCTCAAATCTGGCTTAGCAACGACCACGGTTACGTTATCCTGCCCGCCTGACGAATTCGCAAAATCAACGAGAGTTCGACACGCTGCTTCAGGATGCTCCGTCACAGCCAGCACCTCTGCCAGCATATCTGGCCCAACATACCGATGAAGGCCATCGCTGCACAGAACAATCAGATCGCCTTCCTCAAGGTCCACTCTTCGAGCTTCGGCCACCACTTCATCATTCGAATTGCCACCCAGCACGTTCCACAACACATTGCCCCAACGGCTAGTCGACTCATCCTCAGGTCGCATACCGCCTTGCTCAACCATCTGTCTTGCCAATGTGTGATCGGTTGTCAACTGCTCCACACCGCCATTGCGATACAAATAGCACCTGCTGTCCCCCGCGTGCACCACAAACATTCGCCTACCAATGCGGTGGGCCATGGTCAACGTCGTTCCCATGCCTCTGACGTTCGAATTTTTGGCAGATTCACGAAGGATTTTTGCGTTTGCATCCTGCATCAAAAGCTGCAGATTCTCGACGAAATCATCTTCGTTCCCATCATCCCCGTGAAAAAACCAATGAACACTATTAAGCAACCTGTGTACCAAATGAGTAATCGCAAGCTGGCTAGCCTTTTCTCCAGCGGCGTGTCCCCCCATACCGTCAGCAACCAGCAGGATTTCACCTTGGACACGCCCGAAAACTCGTTCACCCAAATCAAGTGTTGTCGCAGATACAAGCATGGACTTGATCAGCTCTGCGATCAGAAATTGATCCTGATTCACTTTTCGAACACGGCCACAATCACTAAGTCCAAAAGTTAAAGAGGGTGCGTGCTTGCTGTTCCCCATTTCGCCATCCGTAAGATATTCCGACTGTTGCCACGCGTCATTGCTGACGCTACTTAATGTTCCCAAACGATTTTCAATCATATCAAGTTAGGGTCAGTTTGGATGGATGTGTCAATCTGGCACTCTTTTGCATGCTGCCGCCCCCACAATTTGCTCGAAGACGCTCTCGTCTTTCTTGCATTCAACTGCCTGCCTCTAACACCTCCAGTTCCCCTGACGAGGATCATTGATTCTTACAAACAAATGCACATTATGATTGCTCGCTTCCGAACGAATGACTGGGCACGGTTACTGCAATCCCACCGGAGTCCAATGTCAGCAAACGGATTCGCAAAACAAATGACCTGACTAATCAAATCATTCCTGACAATGTCATCGGCCTCATCGAACAAATCCGAACCAACGCATGTCCAATCAGCAGCAACCAATTGACTGCTGCAGGTTCAATCCGGCAACCACGACTGAGCGGTGTGATGTTCTACCGCGAAGCATCACGCCTAGCCCGTGCTGCAAACCTCGATAGCAAAACCACGGCATTGCCTTATCTTCGTGTTTGTCATCATGAACCTGCCACTCGTGCTTTCAAATTAATTTAGGCGGCAACCGATGCCAGCATGCCTTTGGTCACTTGCAGCACACCCCATGAATTACTAAACGTCGTCCGCTGCATTGATGTCATGTACGTTATCATCGCCCAAAGAAGCAAACAGAAACCATCCTGAATCAGCTTCGATTCTATCTCTGCACAAGAGCCTGACTCCGAGCCACTTACACATGACTTGTGACAGCAGGCCCCATCACTTCGACCGCAGACCGAACCTCATATTGCGAGCATTACAACACACTGTATCTGAGCAATTTGCATTTGCCATCAAGTGGATATTGCCTTCATTATATCTCTCCACTTCTTCTTCTCATTTTCGTAGATTGAGAATTCAGTCCTTGCGGAGTCGCCCCAACGATGCGACCCTCTGAGCAGTAACCACTTCTACGCTTACATGATTGGGGCATCATGCTGGCACGTTTGAAGACGTTCACGCTTTCCGGGATTGAAGCGTTACCGGTTGATGTCGAGGTCGATATTTCACCGGCCGCAATGCCAAAAACCATTCTGGTTGGGCTGCCCGATACTGCCGTCAAAGAAAGTACACACCGAGTCGAACGAGCAATTGTAAATAGTGGATTTGCAAGGCCACAGGACCGGGTGGTGATCAACTTAGCCCCCGGCGATCTCCCCAAACAAGCGTCGTCTTTTGATTTACCCGTTGCCCTGGGTGTGCTAGCTGGTAGTGGCCAACTATCTGCGGAACGGCTTGATGAGTACGCCGTTGTAGGCGAACTTGCTTTGGAGGGAACAGCACGGCCCATAAAGGGAGCACTATCAATCGCAATCGAGGCGGCAAAGAACAAAGCAATTCGAGGTTTGGTTGTACCCGTTGCCAATGCAAGTGAAGCTGCGGTCGTGGAAAGTTTGCAAGTCATACCAGTACACAGTCTGGCTCAGGCGATTGCTTTCTTTGCTGGCGAATTAGAAGTCACTGCTGTACCCTGCGAGCTCGAAAAACTTTTTGCCAAGTTCAGTATTTATGATTTGGACTTTGTAGACGTCCGAGGACAGGAATCAGCGAAAAGAGCTTTAACAATCGCTGCTGCTGGCCGTCACAACCTGGCAATGATTGGGCCGCCCGGAAGTGGCAAAACTATGCTTTCCAAACGGATGCCAACTATATTGCCACAATTGGCTGCTCCTGAATCGATCGCGACAACTCGCATCTACAGTGCGCTTGGTCAGCTACCTGCTGGCCAACCGTTGCTCGCACGCAGGCCCTTCCGCAGCCCACATCATACAATCAGCAATGCTGGTCTGGTTGGTGGCGGCAGCCCACCTTCACCCGGTGAAATCAGCAAAGCACACAACGGCATTCTATTCCTGGATGAACTGCCCGAATTCAATCGCAAGACACTGGAAGTCATGCGTCAACCATTAGAAGACGGCGTTGTCACAATCTCACGCGCACTCAGGTCAACAACCTTCCCTGCAGATTTCATGTTAGTCGCAGCGGCCAACCCTTGTCCGTGCGGTTACCGCAGTGATCCACGCCGAAGCTGCAATTGTACACCTCCACAAATCGAGAAGTACATGGGAAAAATTTCTGGTCCACTCATGGACAGGATCGATATCCACATCGAGGTGCCAGCAGTTCCATTTGATGAACTATCGTCAAATTCCAAAGCCGGGATTAGCAGTGCGGACATGCGCAATGATGTCCTGCTTGCGCGCGAAGCTCAGAACGCACGGTTCAGCAATGGCTCCGTCCGATACAACGCGCAAATGAGCAGCCGTCAAGTTCGTGAGTTTTGTCTACTCAATGATAGCTGCCGACACATGCTTCGCCATAGCGTTGAAGAAATGGGTCTATCAGCGCGAGCCCACGACAAGATTCTACGGGTTTCTCGCACCATCGCTGACGTTGCTGGTGATCAACACGTCAATGAAATGCACCTTGCTGAAGCAATTGGCTACCGAAGCTTGGATCGCGATTTATGGACCTAAGCGACAGAGCTTTATCTGTGACACACGTGTGCAGGCCATTAAAAAAGAACCCAAAGACAACTGACTTCCGTATTTCAGTGCGATTCTCGCGACGTTCTCACTGGCTTCCCAATTGATCGCAAAAGCACACCCTTGTTAGTCACTGCGTTGCAGAACTCAAAATTTCCTTAAGGGACACGATAAAATCCTGCGAGTGGCAGGAACCATTGCTGCTGCCGAAGGAAGCAAAAAATTCGAAAACAAACGTTCAACAAAGCTTTCGACTGTCGAACATCGCTACCGCGAATGACTGATTGAAGACGTCGATTTCACAAACTGCCTTCATTGGAAAAATGCTGTTCTCCACTTTGGCTTACGTCCACACATGACCCACGGTATTCCTTTTCACCTTTTCCCTGCGAGGAATACCAAGGTCGCTTTCAAAATTTCCTCGTTACAGAGATACGCCGGCGTTCTGCATCTACTTCAAGGACCTTGACCTTAACCAGATCGCCAACAGCAACAATCTCGTTCGGGTCCTTCACAAACGAATTCGAAAGCTGCGAAATATGAATGAGAGCATCCTGATGAACACCAATGTCAACAAATGCTCCGAAATGCGTAACGTTGGTAATGACGCCTTCCATAACTAATCCTGACTTCAAATCACCGATGCTATTAATTGCATCATCAAACCGCACCACTTTGAATTCGCGACGTGGGTCGCGTCCTGGTTTTTCCAACTCAGATATGATGTCCATCACTGTGGGTAGCCCAAAACGATCATCGACATAGTCAGAGGGGTTCAGCTTATGGCTCAGTCCAGCATCACCCACCAATGTTTGTGGATCTGTCCCCAGTTGCTCTGCCATGTGGCCCACCAAGGTATAACTCTCAGGATGCACCGCAGAGTTATCGAGCGTCTCTTCCCCGCCGCGAATGCGAAGAAAACCAGCAGCCTGCTCAAACGCCTTCCTACCAAGCTTTGCAACATTCAATAGTTCATTTCGGTTTTCAAATCGACCGTTTTGATCCCTGAATGCTACTATATTTTCTGCCAACTTCGGGCCAATGCCTGCCACATGCGAAAGTAACGATACGCTTGCCATGTTCAGATCCACCCCCACAGCATTCACGCAGGACTCAACGGTACGTTCCAAACATTTACGAAGTCGTGTCTGGTTGACATCGTGTTGATACTGTCCCACACCAATGGATTTGGGATCAGTCTTAACCAGTTCTGCCAGCGGATCCTGCAATCGGCGGGCAATGCTAATTGCACCACGAACCGTAATATCAAGATCAGGGAACTCTTTGATCGCGATTTCGCTGGCAGAATAAATCGACGCACCAGCTTCACTGACCATCACTTTGATCACCTTTAAGTCCTGTTCCTTCAACAGGGTTCCAATGAAAACATCCGTTTCTCTAGAAGCAGTACCGTTACCAATCGCAATCAATTCAACATTGTATTGATCGATGAACTCCACCACACGCTTTGCCGCTGAGTCATAATCGTTTTGGGGCGGTGTCGGGTAGATGGTACTTGTCGCTAAAAACTTGCCGGTCTCATCGACAACGGCCAGCTTGCACCCCGTTCGGAAACCGGGATCAATGCCTAAGGTGACACGAGGCCCCGCAGGTGATGCCATCAGTAGCTCATGCAGATTTTTTCCAAACACTTCAATCGCACCTGTATCAGCTTGCTCCTTCAGATTCTGCAACACAGCGGACTGCGTGGCGGGTTGGAGCAAACGCTGATAGCAATCACCAATTGCCGCCACCAACTCACGGTGAAATTCAAACCGTCGATCACGGAGAAACTGCGATTTCATCCGTGCCAGTGCCCTCCCATCATCCATCGCTATTCCGATACGTAGCAAACCCTCAGCTTCGCCTCTCAACATTGCCAACAGCCGATGCGAGGGAATTTTCCCAACAGCTTCCCGATGATCAAAATAGAGTTCGAATTTCTTGGCCTCTTCTTTCTTCCCCCGTTTCACAGACGAAGTCACTTTGCCACTCGCCACAGCATCGTCGAGCATCCAACTTCTCAACGTTGTATCCTCTGACCATTGCTCGGCCACGATCGCGAGCGCGCCTTGCAACGCTGCATCCCGGTCATTGATTTCCACTGCCGGATTCACAAACTTATCAAGTGTCGCATTTCGCGAGGTCTCAAGCGGCTCTTGAAGAATCAGTAGATCAGCGAGAGGTTGCAGGCCCCGTTCACGTGCAATCGCGGCCTTGGTGCGACGTTTGGGCTTGAAAGGCAAGTAAATCATTTCGAGCTGACGCAAGTCGCCACAAATTTCAATCGCGGTACGTACTTCATCAGACATCAAACCTTGGCTTTGAATGCTCTTGATAACGGTTACTTTACGAGCAGCCAAAGCTGTCGCTCTTTCAACTGCATCCTCGATTGCCCGTAGTGCAATCTCATCCAGTCCCTGTGTCACTTCCTTACGGTATCTGGCAATGAAGGGTATCGTGTTCCCTGCCTCGAGTAACTCAATCGCTGCTAATACTTGCCTTACCGGCAATTGCAAATCAACCGCAATAGCCCGTGCTTTTTGTTCTGTGTCCTTCATCTTGGGCAACCTTAAAACCACTAATGTTCACGAGATTTTTTGCATCGCTTGCTGAAAGAAGTGCCGAACAGCCCGGCCACTAATCGTTTGCTTTTTCACCAACTCGGTCGCCACCATCTCGACGGCCAATGCAGTTGCTTCATCATCGAGAAGGTGTTCCGTACGCGCTAACAAACGTCGCTGCAACCGTTCGTGCTGTTTGTCACTACCAACACGCCGGCACAGCAATGTCCGAATCGAACGCAAGTCGTCTGCTGCACCAACTTCACAATAGCGACCAGTGAAATGAGCCTCCGCAACCATCCCTGCAAACAGGATCACAATTTCGTCATCCATTAGATTCTTGGCGTTTGCAGAACGCCCCTTCTGGAGCTCACACACCCCAAGCCTGTACTGCCCCAGCCATGAGCGTCCTGGGACAATGGTGACTTTTTTGATCAGACACCCAAACGACACAGCCGTCACCGCGTGTCCGGCTTCGTGATAAGCCGTTGCGATAACCTGCGAATCAGCGGCAGTCACCATCTTTCCTCCATCACATCCGGCTTGATCGTTCAATTTTTTTTCAGCAGGCTTTGTCATAAGCGATTTATATAGCGATCGAGAACTGCAACTCGCCCTCTCCAGTTCAACGCAGCCAAATTTACTCAATCGGCTTGAGTGAAGGGATCACTGAATTTCGGATCCGTGATAAAGGTCTGATCTGTCAGAGTTCCAAGAAACGCCGCCAAGGCGACCTTCTCCACCTCGGGCAATGCCAAGCCATTCGCAGCAAAGTCCTCCAGACGCTGGTCCAAGTTACGATGTGGCTTGACACTCCAATTGTAGTGTTCAATTACCTGATCCAAAGTCCGAAAACGGCCATCATGCATGTAGGGTGCAGTCAGTGCCACGTTACGCAACGACGTCGATTTGAAGCGCCCCCACTCATCCTCTTTCGAGGTATACGCCCCGACTCCCCCATCCACTTGATCAGAATCGCTGTCAATTCCATTCACCAGTGGACCTTCTAGTTGAAAGAACGCCGACTGTCGAGCGGCAACACTCTTGCCCTCTGTCTCGGGCAGATGGCACTCCGAACATTTTGCACGCCCAAAGAACTGCTGCTTTCCATAGTTTTCCTGTTCAGAAAAATTCGGAAACGGATCCAACACCGAAGCCACCTCAATACGCCCCTGATCAAAACGTGAGTTAACCGAAATCATTGATCGGAGGAATTGCGCCAAAGCGAGTGACAACCTCTCTTTGGTCACCTCTGACGTTCCAAATGCATCGTGAAAGAGCGGAGGGTAAATCGGGTCATTTTGCAACTGTGAGACCAAAGCGGTCAGTTCATGTCCCATTTCGATTGGATTTTCGATTGGCATAAGCACCTGATCTTCGAGAGACTCTGCCCGCTCATCCCAAAAGAATTTACCGGGACGATAGTACCGAAGGTTCACTAAACTCATTGAATTTCGATCAACAAATTTTCCCTCAAATCCTTTACTAAACCGTCGTGCGTCAGTGAACGCAGTCTTTTGACTGTGACAAGACGAACACGACGTGGATCCGTTGGCTGACAAATTTGGATCGTAAAACAGAACACGACCCAAAGTAGCCCCCTCGTCCGTGATGGGATTTGATTCTGGCGTATTATCAAAAAGTTCAGCCACCTTCTTGACATGTCTCGGAAGAAGCTGATCCGCGTAGCGATATGGCGTGACTGGAAGAGTCAACTGACGCTTTGAGCCACCAGCGACAGAAGGTAACTCGGAAATCTGGCCAAATGCCGAAGTAACGAACAGACAAAGAACAATCGTGGTGGCTGGAATTTGCATAAGGCAAAGGATAACTTGGGTTGTTGGACTTGTCGAAACCAAGGCCATGAATTCATCAAATGTGCAACACAATCACTTTGACTGCTCGCAGCGAGGACCGTTATCACCGATGCTGATTAACCGAATTTTGCTACTAGTTACTTGCTGTTTTTTCACATTTGAAACCGCCCGCGCACAATCGGTCGAAGTTCCGCAGGATCCCACTAAGTTTCATCTTTTTCTGCTGGCTGGCCAATCAAACATGGCAGGGCGAGGAAAAGTTTCCGAAAGCGATCGAAAGGTGGATCCCCATGTGCTGACACTCAACAAAAAGGGACAGTGGGTCGCTGCCATTGATCCAATTCATTTTGATAAACCTGGCATTGCAGGCGTCGGGCTCGGCAAAACCTTCGCCAAAACCTATGCAGCTTCTCACCCCAGAATCACTGTAGGTCTAATTCCATGTGCAGTCGGTGGGTCTCCCATTTCGTCATGGGAACCGGGGGGTTACCACTCTTCAACCAAAACGCATCCTTACGATACCGCCATTGCGAGAACACAACTTGCTATGAAGCAAGGTACTCTTAAGGGAGTTCTATGGCATCAAGGCGAATCAGATTGCAAGGCTGAATTGTCGGTTGTGTACAAGAAGAAGCTTCATCGCCTAATCGAACGATTCCGCACGAATTTTAACGACGAAAAACTACCATTCATTGCAGGCCAAATGGGGCAATTCGAAGAAAGGCCATGGAACACAGACAAGAAACGCGTCAACTCGATTCACCAAACACTGCCGTCGCAGGTCAGCCTTACCGGGTTCGTAAAGTCGGACGGGCTAACACACAAGGGCGATAAGATTCACTTCAACAGCGAGTCCTATCGAGAGTTGGGGCGGAGATATCACGCCACCTTTGAGGCTGTCGGTGCAACGGTCCGGAACTGAATCTTCAGCAGAAGAAAGCTACAGCAAAATTTCGAACAAGAACTTCAGCGTAACTGCATCATCAGTTCCGATCGTCACTGGCTGACCTACGTTCCGTTGAATCGTTGGCAGATCAGTGAAATAGGTCATGCCGATGGTTGCACCAACCTGAATTTCACGAAATTCGCGACGAGTCGTGAAGTTGGTTTCGATCGTGCTTATGTTCTTAGTCATTTCCTGATCTGCCACAGGCCCATTGAGTCCGGCCTCTGAACCATAACTGGCGTTCATATCATAGTATCCAAAAAGTAGATCTATGTTCGTGGCATGACCGCAGAAACAGCCATCCCAGCCAACGAATCCCTTTCCGCCACGCAAGTCGGAATCGAGCTTTTCTCTCAGCAAGTCAGCGCCACCTGCCGTTGAATTGAATGTCTGATCAAATCCGATGTAACTGAAGGCACATCCTGCCGATAAGCCACCAAATCGAGTGATCCATGTATCTCGCAGTAGCAAGTCAAAACCGTAGTTATCTACGTTGCTTCTAAGCCGGGTTGCTCCTGGCGGAATTGCAGTGAGGGAACCATCGGACGGGTTGAGGAAGCTCAGGTTGCTGTCGCCACCGTTCGCTGTCGATTCGGCGGTTGCATAGAAAGCACGGCCCTCGAAGCTTGTGCGAGTTCCGAGAAAACGTCTGACCATCTTCAAGTCACCGTGGTAACCAAGAGCGTCCATGCTGTCGCTCAGTGCGGGAGCACCACCAGCATCTTCCCCAAGCGAATAGGCTGGCAGAAACGCACCCCACAAGCCTTGCCCGGTGGACAGTTCAAATGGGCTATTGGAAATCGTGCTCTGACCCCAAACCGTGCTGGTTCCGATCAGGCAGAAAACGAACGTAAGGCTGAAAGCTACTCGGCTCATCCCGAAACACCACTGGTCTACAGACGCGAAACACAGTTTCTTTATCGTTCTACCTATCGTAGATTTTCCTACTAAATCAGAAGTGTTGCGTAAGAAATTGGAGAATCGCGGTGATACGGCGCACAATTGATGCCGCTTACGCAACACGAGCAAACCAGGCAAGATGGAGCGAATTGTACAGTCGAGACAAATAGGTGATTTTTTGGGCCAATTGTTCGTCCAAATTTCTAACTTTAGTAGGATTTCACCTAAAGTTTCCACGTATACGCCAGCAATTATGCTGCAGCACCGATTTTGTTTCGTGCCACGATGCTGGTGGCCGCGGATTAGTCGAACTGGATAACTTGCTGCCTCCCCGCAGCAGCATCAAAGGGCGAGACACACTTCTCCCCCTCGTTAAGAGGACTATTTACGTGTCGTGAAACGGCCATCAATTTCAGAAGATACTGCCCTGCAGGCCGCAGTAGCATTTTCAATTTGGAGACATCCTTGCACTGAGGGTTAAGCCACCTAGGACAATCACTTTCACTTAAAAAGGCGGGCATGCGCTGATGAACGTGAGCAGTCGTGGAATTGGCAGGCGTTGTAATGATGGTGCAAGAACGGAGCGCTTCCTCACCACCCAACTGCTGATTTTCTTCCCACAAGCCCGCCATGAACTTCACTTGCCGATCGACGGGCTCGATCAGGTAGGGTTGCTTACTTTGTCCGCCACCTGCGTTGGTCCATTCGTAATATCCATCCATTGGGATCACGCACCGTCGACTCGCTAATGCATGCATGAAGCTTGGCTTGGAGTCCAATGTCTCGCTGCGAGCATTGATCATTCTTGCACCGATGGCAACGTCTTTCGCCCAAGAGGGTATCAAACCCCACCGGTAATTAGCTGCCTTTAAATGGTCCCTATGCGAATCATGATGGACACATAAAACATTTTGTGTTGGTGCGATGTTGAATCGAGCCGGTCCCACTGCAAATTCACTGCCCCGCTCCATATTTTCGAAGAAAAGCTGCCCCAAATCAATTACAGGGGCTCGCAGCGTAAACCGTCCACACAAAATAAAAACCTCCGAAATCTGACCACTTCAGACTGTCGCAATTTGCGTCACGCCGATGTGGCAGAATCATACACCCTTGCCAACCTAATTCCCAAATCCCGGCTTTCTGTGGCAAAGATATCAGTAACGAACATTGCTTCTGCTGCCACTAGGCAGGAGTCTGACGTCAAAGTACCGAAATGCCTGAAAGATGAGCGAAAGATCGCCGAAAACAACGTAAATAGCGGAGCGGCACCGCCTCCAGTGCCGCCCCGCAGAAAGGTAATCAAGGCCTCCATGGGGAACAGAGGTCAAGTTCACCTAGTGTTCCTCGATGCAAAGCGAGTGCCAGTTACATTGATTTTGATGATCTTTGCCCGCCAAAGCATCCCCAATCGAACTCTATTTCCATGTGGTGGTACGAAGCTCGTAGCACAGTGGTTAAGCTTGCATCCTTGGTTTTGCCCTTTGTCATGAAATGATTGAGCATTGAATTTCCCACTTCTCCTTCGCTTGTTGGGCACGATTTGCCTGTTGATTGGTGGGTCGATGCTCGCGAGTCTGCCATTCGCTGTCCCCCTCTTTGCGAATCGAACGGACTTGGAGTCTGCTACGTCATTTGAGACGCGAGGCGCGATCGCACTGATCGAGAGTTTCCTTATCTGCATGGTGACCGGAAGTGTGCTGCGCTGGATCGGAAGGCGACACCACGGTGGGCCGTTCTATCAAAAAGAGGCCATGGCGATTGTGGGACTCAGTTGGGTGATGGCCACTGTCCTGGGTGCCCTTCCCTATTATCTCAGTGGGACATGCACAAGTGTCGATCAACCCATCACGTTTATCGAAGCGATGTTTGAATCGCAGTCGGGTTTCAGCACCACAGGTGCAACAGTATTGACGGATGTGGAGTCAACGGCACTGGTTCCCAATTGCATTTTGTTTTGGCGTTCATGGACGCACTTCCTGGGTGGGTTGGGGATCGTCGTTTTGTTCGTTGCGATCCTCGGACAGGGCTCAGCTGGGAAGGCAATGATGCGCGCTGAAATGCCCGGCCCAACCAAGGACGGCAGCCTTCCACGCATGCAAAACACCGCGTTGGTGTTTGCCTCCATCTACGCCACCTTCAACATTTTGCTGACGCTCATTTACAAGCTTGAGGGCATGACAATGTTCGATGCCCTGTGCCACGCGTTTGGAACAATGGCCACGGGAGGATTTAGCACTTACAACTCAAGCCTTGGACAATTCAATAGTCCTCTGATTGAGTACACCACGATCATATTCATGATTCTGGCGGGAACGAATTTCACCTTGCTTTATCTCGTCCTTCTCCGACGCGCAGGCAAAATCTTTCAAGATGTCGAATTCAGGACCTATTTGGGAATCATTCTAGTTGTAACCTCGGCTGTTATTTTCTTCGGCATGCGAGCTCGTGACAGTGGCTTTGACTCCTTTGGTAACTCAGCACGTTACGGCCTATTCCAAGTGGTTTCGATACTCACGACAACCGGATACGGAACCGCTGATTTCAATGGTTGGAACAACTTTGGTCGAGGTATTCTGCTGCTGCTCATGTTTGTCGGCGGATGCGCTGGCAGCACAGGTGGTGGAATGAAGGTGATTCGGCATATTCTGTTTTATAAAATCCTGCGATTGGAAATAGAAAAGGCTCACCGCCCCAGAGTTGTGCGTTTGATCCGAATCAGTGGATCATCGATCGATGACCCAGCATTGCCCCACAGTATTGTCGTCTACTTTGCAATGATATTGGCGATCTTCGTCTTCTCATGGCTACTACTGATAACGTTCGAACCCAACGAAACATGGTCAGCAAGAGATTCGGTTCCAGTTGCCAATTCAGAGCTGGCCGAAACTGCAACGGAAACACAGCTGTTGAAGGAAAATGAAGAGCTGCTGGATGCCGCCAGTGCTGTCGCAGCCACCCTGAATAACATTGGCCCAGGCCTAGGTGTCGTTGGCCCAACCAATAATTACGCTCATTTCAGCCAAGGTGCAAAACTGCTGTTTGTGTGGCTGATGATGCTTGGCAGAGTGGAGATATTCAGCGTTTTGGTGTTATTTTTCCCCACCTTTTGGCGCCGCGTCTAATGAGGCGTCGAGCCTAGACGAATAGCGTGGGAAACGGGACGGTGTAGAATCTGACCAACAAACTGCGGAATTGTCACTTCCGTACGATGCTCGGTGGCTATTTTGGTTAGAACTCACTCGTGGCCGGCTTTCACTTGATTTACCTTTAATGCCCACTAACTTACCTGCGTGAACCAACTGCAGATACTTCCTGCCTTGGATCATCAGCAATCGAATCCAGGCACGATACAAATGCGTCATCCTGCATTAATCTTCATCGCCCTTCTCTTTTCTATCTTGAGCACACCTGCACTCTCGCAAGTGATCAACCGCGGTAAACCAGCTCGAACCGGCATCGTGATTCCGCTCCAAGAGGACATCAACCCTCTCAGCGGAGAATTGCTGAAGCAAAAATTTCAGCAGGCAATTGATGCCGGTGCTGATGTGATTGTGCTCGACATCAACAGCCCGGGTGGCTTCACGTATGTGACATTCGAATTGATGGACATGGTGCTGGATGCCAAGCAGGTTGAAACTGTTGCCTTTATTGAAAAAGACGCCATCAGTGGTGCCGCTCTTCTCTCCCTCGCCTGTGATCGAATCATCATGCTACCAACTGCACGAATCGGTGATGCTGGCGAGATCGTTATGGGGGAAGATGGAAGATTTCGTTACACGGAAGCAAAGAGCCGAAGTGTACTAGCACAAAAAGTACGTGACACTGCAGAAGCAAGAGGGAGACCAATCGCGTTAGCCGAAAAAATGGTTGACAAGGATCTCGTTGTTTTCGCTGCAACCAACAAGAAAACGGGTGAAAAAAAATACATCTCGAACAAAGAATGGGACTCATTCGACGATCAAGAAGCATGGGAAAAAGGCGTTCCAGTGCGGGAAGCCGGGAAGGAAATGTTTTTTACGGTCAACGGCAAGCGTGCGGTCGAACTAGGATTCGCTGACGAAGTGATTGGAAATCGTGACGAGCTTGCCGCGGCACTCAATGTTCGTGAACCAATGCAGGAAATCAAACGCACGTGGAGTGACACCTTTGTATTCTTGTTGAATACCGGATTTGCTACTTTTGTGCTCATCGCAATTGGACTCATCGCATTGGTGATTGAATTGAGCGCACCAGGTATCGGTGTGGGCGGCCTGACTTCCCTGCTTTGCTTCAGTCTTTTTTTCTGGAGTCGTTTTTTGGGTGGAACATCAGGATGGCTGGAAGTTCTGCTGTTCACTATGGGACTCATCTTCATCGCCATGGAGTTCTTTGTGATCCCTGGATTCGGCTTTGCAGGAATTGGTGGCATTCTGCTGGTACTTGTTTCACTCGTCATGGCTTCATCGCGGGGTTTTTTCCCAGAGACAAACGAAGAATTCAATGGCCTAGGCACTGATGTGCTCACAGTCATGAGCGCCTTTGCGTGCTTTCTTGTCTCGCTGTTTTTCCTCGCCCGCTACATCGGTGAAATTCCCGGTTTAAGTCGCCTCACGCTAAAACCGGGGGTCGCTGCCCCAGCCGGAGCCGGCAACTCTCTGTTGTCTGGGAATCAAGCGGAACAGCTACCTGCGTGGCAGCTAGTCAATGTCGGAGATGTTGGAATAACAGCATCGCCACTACGCCCCAGTGGGAAAATTCAGATTAGAGATATGATGGTCGATGTGGTCACCGAGGGTGATTTCATTGATACCGACTGCGAGGTGTGCGTGGTCAATACGCAGGGGGCAAAAGTAACCGTCCGCAAACTGTCCTGATTTCAACCTTGCAACACAACAAGCATCGTTCACCCGCAATCTTCAAGTGCAGCGTGCTCCACTTCGCCCGCTGACAGATGCCTTCTGGTTTTGTTCATCGATTTGGTCGTTCAAGGTGCACACGTCATAGACGATTCCGAAACCAAATAGCCCTGCTGTTAACAGATAGAGCAGGCCCATACCAATCTTTCCCAGATAAAAACGATGAACGCCAAATATCCCGAACAACACTAACAACACCCATGCAAGGCTGTAATCGAACCGGCCATTTTCGTATTCGCCATCTGCCTGATCAGCCATGCCAGCGACTAGAAATAAGTCAACAATCCAGCCCACCAGAAATAGACCACCGGTAAAAAACCAGATCATGCCTGTCAACGGTTTCCCAAAATAGAAACGGTGCAGTCCACTGAAGCCGACGAGCCAGAAAAGATAGCCAATCAAACGCGGATGACTTGATACGACCGCTCGCTGAACTGCCTCGGCATGTTCCATGGGTGAATTGGATTTTGGTTTCATAGTCAGCCTGCAGTCGACGCGATCATGCCGGAAAAGTGGGAAAAACAACTCGCTAAACAGCCCCGACAGCATGACCAATCCTCGGGCAGAAAATTAGCCTTCTGAGCAATTGGCAAAAAAACCCTGATTGCGAACGACACCTCCAGTCGATAAGGTGTACACAATTACACCTTTCCCGAGTTTCGCGCAGCCCTAGCACCAACCGCTTATGCAGTACGTCGAATTGCATTGCAAAAGCAACTTCTCGTTTCTCACAGGTGCATCCCATCCAGATGAACTGGTTGAACGGGCATCAGAACTTGGCTACCAAGGCCTCGCCTTGACTGACGAATCATCCGTGGCTGGAGTGGTTCGTGGTCACGCAGCTGCAAAGGACTTGGACATGCAGTACATCGTTGGAGCAGAGGTACAGCTGACCGATGCTCCATCCATGGTGTTATGGCCAACGAACCGTGCTGCCTATGGCCAATTGTGTCGCCTCATCTCCAGAGGGCGAATGCGAGCTGAGAAAGGAATCTGCCAACTTAGCTGGCAGGATGTGGTCGAATTCAGCAGCGGTTTACTGGCAGGATTGCTACCACATGAAGCAGTGAATCAGCTGGAGCCTACGACATCCACACCCCTAAGTCGGTTTCTCAGAACCGAGTTCCGCGAAGTATTCAATGACAGTGGTTATCTGTTGTGTGAAGTCCATCGTGGCGTAGACGACCAGATGCATGTACAGCGTCTGCGAGAACTTTCGATTGGCAACGACGTGCCGCTTGTCGTTGCTGGAGACGTTCACTATCACACAGCCGATCGCATGTTGATGCATGATTGCCTGTCTGCAATCCAGAATGGAACAAATATCGAACAGGCTCAGAGAAAACGCTTCCGTAACAGTCAACGTCATCTCCGATCATTGACAGACATTGCGGACCTGTATCGAGATATTCCTGAAGCAATAGAGAGAACGCTGGAGATCGCGGAGCGTTGTAAATTCAAACTATCCGAACTGCGTTATGAATACCCAGAGGAAATTGCTCCGCCGGGCATGTCACTGCTCGAACATCTGAAACGTCTGACATGGGAAGGCGCAAAAGCAAGATGGCCTGAAGGTGTTCCTGAAAAAGTAATTGATTTACTTCGACACGAAATGCAAATCATTCAGGAACTTGGTTATGAGGCATATTTCCTGACAGTCTGGGACATGGTCCGTTTTGCTCGCCAACGCAACATCCTATGTCAGGGACGCGGTTCTGCTGCGAATTCTACCGTCTGTTATTGTCTCGGTATTACAAATGTGGATCCCAGTCAATCAGACCTGCTTTTCGAGCGTTTCGTAAGCCGAGAGCGTGACGAGGCCCCAGATATCGATGTTGACTTTGAACACCAACGACGTGAAGAAGTGTTGCAGTATCTTTATGGTAAATACGGTCGTGATCGTGCTGGATTAACAGCAACGGTCATTACCTATCGCACCAAGAGTGCGATTCGGGATGTTGGCAAGGCACTGAGCATCTCTGCCGACACCATCGATTCCATAGCAAAGCTAAGTGGTAGTGGCGCCACCTTTGTGCAACGCTGCACCGAAGGTGGACTGGATCCGGAATCCGACTTGGGTCAGCGTTTCATCTATCTGGTCACAACACTGACGGGTTTTCCAAGACACTTGTCGCAGCATGTTGGTGGCATGGTGATGACAGCAGGTAGCCTTTGCGAATTGTGCCCTATCGAGAATGCGGCGATGGAAGATCGCACGATCATTCAGTGGAATAAAGATGACCTGGATGAACTTGGAATTCTCAAAGTCGATGTACTAGCACTTGGAATGTTATCAGCTTTACATCGATGCTTCGATCTTATCGCCAAGCATCATGATCGCAGGCTTACTCTTGGCACATTACCCCAAGATGACCAAGCAACTTACGACATGATTTGCAAAGCAGACACCATCGGTGTTTTCCAAATCGAAAGCCGAGCCCAAATGAGCATGTTGCCACGGCTTCAACCACGCTGCTATTACGATCTTGTGGTCGAAGTAGCGATTGTGCGTCCCGGTCCTATTCAGGGCAACATGGTGCATCCTTATTTAAAAGCCCGTGAAAACCCGCAAGCTGTGATTTATCCAAATGATGCCATACGCGGGGTACTGGAAAAGACACTCGGAGTGCCTATCTTTCAAGAACAAGCCATGCGATTGGCAGTTGTGGCAGCTGGCTTCACACCGGGTGAGGCAGATCAGCTGCGCAGAGCGATGGCAGCATGGCGGCGTCCGGGACTGATCGACAAGTTTCGAACCAAGCTTCTGGAAGGGATGCAGAAAAAAAACTTCACAGCTGCCTTTGCTGAACATGTATTCAATCAAATACGCGGTTTCGGAGAATATGGATTCCCGGAATCACATGCCGCCAGCTTCGCCCTGCTGGTCTATGCATCCTGCTACCTGAAATGTCATTACCCAGATGCTTTCTGTGTTGCTCTGCTGAATAGTCAGCCGATGGGTTTTTATGCGCCTGCCCAGTTGATTGCCGATGCTCAAAAACACGGCGTGGAAGTCCGCGGCGTGGATATCAATCTCAGTGACTGGGAATCGACATTGGAACCGGATCTTCAAAATGAAGATGGGAAGAAAAATGAACAGGGATCATCAGTTAAACAAGCCATCCGCCTTGGCCTGACGACCATTCGTGGGCTTCATTCCAACATTGCCTTGGAACTTATCCAAGAGCGATACACAGGCGGGCCATACAGCAGCATGGAAGACCTTGTCAAACGTACTGGCTTGGGAAAAATGCCTTTAGCGACACTTGCTGATGCTGATGCATTTGAATCTCTGCATGTTGATCGCCGTGCTGCGGTGTGGCATTCACTCGGTCAAGACCACAACCCCAACCAACAACCGTTGTTTGCCGATCTGAACGAAACAGAACAAACACCAGACACACTGGCCCCCATGACGCCGATGGAGGAAGTTCACGCGGACTACGACATGACTGGATTGAGCCTTAAAGCGCATCCAGTCTCATTTATTCGCGACGAACTAATCGTTCGGCGGTGTGTTACTTCCAAAGACCTCAAAGATCTTAGAGACGGACGGCATGTTCGAGTTGCCGGGCTGATCTTACTCAGGCAAAAACCCTCAACGGCAAAAGGCATTGTCTTTGCAACGATGGAAGATGAAACAGGGTCAATCAACCTGGTCATCTTCAAGGCCGTCTGGGAGCGTTTTTTTCGTATCGCTCGAACCAGTAATGCTTGGCTGGTTGAAGGAAAACTAGAAAATCGTCAGGGCGTTATTCACGTCGTTGTCGGACGCATCACTGACCTCAGTGAGGAAGTGACAGGGCTAGCAATTTCCTCAAAAGACTTTCATTAACAACCATTCTACAAAACACTTTCAGCTACCAGTCTTCGCCTCAACTGCTGAACTATACTCATCTGCCATTGACCCTTACCCGTACTGTCGACCCGGTAGTCCATAAACATCTGTATCTTCATTTCGCTGTCACCAGTTGGATCTGACCATATGACCTCAGCATGCTCCTTACCATATTGGAAATAGATACGAATGGGTCGATCCAATTCCCACTTTGCCTTGGGACCACGCCGCTTCAATTCCCGATTCACGACATCTGTTTTGAACTGCACCAACGACTCGGAAATGCGTTGATCTGACAAATAATGGTCTGCCAAATTCATGTCTGTTGAAAGGCGGTTGTACCACTCCTTCTTCAACTCCATTGCGTGTTCATCATGCCCCAAAGCGATCAATTCGATATACTGCCCGGCAAACTCTTCTGCCTGACGGCTGAGCGTCGCCTTTTTCAGCATGGGAATCGTGTACCCGCATGTCCCAAAACCCACGCTTAAAATGATACCCCACATGGCAACCAGAGTCCCAGCGGGCCTCGGACCGTCATACTTTCGCAGAGCAATCAAGCCAAACAAGATTGAACCCAACGCAACCAACAACATCGGCTCGAACAAGATACTGAAGAAGCTGAGTACACCCAATAAAAAACAGATGTAACCGGTGACACGGAGCGGCGGTGGCTCTTCAAACTCGAATCCATTCCCCGAGCCCATTCCGAGCATGGTTATTTCATCACGTTCTTCAGTCATGTCGCAATCGTCTGGCAGGAGAAAGATAAGGTGCGGGCCAACCTGGCCTGCAGTCGTAGGGGTGATCTTCGTCAGTAATCTTGTCGTTAGGTCAGTTCTGCAAAAAACACAATCGGGGCACGGGAGCCTCTCGAATCAATCGTGCTTCCGACAGGGCAGCATTATCGCCAAGGCTGGCTCGGACCTGCGTGAGGTATAAGCTTTGAAGCCGGAGAACGGCACTTTCTACTTAAAAACTTCGTCCTTGGGTGATTCTGGGCGGCGTTTGGGTGCCCAAAAACCAGAGAAATCTGCTTACCATGTGTCGCTGATACGCAGTCGAGACGAGACTTGTTTTGAAAAAAGGTCGATTTAGCAATCAAACTCAAAAATAGTTACGTCTCAATCGACCGCAGGCTACTAGGCTGCCCGCCGCGGTAAATCACTAACATTTCCAATATTTTTTGACATTCCAGCGCTGCCTGACAACCGTGGATGAATGAACTCAGCGGCTCGCTGTGAAGCTCCGGGCTGAGCATATTGATCACGAAGGCGATCCAAACTTTCCAACAAGCCTTGGAAATAGAAATGGTCATTCAGCATCGCATGAACAGACTGCGTCAGAAAGTCGATCGCCGGTTCCGTTTTACCAACGGAAACCATCTCAGGAAACACTTTCCGGTCACTCATCAAGTTAGGAAGCGTAATACTATCCAACCTGAGCACATGCTTACCAACGGTATGCAATACGCGACCGACTCGATAAACCACAGCCGCAGGTGTTCGTCTCGCCATCAACTCAAGACTGACACTACCGCTGACCATCATGGCACAACGTGCAGCTTCCACCACCTCACTGGTCCGGTCAACAAAGAACTCAATGGGCAACTCTTGGTCGTCTTCCGTCATCTGGTCACGGCACCAAAGACATTGCCGATCGCGATAAGCAGCGACAAGAAAACGCGTCCTGGGGTTCACGCGGTGAAGCCTACGAATCGCCTCCAACATCAATGGCCAATTTGAATGTACCTCGTGCTCACGGGACCCTGGTAAAACAGCGACAAGATGCTCGCCCCGAAGACTGGTATCACGAAACCGACCTAGCAACTGATGATCTAACGGTTGGCACGCGACAGCATCAAAGAAAGGATGCCCCACAAAAGTGGTGGGGATCCCACGGCGTTCAAAATAATCTTTTTCGACAGGAAGCACCGCCAACACATGATCCACAGATCGTTTCATTTTGTGAATCCGCCAACCGCCCCATGCCCACAGTTGCGGTGGACAATAGTAGTAAACAGGAATGCCGTACTTTTTAGCACGCTTTGCGATATGCCAATTAAAACCGGGGAAATCAACCAACACGACCGCATCAACATTTCCCTGACGAAAAATTTCCTCCGCCTCATCAGCGAAACGAAAAAACTGCCTCAACTTCGGGATCACTTCAATCAATCCAACAACTGCATGTTGCGTCAAATCGCGATCAAGATGACAACCAGCATCTCGCATCGCCTGACCACCAAACCCTCGCAATTGAATCGTCGAATCCAAGGCCAATATCTGTGAAACCATCCGGGCGGCGTGCTGGTCGCCGCTGGGTTCGCCGACGGAGAAAAATATATTTGCTGACATTCGGATACCCGAGCTTCGGACTCTCCCGCTGACCTCATTTTTCATTTCAAACCCCATGCAGCTTCAGCCGGCATGATTTTTTGATAGAGGGAGCCGGGAAATTGGCTTCACAGATCTTATCAGTAAAGAAAGCAAGGTCTGATCGTCAACGCTAATTCGATGCTAGCATCGCAAATGAACATCTGACCGGGCGTCACGTACGCAACAGCCGCATAGGCTTGAGCAACTTTTGCGATCTGAGCCCCAAACGGGAAAGGACGACTCAGAAGTCGAACCGCTCAGAGCGGTTTACAAAGATGACTCCAAGTCCACTCATGAATTGCAAGCAAAGCACACCATTCAAACCACGCACTGCATACTTCCTTGTTTGATGCTTTTGATCACCCACCTGCTGTCACCTCGGCATAAAAAAACGACCCGTCGAGTAAATCCTCGACGGGTCGTTTGTAGTTCACGTCTGAAAGGTGATCAGAGTGTTCACGTTACGCAATTCAGCGAACGAAAACAGCACTGGCCTGAACGACGCGACGCTTGCTGGTCGCCTGTGCACTTGGGTCAACAACCGGTGCTGGCATTGGAGCAGCTTCCATAGCGGCTTCGCAGCCACAAGCTGGCTCGCAACCACACGCTGGCTCGCTGTCGCAGCCATCGTCACAGCAATCTTTCTTCTTAAGTTTTCCGAACAGCTTCTCAAGCAGTCCACAAGACTTCATAGGAGCACAGCCACTGTCGCAACCGGAGTCGCAGGCGTCGCTTTCGCAACCACATGCAGGCTCTTCTGCACCACAAGCAGGCTCTTCGCAACCGCATGCAGGCTCTTCGCAACCACATGCTGGCTCGCATCCATCGCAGTCGCTCTTCTTAGCGAAAAGCTTCGCCAAGAGTCCGCATCCACGATCTTTGCTGCACGCACTGTCACAACCTGAATCGCAGCTGTCACTTTCGCAACCGCAAGCTGGCTCTTCTGCACCACAAGCAGGCTCTTCGCAACCACAAGCAGGCTCTTCGCACCCACATGCTGGCTCCTCGCACCCACATGCTGGCTCTTCACTGCCGCAAGCTGGTTCACAAGCTGCGTCGCAGCTTCCTGTATCACAACACTTGGCGGAGCTTCCACAGCCCTTCACGCCGAGCATACGATCTAAAAGGTCAAACCCGAAGCTCTGGCTGCACATAGTACAACCGAGAACGAGTGCCATTGTCATAATTGTCCGCTTCATTGGAGCCACATCTCCCTTAATCTCAACTTGGCGGTTAAGTCGGTATGCCGTCACCGTCGGCGAATGAGCTCTACTTTTGCTGCGTGAGAGAGCTTCCAGTGGAGGTGCATTCGATGGACGAAGTCGCCGTCGAGCACACCTCGAGTTTGCTCCGACAAACACAAACGGGTCGGGTGCGGACACCCGGCCCGCCGACTTCGTTCAGTTCGTCGTTCTCGCTGCCGGCAACGGTTAGGTTGCCGTAGAACCACTCAAGTTTGGTGACGCCATGTGATCCTGACATCCCATGTCAGGTTCCCTGGGTCTATCGCAATGAGCTGGTTTTTGGCATTGAGCCGTACCCATCTCATTTGCGATCTGTATCCGTATCGACGCTGACTGGCCGTTCAATCAATCTTCCGCGGGATTTTCACCCTGTTGGAAAAGTTTGCCGGTTACGGGGTTTTTGCCGTTTTTTTGGAGGAATGCTGTTCCTCCGCTTCTGCGCGTGGCGTATTTCGTCCAACCGGTATAAAATCAAGCGGAGTGGAGTGGCTGGCGAGTGCCAGCCACATCCGACCAAGATGGTCGGCACCGACCCCAAGAAGACCACCCCATGCGGGCGAGCAAGCGAAATTGTGGGAAACGAAGCGAAACCGCCAGGGATTTCGATTGGTTTCCTATCGCATCGATCCCCGAGATTGTGGTCGCTTGTGATATCCCCCCCGGTAACGCGTGACTTTGCCAGCCAAGCCAACAGTTCTCGATCTGACTGCGTTGCCAGGGATCCCTTGTCCCTGTGGCGTAGCCCGTCGAGCTTTTGCTGATCGAGAAGAATTCCCTGGAACGGTACATCTGACTGAGATCAGCACTGATGCACGCGAGCATTACCACAAGGAGCACACTGAAGTTTACGTCATCCTGACCTGCCAGCCGAATGCGGTCATGATTCTGGACGGAGAAGAGGTTCCAGTGGCACCCCACCACGCCATTCTGATCCCCCCCAGAGTCCGACATCGTGCCGTTGGCGAAATGACAGTTCTGATCCTGTGTACACCAAATTTTGATCCCGCTGACGAATATTTCGATGATTCGTCTGTACCTGCGTAATCAGTTGGTTCGTAAGAAGACTTGCTGAAATATCATCATCCAACTGCCTGAATAGCCCCCCGAGTTTTAGAGAATCCAAATGTATTTGAGTTTCGACTTCATCGGCCGCCGCGTATCACTTGCAATGCTTGCTGTTGCATGGGTTGTAACGTCCGCTGCCGCCGCTGATTGGCCTTACTGGCGTGGCCCCACATTTGACGGAACCGCTGAGGCAACTGGGCTACCAGATAACTGGGATCCCACTGGCGGCGAAGACAGCAATGTACTCTGGACACGTGACGACATTGGTGGGCCTTGCACGCCGATCGCAATGGACGGAAGAATCTATACAATTCAGCGGTCCATGCCCGCCACTGATCGCGAAGGCGAAAAAGTTGTTTGCCTCGATGCTGTCACAGGAAAGACTCTTTGGGAAAACGCGTACAACGTTTGGCTCTCTGACGTCCCAGCTGAACGCATTGGCTGGAGCAGTGTCGTGGGTGACCCTGAGACTGGTAAGGTCTATGCCTTGGGCGCCTGTGATATTTTCCAGTGCATGGATGGTACAACAGGTGAAACCCTTTGGAGCATTCCTCTGCATGAACAATTCGGGATGCTCAGCACCTACGGAGGCCGGACGAACTTTCCAATCGTTCACGAAAACCTGGTGATCATCAGTGGGATCATTATCAACTGGGGAGATGCCGCCAAGCCTAACCACAGGCTAATTGCACTGGATAAAAATACGGGCGAGGTGATCTGGTTCAGTGGAACACGAGACCTTCCATTTGACACCACCTACTCAGCACCAAGCTTGGTCACGATTGATGGTCAGCGGCAACTGGTCATGGGTGCTGGTGATGGCGCAATTTGGGGCTTTCAACCTCGCACGGGAAAACCGTTGTGGCATTACAACCTTTCCCGCCGCGGCATCTTTGCCACACCACTTGTGGTTGGCAATCAGGTTTTCGCAAGTCACAGCGAAGAAAATGTCGCGCCCAACAACAATGTGATGGGCGCCGTGGCTGGTCTTCGCGTCTCGGGCACCGGAGATGATACAAAAGTCGAAGAACTCTGGAAGCAAATGGAAGTCGTCGCAGGATACAGTGAACCGGTTCTGATCGGGGATCGACTTTATGTGGTGGACGACCGCTGCAAAATGTGGATTTTTGACGCTGAGACAGGGACACCGATCGTTGAACGTAAATCTTTCGTTGGCAGTCGTCAGCGTTCCGCTCTGCTTCATGCAGATGGAAAAATCTATGTCCTGACAGAAAATGGTCGTTGGGCAGTCATCGTTCCTGACGAAGAAGATGGCTTTAAAATCCTCAACAAGGGCCGCGTTCGCAACACAGGCTTTGCAGGATCACCCATCGTTGCTGATGGCCGCCTCTATTTTCCCAGCACCACTGGCCTCTATTGTGTTGCCGCTGATGGCGGCAGCCAAAAACCGGTTGTGATGGCAGAATCCATGGGAAAAGAAACACCCGTTTCGGAAAACCCAACGATCACACAAGTGCAGATCGTTCCTGCTGAATCAGTCGTCAAGCCAGGTGAGAAAATCCAACTGAAAGTAAACGTCTTCAATGTGCTCGGTCAGCAGCTCGAAACACCATCAGATGTGACTTTCGAAGTGATCGGGGCCGGTAAAATTGACGGGTCGACCTACGTTGCTCCTGAAGATGCGGCACACACAGGTACGACCATCATTGCCAAAGTCGGTGATGCCACTGGAAGAACGCGTACACGGATTGTCCCTGACCTGCCATGGAAGTTCACTTTTGATAATCTGAAAGACCCACCGCTTTCATGGGTGGGAGCGCGGTATCGTCATGTCATCCGCAATATTGATGGCTCACCTGCTTTGACCAAGATCTCGACCATCCCGAAAGGAGCTCGCAGTCGAGCATGGATGGGCTACAGTGACCTGTCTGAGTACACGATTGCCGCAGATGCACGCGGAGCCCGCATGAGCGATCAGCTCCCAGATATTGGACTCACCGCGCACGGTTATGTTTTAGATCTGATGGGCGAAAGCCAACAGCTACAGATCCGCACATGGTCTGCACAACTCAGAATGGCAAAAACCATTCCGTTCCCATGGAAAGAAGATACATGGTATCGAATGAAATTCCGTGTGGATCTTGAAAGTGAGCCGCCAGCAGCAGTGGCCGTTCTGCGAGGCAAAGTATGGCCCCGGGATGAAAATGAGCCCAAGGAATGGACCATCACTGCACGGGATGAAGCCCCCAACCTCGCGTCGAGTCCGGGCTTGTATGGCAATGCAAAAGTCGCTGAGCTGTACCTCGACAATGTCGAAGTCACCGCCAACACTGAAGAACCCTGAATCCGCTGAGCCATAAATTTTGACTCAGAGCACTGCACTGCCAGCCAAAGCTCTGAATAACTGAAGTTTAACTGACAAAAAAACCTCCACCAAATCCCTAGTGAGTCATGCGTAATAACGAACTTTCCGCTTGGACTTTATTGGTCGCATCTGCCGTTCTTGGCAGCGTAACCATGCTTTCCCTGAGCGGCTGCAAGCCACCAGAAACAACCGAAGTCGATGTTTCGACCGGAGAATATGTCGAGAGCAATACGACGGCTAGTGACAGCAACGTCACCACCACAATATCGCAGGCGGTCGAAACTCCAATACCCAGTGACAACGCTGCCAGTGACAACGCTGCCAGTGACAACGCTGCTGCCGCTGTCAAAGATGCGACCACTGCTGACGCAGCCAAGCAGCTGATTGCCGACAATTCTGCGGAAGTCGTTTCCTCTGGCGGCGACTGGCCCCAATGGGGTGGCACGCGTCAGCGTAACAACACACCGGGAGTCAAGAATCTTCCACTCGAGTGGAATATCGGCAAATTTGATCGACGAACGGGTGATTGGGATGACACGAAAGCAAAAAACATCCGTTGGTTCTCAAATCTGGGAAGCCAAACCTATGGCAATCCTGTAATTGCTGAGGGCCAAGTCTATGTGGGAACCAACAACGGTGCTGGTCACCTCAAACGCTTCCCATCGAAAGTAGATTTGGGTTGCTTACTTGCCTTCGATGAAAAAACTGGCGATTTCAAATGGCAGCACAGCAGTGAAAAGCTGATCACAGGTCGCGTTCACGACTGGCCACTGCAGGGCATTTGCTGCTCTCCTCTGGTTGAGGGAAACCGACTTTGGTTTGTCACCAGTCGAGGTGAAGTACGTTGCCTTGATACCGAAGGCTTTTACGACAACGAAGATGATGGTCCAGTGAAAGACGAAATGGTCTCTTTAGCTGCCATCATGAACGCTGGTCCATCCGCCGAGGCATTCGAACTGGCGTTAGCGGGCCTTGCCGAAGGTAAACTGACGGATGCCGCCAAAGCAGCTTTAGCAGCTGCCGGAGCAGAAGTCGAAGGTGACGTCAAAATCGAAACAGTGACCGAGGGTAAGTCATGGACCGCTCAGGGTAAATTCGATGGCATCGACCGGGAACTCACGATCAAACAGATCGGACCTCGCATTAAGTTCTTCAAGAAGCTAGGTACCTCGGATAAACGAGATGCGGACGTGATTTGGGTTTACAACATGATGGGTCCCGAAATGGGCATCAGTCAGCACAATATGTGCTCATGCAGCGTGACCAGCTATGGCGATCTGCTGTTCGTCAATACGGGCAACGGACTCGACGAATCTCACCTGAATCTACCGGCTCCTGATGCTCCCAGTTTCATCTGCATGAACAAGAATACTGGTGAAGTCCTATGGACCGATGGTGCGCCCGCCAAGAACATTTTGCACGGTCAGTGGTCAAGCCCAACCGTGGGAACATTCGATGGTGTGCCACAGGCTTTATTTGCTGGTGGCGATGGGATTCTTTACAGCTTTCGAGCTGACGAAGGGAAAGATGGCAATCCAGAATTACTCTGGAAGTTCGACTGCAACCCTAAAACCAGCAAGTGGGTCCTTGGTGGTGAAGGCACTCGCAATAATTTGATCGCCACTCCCGTCGTTTACGATGGGCTTGTCTACATCGCAGTCGGCCAAGATCCCGAACACGGCGAGGGCGAGGGGCATCTTTGGTGCATCAACCCGAACATGCGAGGTGATATTTCGCCAACGCTTGCAATGAAACTTGGTGACGATGGAAAGCGAATCCCCATTCCCCATCGTCGTATTCAAGCAGTGGAGCCAGAAAATGGCGAGGTAGAAGTTGACAATCCAAACTCCGGCGTGGTGTGGCACTACAGTATGCTTGACACGAATGGTGATGAAGAAATTGACTTCGAGGAAGAGATGCACCGTTCAATTGGCACATGTGCAATCAAAGATGATGTTCTTTATGTTGCTGACTTTTCCGGACTCGTCCACTGCCTGGATGCGAAAGGTACAAAAGATGGTAAGCCTATCGTCCACTTCACTTATGACATGCTTGCCCAAAGTTGGGGCAGTCCGCTAATCGCTGATGGACATGTCTTCATCGGTGATGAAGATGGGGATGTTGCCATTTTCGAATTTGGAAAAGAAAACGTCGAACCCATCGATGAAATCAACATGGGCAGCAGTGTTTACAGCACTCCTGTGGGTGCCAATGAATCAATTTTCATCAGCACAAAAGACAAACTTTTCTCAATCGGAAAGTAAATAGACTGAATACACAGTCAATCATCTCTACACGACCAACAATCCTTTGGAAAAACGAAATTGCCAAAGGGTTGTTCCGATTTTTACTTAAAAAACAAAATGTCAAAAACTCTCTTGGACTGCGGTAATTGTGGTCCCGATTTTCATGCGATCAGACAAATGGTGTCGAATCACTTCGGAGCCTCCGTTGTTCAGTCGCATGGAGTCGAAGATACGCTCGAATTGCTTCGTAACCAATCGGTCGACCTTGTTACCGTCAATCGCAAACTCGACCGGGACTACAGTGACGGGCTTGATGTGGCTGTCGCGATCAAATCGGATCCCGAACTGGGCTCGATCCCAGTAATGCTGGTTACCAACTACGACGAGCACCAAGAGACGGCCATGGCTGCCGGTTGCGTCAAGGGCTTTGGTAAACTTGCCATCAAAGATCCTGAGACACGAAACCTCTTAGAGCCGTTCTTACAATCCAAAACGGAATGACTCAATGAGTCAGCACTGCACCCCAAAACGCATCCTCTGGAAAAGAAGATCGTAAACCGCTTTCGGGTCTCGTTCCACTTGCTGGGCTTCTCTTGAACCTGATGGCGGCTAGGATGGAGAAGAACCCAAGCACAGAAAGAGTCGATGAACGGTAAGTATCGAAAGCTTCTCGCAGCCAAAATTCACCGCGCCACGGTCACTGCCGCGGATGTTGACTACGAGGGAAGTGTGACCATTCCACCTGAACTACTTGAAGCGGCGTCCATTCACCCCTACGAGTCGATCCATGTCTGGAACACCTCGCGTGGAACGCGGCTGGAAACCTACGCCATCGCTGGGCTCAAGGGCTCAAATGATATTTGCGCTAACGGAGCCGCGGCTCACCTGATTCGCCCGGGCGACAAAGTCATCCTCGCCGCTTACACAATGGTGCCAGAGGACGAAATCAATTCGCACCAACCACAACTGATTTTCGTGAATGAAGCAAATCGAGTCGTTCGCTCTGGGCCTGAAGTACCAGGTCCACAGCGACGCAACGCTACAAAAGGCTATTAATTCACGTGCAAGGATTCGGAATAGTCATCATTGCCATCCTGATTGGCTTGGTAGCCGGGTGCCTGCTAGGCACTCAGCCGAGCGTGAATGGCCAATTGGGTAGGTATCTCGAGCACCCCCTGCAGGCGTCGCTCATCTCTTTTGCTAGCGGAACGCTGATCCTTCTAGTGCTGTCGGTGGTGACCGGAACCTTTCCGCCAGTCTTCACAGCACCACCTCGGGAGTTTCCGTGGTGGATTTGGTTTGGAGGTGCCATTGGCGTGGTTTTGGTGACCAGTTCGTTGATTTTAGTGCCTCGAGTAGGTTCACTTCCCTGGTTTGCGGCAGTGATGACAGGTCAGACCATCGCTGCACTGCTATTGGATCATTTTGGTTTATTGGGTAATCCCCGTGCCGAGGCGTCCCCGCTTAGACTGCTCGGAGCGGGTTTCCTAATCGCCGGTGTGCTGGTAATTGTTCAGGCCAAGCGGATGGAACATTCACGCACTTTGAGGCCACCTGGACCGGAGTCCCAAGAATCGAATTCGCCACCCGCGAATCGATTTCAGTGACATTTCCCTCCCCCAAACGGCTTTTTAGACAGGAAATAGCTAATCTTCCGACCTACAAATCCCCCAATTGCAAGGAAACCTTGATGATCCGCACAATCCACGGTTGAGGCAAAATTTAACCGTGCCTATTGTAGTGAGGTGAATACAGCTATGAGTTCAGTCCCCCCAGAAATGAAATACCGCCAGATCGACAAAATCACCGCCATTGAGCCGGGAAAACGGCTCACAGCGGAGAGGACGTTGCGCGCAGACGAGGAGTACCTGAAGGATCATTTTCCGCGATTTCCGGTGATGCCCGGAGTGATGATGCTGGAAGCCCTTCATCAGGCTGCTGTCTGGCTGGTCAGATCCGACGATGACTTCAAAACACCATTGGTATTGCTTCGAGAGACGCGAAGCGTCAAGTTCGGCGACTTTCTGGCCCCCGGCGAGACCCTGCAAATCGCAGTAGATGTAGTCAAACAAGATGGAAATCACACCACGGTAAAGGCATCCGCAACGAAACAGGGGCGAGTAACTGTCTCTGCACGACTGATACTTGAACGCTGTTTCACAGGAGATCCAGAGCATTTTGGCACTGACGCCAAGGTGTTGGAATCAACGAAAGAACAGTTCCTGGAACTTACAAAACAACTTACAGAGCAAGTCGTCCTGAGCGACTGACTCGATCCATATCACTACACTCAAATTACGACACGTTCGCAAAAGGATTCACTGATGGGCCTTTCCCAAGACGACATTTTCGAAAAGGTACAAGAAGCTCTGGTTGACGCGTTGGGCGTTGATGATGATGAAGTCAATCACGAAGCAACCTTGGTGGGAGATCTGGGTGCTGAGTCCATCGATTTTCTCGACATCGTGTTCAAGCTTGAAAAATCATTCGACATCAATATTGAACGGACAGAACTGGCACCTGAGGACATCCTCACTAACGGTGACTATGTCAAGGATGGAGTCGTGACAGCTGACGGCATGGCAGAACTGAAAAGGCGAATGCCATGGGCCAATATGAGTGAGTTCGAGCAGAACCCTCGCGTGCAGGACTTCGGTAATCTTCTGACTGTTGGCGATCTTTGCAGTTACGTCGGTAGTAAAGTCGGTAGTGACAACTGAATTAGCTGTCCAAGAATTTTGCTCACAGGGAACGATCAACTTCCAGTTTCCAATTTTTTCTCTTTGTGGTTCATGAACCAATGCGCTGGTTTTGGATTGATCGATTCACCGAATTTGTAAGCGGCAGTCACGCTCGTGGGTACAAAAACGTAACGCTGGCAGAAGAGGCGTTAGACGATTACTGCCCAGGGTTTCCCATGCTACCACCGACTTTGATTATAGAGGGCATGGCTCAAATGGGTGGGATTCTTGTCTCAGAGCACTTCCAGTTTGACAAGCATGTGGTGCTCGCCAAGGTCGGGAAAGCGAAGTTTCATAAACCAGCACGCAACGGCGATCAACTTTCGTTGGCAGTTGACTTAGACGCCGTTCAGGACACTGGAGCGACAGTGACCTGCCTCAGTCACTCAGCCGACGAACTTCAAGCGGAAATTAATTTGATGTTCGCGTTTCTGGAAGATGGTCGGTTCACAGATGGCCCACTATTCAACCCAGGTATGCTCAGAGACATGCTACGGATGATGAATTTTTTCCATGTGGCAGTGGATCCCGATGGAAACCCTGTCAAAGAATATACGAACATCTAGTTCCAATCTCACCACGGTCGGTCAAAGTCCACCGTTAACTGCTTCCCACACTTCCAAGAAAGCTCGCCCGATGCGTCGCCGTGTAGTCGTAACCGGAATCGGAATGGTCAACCCAATGGGGCATGACGCTGACACCGTATGGTCTGGCTTGAAAGAAGGGCAAAGTGGTGTGGCAAATACCACCCTCTTTGACGCCAGTGGCTTTCCCACCAAGATCAGCGCCGAGGTCAAGAATTGGGATATCACTGATTCAGGAGAATCAGCTGAGGATTGGAAAGATCGTGGTAGACACACCAAGTTTGCTGCCGGTGCCGCTAAACAGGCAATTGCCGACAGCGGTGTTCTGGATTCCATCACCGATCCGGTTCGCTTTGGCGTTTACTTGGGCAGTGGCGAAGGCAATCAGGATTTCAGGACGTTCAGCCGAATGATGGCCGCCGCGTTAGCTGATGGCGAGTATGACGCAGCAAAGTTCATCAAGTCGGGAATTGAATTACTGAATCCTGCTAAAGAGCTCGAGCAAGAACCCAACATGCCTGCTGCTCATCTGGCAACCATGTTCAATGCACAGGGCCCAAATCTCAACTGTCTAACGGCTTGTGCAGCCAGCAGCCAAGCAGTCGGCGAGGCCACTGAGATTATTCGTCGCGGTGATGCCGACACCATGTTGGCGGGTGGAACGCACAGCATGATTCACCCGTTTGGTGTCACCGGCTTCAACTTACTCACAGCGCTCAGCGAAAGCAATGATGAGCCAACCAAGGCCAGTCGCCCCTTTGATCGCCTTCGGAATGGTTTCGTCCTCGGTGAAGGATCTGCAATGGTGATTCTGGAAGAACTCGAGGCTGCCAAAGCTCGCGGAGCGAATATCTACGGCGAGATTGCCGGATATGGGACTACCGCAGATGCTTATCGCATCACAGATATTCCACCAGATGGGCATGGTGGAATTGCCGCCATGCGAATGTCCATTGCTGATGCTGGCTTGCAACCTTCCGACATTCAATATGTCAACGCTCACGGCACAAGCACAACAGTCAATGATAAAGTTGAATCCAAAGCCTGTCGTGATGTTTTTGGTGAGCACGCTGCCAAGATTCCCGTGAGCAGCACGAAAAGCATGATGGGACACCTGATTGCGGCTGCGGGAGTTACAGAAATGATTGTGTGCTTGTTGGCCATGCGTGATTCGGTGCTACCACCAACAATCAATTACGAAAACCCTGATCCCGAATGCGACCTTGATTACGTCCCCAACGAGGCGAGAGAAGCCGAAATTCGGTACGCGCTCAACAATAGCTTTGGCTTCGGAGGACAAAATGTCACCCTCTGCCTGAGTCGCTACGCGGGCTGATCTCGAACGCAAATGGACGATTCCAAGAGCTTGTCATGAATCACTTCAGCGATGCCGAACTCAGTGCATTTTTTGACGAAGCTCTCTCACCTACACGTTGCGCCCAACTTGAACATGAGCTCCGCAGTAACACACACTTGCGGCAGCGTCTCATCGAGGTTCGTGGTCGAGAATCAGCCGGATTACACACCTTGGGTGCGATTTGGAGGAGAAACCGCCTCTCATGCCCAGATCGCTCTGAACTTGGCCAGTTTGTTTTAGGAACGCTTGAAACAGAACAAAAAGACTACATTCAATTTCATCTCCAAAAAATTGGATGCCGATACTGCCAAGCCAACCTTGCCGATATTGACCCTGCAGAGCAGACGCCAGAACAGGCAACAACCCGGCGCAATCGTTACTTTCAAACCAGTGCTGGATACCTGAAAAAAGACTGAATTCGAATGCCATCAATTCGCTCGGTACAGCATTTTCTCGAGCCGATCAAGCGTGGCGACCATATCATTCCACTCCGTCACCACCTCCATCGTTGGCAACGATGTAGAATCATCACGATCAAAACCACGCTCACTGATACACACTCGCTGTGACAGCACGGCGACGCCACTCTGACCATTCGTGTCCGTTCTTAAGTCATTTGAATCAGTCGCATTACCTTCCATCGGTAACACCTGCTGCATCGCCTGATGAACAGCCCACAAAGCAGCCTTACGTGTAGTTTCAGCCTGAACTACAGTCCGCATCGTGCCGGATTGAACATAATATTTGGACATATGAATATTCCTCTTTAAAACAAAATTCTGAAACGGAAGTATCGATCGCAGTTAGCCAGGTGGGGTGACCAGTAACAGCTTGCCGACAACACTGGTATCGCAGCCCAGCTGACACGTCTGGTCATACCGCTGCAAAAATCATGGAAAGCCTGAAACGCCGCTCAAAGTGACGAAGCTGAAATCTGCTCCAATACTTTGATGGGAACGCCCCGAATACGAGTCGTTCTCGGCACGAGTAGAAATGGTTCAATCCAAAACTTGTATTAGATTGTCGATCTCCGACACTCAAATCCTCAAAAACAACAACTCGAAACTGTCTCAACCAATCATGAAGTTGACTCACCATGGTGCACACGAAGGTGTCACCGGCTCATGCCACCAATTGAATTGGGGAGATAAGCATGGTCTGCTCGTCGACTGTGGAATTTTCCAAGGGGATGAAGCCAAAAAAAAACCAAACCCTGAAATCAATTTTTCGCTTTCAACCATCGAAAGCTTGTTGCTTACGCATGTACATATCGACCACGCTGGTCGTATTCCCTATCTGCTTGCAGCTGGTTTTAAGCAACCGATCTATTGCAGTTATCCGACGGCAAAATTACTTCCCTTGGTAATGGAAGATGCACTTAAAATCGGGTTCACAAGATCACGAAATCTGATCAGCAAATTTCTCAAGCAAGTCAAGCATCTGCTACAACCAGTTGAGTATGACTGCTGGCATCAGATCCCGGGCTCAGCATCTATTCGCCTGCGCCCTGCAGGACATGTACTCGGATCGACTATTTTCGATGTCAAATTACCAAATGGAAAAACGGTTGTTTTTACGGGTGATATTGGAACGGGGAAAGATCCACTGCTACGCAAACCTGTCAGTCCACCGAAGGCAGATCTATTGGTTCTGGAAAGCACCTACGGCGACAGAGTTCACGAGACTCCAGAAAATCGTCAAAACGCTCTGGAAACAGTACTGAGAAGAACCTTGCAAGACCGCGGCGTGACCATCATTCCTGCATTCAGTTTGGGCCGCACACAGTCCATTCTTTATGAAATGAATGGGATTTTCGAAAGGCTGGAGAAGGAAAGAGGTCGTTCACTTCTCAAACAAGTCGATGTGATTGTCGACTCACCCTTGGCATCCAGATTCACCGAACTTTACAAAGATATGAATTCTTACTGGGGTCGCGAAGCACAACAACTGATGCAAACCGATGATCAACCACTGGTATTCGAAAACTTGACAACCGTTGGCAGTCATCAAGAACACAAAGAGACCCTCGCGTACGTGGAAAAAAAACAGCTACCAGCGATTGTGATTGCTGGCAGTGGAATGTGCACCGGGGGCCGAGTGATGAACTACCTGAAACGGTTTCTTGGTAACGTCACCACCGACATCGTTTTTGTTGGACATCAGGCAAGTGGTACGCCAGGGCACTTTCTAAGTCGTGGCAGTGAATGGGTCCGCCTGAATGGCCGCAAATATACAGTTGCAGCAAAAGTTCATCAGATGCATGGTTACTCCGCTCACGCCGACCAGGTAGACCTTATTGAATTTGTGAAAAAGATGGAAACACGCCCAAAACAAATTCGCTTGGTACATGGCAACTATCAACCCAAGTTGGTCCTCAAAGAAAAACTTACAAACCTTGGATACCAGGTCATTTGAAAATGGGAGCTCGCTGAACAATTTAAGAAACCGATCTAAGATTCAAAGCACTGTATTGATACGTGTTGGCTATGGTTACAATTCAGGAACCGCTTCCAACAACACACCGCCCGCTGTTCCCCACAACACACGAGAGAGTCTTTGTCGAACGAATGTCATCACGAAGTGATAATTATTGGTGGTGGTCTAGCGGGGCTTTCGTGTGCAGTCCAGTTAGCAAACTCTGGTGTTCACTCCCTAATCCTTGAAGCCACTGATCGTGTAGGCGGTCGAGTACGATCCGATGTCATCAACGGCTTTACCTTGGATGTAGGATTTCAAGTACTTTTGACTGCATATCCCAGTTGCCAGAAATTGCTGGACTACTCAGCACTCCGACTCCGATACTTCGACCCCGGTGCTTTGATCAGACAGTCAGGAACATTTACCGAGTTGGCGGATCCATGGCGAAATCCAGGTAAAGCATGGGCAACTGCCACCAACCCGGTGGGTTCAATTGCGGACAAATTACGAATTTGGCGTCTTCGAAGTAAAACCTGCCGCGGCTCCTTGGCAGAGCTGTATGAACGACCTCACAAAACAACAGAACAATATCTGCGTGATTTTGGTTTTTCAGAACGCATGTTGGACCAATTTTTCCGACCTTTCATCGGTGGTGTATTCCTCGATGAAAGCCTCTCAGTTTCAAGCAGAATGCTTGAGTTCGTATTTCGCATGTTCTCAATGGGTGGCATCGCTGTTCCTGCGGACGGCATGGCGGCAATCCCCAGACAATTGGCAGAACGATTACCCCGTGGATCGGTTAACTTACAAACCTCCGTGGTACAAATTGAAGGAAATCGTGTAGTCCTCGCCGATGGTAGTTCATTGACAGCCAAACATATTGTCGTTGCCACTGAGAGCAACGCGGCAGCACGTTTACTTGAACTTCCTGAAATACAGACATCTTGGAATGAGACCACAACGCTGTACTACTCGAGCCCACAATGCGATGAAAAACACAAGAGTCTGATTCTCCGTGGTGACGAAAGCGGACCAATTCAGACCGCCACAATTATCAGTAACGTTGCCGAAGAATATGCTCCCCCAAAAAGTTCGCTGATCTCTGTTTCGCTCAATTCAAACGATGCGACAAGCAGTGATGAAAACGCACTTCTTACAAAACAACAATTAAGCAAGTGGTTTGGAGATCAAGTGAATCGGTGGGAATTGTTACAAACCTATCAGATTCCTTACGGGCTGCCGGACATGGACATTGACCCTGTGATTCGATCACCCGTAGTTGAAGAACGCGAAAACACGTACCTCTGCGGAGACCACTGTGAAACGCCCAGTATCGAGGGAGCAATGGACAGTGGCATGCGAGCCGCAGCATCGATTCTCAAAAGGTAGACACCGAATTAGTGATACTAACGCCTCACCCCCTGTCGAAAGTGTCTCTTTGCGATCGATAAAACCGATGGCGCCCAAGAAACGTTGTGATCTTCTTACTCCTTTCGAGATCAATGGCCGTCGCTCAAGAATTTGCAGACAAGCTGCGAAACACCAAGCAACTGCACGAAAAATGCTTCATCTCTTGTCCACGTTGCGAGCTCGATCCAGCGCTGATACCTGAATGTGACGCATGGCCGCAGGTCAAAACCACATCTGCCATGAAAGGTGTGTTGATCCCAATCTGGCACTCATTTCGTTTCACCTGACTGAAGAAATTTTAACTTTTACGGTTGATCGTGGCATTCAACCCCAAACGAGCAAGAACAACATGTCACTTCAATTCACGCACTCGAATATCACGCCAACGGACTTCGAATGGCCCTGCATCTCGCTTGATTCCATGAACCTGAAGACCAATGAATCCTTTCTTGCTTGACTCCGCATCAACGATATCAGCAATCGCAACACCATTGACCCAAGTTTGGATACGGTCGCCCTTTGCTCGCACGACGAACCGATTCCACTTACCATTTTGGTAAGCATCTTTGACTGGCTGCTGTTTTGTAATCCAGCCTCGTCCTGTGCCTTCACTATAGAGGTAACCACTTTCCCCAGGCGCATTTTCGATCTCTACCTGCGGTCCATGCACACGTCCATTATTGAAATCTGCTTTACTGAGCGATCGGATCTGAACACCACTGTTTAAACCTGGATCGTCATTAACTTCAAACGTTAATTCAAAATTTTCGTAGTCACTCGTAGTACACATGAATGAATTGGGACTGCCCTGAGCTGTCTTTCCAACTATCATTTGTTTCTCTACACGGTAGGTCGCTGTACCATTCTTCTGCGACCACCCACTCAAATCTTTTCCATTAAACAGCGTTGTCCATCCTTTGGACATCACGTCGGGTATCGCCGAAAATTCATCCGGCCTAACGTCTGCAGGATTACGCGTAGCTGGAACATCACTGGTTAGCTTGGTTCCATTCACAGCCGGCTGCTTTACGGTTCCTGTAGCGGCCCATTCTACCCCTCGCTGCAAAGTAACCTGAAATGCCAGCCCTTTCATGGCATTGTCATCGTGCCCCAAAGTTGTATGAAAAACTCTTCCTTCACCAAACTGTATTGTCATCAGGAGTGGCTCATGCTCCCCAGTGCCTCCAGTTGCGGGCGCACTGAATCCAGTCGCCAGCACATGCATATTTTCAGCGGGCCCCCGCAATTTCCCATACAGTTCATCTGCCGCCTGCATGAAAGTCTTTGGTAACCCAGCCGTGATTGGGTGGTCAGTATCTCGAACGATCACCAGGAAAGGCACACGTTTACCGTGAGTCCCCCCACGGCCAGGACTGAGATCACGCGTGAACCGCTGTTGGTCTTCTTTCCAGCGAACATAAGGCCCATTCTTTTCGGAACGGCCTCCCCATCCTCCCAGTCCAATCATTCTGTTGTAGGCATGCCACTGAGGAAATGAATTATCCGCAGCATGAACACTGACGAAACCGCCGCCGCTCGCAACATATTTTTCAAAAGCCTTTTGAGTTGCCTCACTCCACAACTGGCCGTTGTAATTCGAAACCACCACGTCATATTCTGAAAACTCGGGAGAAAACGGCTCTGAATTTTCACCTCGTCCAGATGCCGTAGCAACATCGACCGCAAACCTTCCACTTCCCTCCAATATCTGCTCCATCAGAGGAGTCGTGACTTTCCAATTGTGATTATTTTGCCCATCAATCAATAACACAGAAATCTTGTCGAATTCCTGAGCCCGCAGTGACGAAGACGAAACAGAAGCAATAGCTGGAAGCAAGAGAAGCAGGGAGGCTAACTTGGGCATGTTTCGCTGCTGGAGGTAGTGGGATGAACAACGACAGAAGTCAAAAACGTCACCACGAACGCTTCAAAACCCCAATTCTAGCATTTCATTTGGTTCTACTGACCAGACTCTGTAGTGAATCCCCATGATTCATGAAGATTGATGCGGGCTTTGATCTAACAATTCTGGTACTTCAGCGGTTCTAAAACCTCCGACGGCCTTCTAATATAGGGAGACTCAAAGGAGCAAAGAATGTCAGAGTATTTACGCGGATCATTTCCTACAACTCGGATGCGGCGAGTGCGCCGTCATGATTGGTCACGGCGACTTGTCACCGAAACGTCACTAAGCACAAATGACCTAATCTGGCCCTTGTTCGTTTTTGACGGTAAAGGCCGACAAGCGGTCGACAGTCTTCCAGGTGTTGATCGACTCGGAGAAGATGAGATTGTCCGCGAAGCAATTCGAGCATGCGAGCTTGGCTTACCAGCACTTGCTATTTTCCCTGCTACCGACCCCTCTCTCAAAACCGAAGATGCAGCCGAAGCCGTCAACCCCGACAATCTTGTTTGCCGGACGGTTCGACGCGTCAAGCAGGCCGTGGGAAATCAAATCGGTATCATTTGTGATGTCGCTCTTGATCCATATAGCAGTCATGGACAGGATGGTCTTGTCCGCAATGGTGATGTTGCCAATGACGAAACGCTAGCGGTACTCTGCCGTCAGTCAGTGGTTCAAGCTGAGGCTGGCTGTGACATCATTGCTCCAAGCGACATGATGGATGGTCGAGTGGGAGCGATCCGAACTGCTTTGGATGAGCAGAATTTTTCGAATGTCCAAATCATGTCCTACGCTGCCAAATACGCGAGCTCTTTTTATGGCCCGTTTCGCGATGCCGTTGGCTCCTCTGGTAACCTTGGCGGCGCGAGTAAAAAAACGTACCAGCAAGCACCATCACAGACAGATGAAGCATTGCATGAAGTTGCTCTTGATTTACATGAAGGCGCTGATAGCGTGATGATCAAGCCGGGAATGCCATATCTTGATATTGTGCAACGTGTAAAGCAGACCTTCGCGGTTCCTACATTTGCTTATCAGGTCAGTGGCGAGTATGCGATGCTATCTGCAGCAGCACAAAATGGATGGCTTGATCGCCGCCAAACTGTTCTCGAAAGTTTACTCGCTTTCAAACGTGCGGGTGCTGACGGCATCCTAACGTACTTCGCACCTGAAGTTGCTCAATGGCTCAGTGAGTGACCCTACCATGAACCACATCAGTGACTCTGGCACCGCCTCCTCACTCGAGAACCTTGAATCACTCGCGACTAAGGCGTCCGAACGATTTCAATGGCACTGGGAAGAAATCCCAATAGCGGGTGAAATTCGCAAGCTGGCAGTTGCTTCCGACCCAGAAGGAATGCTGATCGATGCTTGTGAGCGGCAGGATGCTGGCGAAGAGGGTGTAATCGATCCATTTTGGGCAACCACCTGGCGTGCGGCATCAGGGCTTGATCATTTTATGAGTGACCTCGCACTGACTGGCATGCGAGTCCTTGAGCTCGGCTGTGGTACTGGGCATGCTGGGCTTGCGGCAGCTCACCGTGGATCGCAGGTGGTTCTCACTGATGGCGTCACTGACCCATTGATTCTCGTGAAAATGAGCACTTGGGAGCTAAGAGAACGCTGTCAAGTTCGGCAGCTAAGATTTGGGATTGATCGCATTGAGGGAGCAACATTTCCGCTTATCCTCGGAAGCGACGTTACCTACCTACGATCACTGTGGCCGGAATTGGATCAGTGCCTGCGAGAACATTTGGCTGAAGGTGGCGAAGTGTTACTTAGTGATCCATACAGGATCATTGGCAACGAATTTCGCGATTGGATTCAAGATCGTGGATGGTCCTATTGCGAACACAAAGTAGAACTGAACGACGATCCTGCTCACCCGATTAGGGTGATGCAATTAAAAGCTAAGTAATTTCTGAGCTTTAGATGCCAGTAGTGTCGAGCAAGTACTGAAACTGGCGAGAAGAAGAACGCATCCCAACCTGACTGCTCGTGCACCTACAATCAGATCAGTCTCGCCTTCTGAAAATGCTTCTTGAAACACGTGGCGAACAACGGCAGTAACAGTCTCAATAGGCATTACCAGCGAGCTATTCTTCTGGTCATTGACAGACTCATGCAGCATTTTGCAGAACACTTCGGACTCGCGTGAGACAAACAATTGCTTGATATCCAGCGACCGCAATCGTTCCAGATCACCCACGGTGAGGGTAAAATCACCACATTGGCACAGAACATCGTCCTCGGTCTCCAATCTGTACCTGAGGCAAGTCGCCTCAGGTGACAGAACTCGGCATTTAGACAACGACGTTAAGCGCAATGGCCTCGAAGCGTGTATGAGTTTGAATAGGACTGGAAGAAACCAGCACCAGCACCAGCACCAGCACCAGCACCAGCACCAAGGAACAGAACATCACCTGGTGGGTTGTGAAGGTTACCCCAACCACATCACTCTTTCATCGTCAATGTTGATGGCAAGCCCGTCAATGCGCATTGCGAGTTGACAGGAATGAAGGTTTAGACCATGCCACTGATGGACGGGGAATCCTCTCGTTTTGCACCAAGAGGACACTATTCACTTGAGTTTAAACTCAGAGGGCAGTTCGTACTTGCCTTTCGCTGAATTGCGGGTGGTAACGAGTATCTCTTTGGTTCCTGGCTTTTTGGCATCGTCTGTCACCACCCAGATGAGCGCTTGCTTCTCATCATCGGGCCCAGTTGCCGTCTTGTCGGGATTAGCGAGCCTCAACAATTCGGTAAGCACTTGCCGCAGTGGGATGTTTGTCTGTGTGAAGTTTCGAACTTGCTGATTCTGGGTGATCCCCATCAGCTGCAAGTCTCCACCAACGATACGAATGTTTGGCAGTTTGGACCCACTCGGTAAGTCCCTCTCATAAGCGGTCACAATATTATCAATCGCGAACTCAAGTGATTCCTGTTCAAAAGTAACGGACATTTTACGATTCAGAAGTTCTTCAATCGAAAGCGGTTTTTTCGAGACAGGACCTCCAGAAGCCACAGCCCCGCCCTCGGGTGTATTCAGCGCCAGCACCGTGGCCAACGTAACCTGAGGAACCGCTTGGGCAGGCAGGTACGCATTAGCGATCGCCATTTCCTCTGACACACCAAACCGCACCTTTTCCGCAACGAAATTTACCATGGGTCGCAGTCGATTCGCGAGCAAACGCCATGAAGCATCGGGTACGGAGTTAATGATGAATTCATCGGCCCAGTCGGGCCAGCCGCCAATCTCTTCCTGAAGCATTCTCACAAGTGCAGCAGGACTCGCACCACCACTTGGCGTCAACCGTGTCTCGATGAACATTTGCTCGCTGCCAAAATTCACTGACACGAGCATCGCCGAGACATCTGGTTGCAATGCTGATTTCAGTGGATCAACAAGCCCTGGCAATGAGTTTGAAAGCAGTTCTCGACCATCTGCAAACAGAAAATTCGGACTAGCAAAAAGAACGACGATGTCAGATTCCGCACTTGTAGTATCCCACATCGCCTGTGAGTTTCTCGGGAGAAGAATTGACGCCCCTTCCATTTCAGCGACTTCACTTATTTTGGCAACTGATCCAATCGCAAAACGGCTGACGGGATCGTCTCCTTTTCCTTCAAAATAATAGGCATCGGATTCCGGCGAGTCACCTGCATAGATGGTAACACCCTCAGCCGTACGGGCCGCTGCCACCTTCCACTTCTCAAGCAGATCTTTTGCTGGCACAGGATCTTTCAGCTGTATCGATAACGATACTTCTGGCCAGCCTTCTTTGCCCGGGTGCAATGCCAAACCACAAGTCTGTATCGAATCCACAGGTACAACCGCACGTTCAGCAATACGGGAAATCAGGGCATCCAGATCTGGCGAAAACACCTCGATAACTTGACCACCAATGTTACTTTCGACAATCGAAGCGACACGCAAAGAGGCGATCATGGCTGGCCCTGGTGGCAGGTACTCCAAGGATGCTTTTTCCGCGTCAGCTGCGTAAGGTGGTACGTACAGTAATCGATCATCATCTATCAGTTGATATCCAGTTGTCTGCCGCTTCGGCGTCGATGTTCCCTCCTGGGTTTCATTCCGCTTTGTACCGTTGTCTTCATCTTCCCTTTCACGATTGGAAACGCGTGGAATCACCGCAGGTGCTGGCGGACGCATTCGATTCTTTTCAGCAGTCTTTTCCTCCGCACTCCTCGGCACCAGTAATCCAATCACCAGCAACAGGATTGCAACGCACATTGCCCCAAGAACCAACGGCGCTTTTGATTTCTTTTTACGACGGGAACGTTGTTTTGGGGCACTCGCCTCGCCCGCAACCGGTGGTGGACCAGGAGGCTCAGAAGAACCATTGACCGCCGATACGCGTTTTCGATTACTCGCAACCTCTTTGGAGGCACTAGTACTTTCGGGAACAGCGTCGGGTGAAGTCTTCGAGCTGTCTATTGTTGAAACGGTTTGACCACCGGCACCACGGGGAATTCGATTCGCTTTCTGGTCGACCTCAGCCGCAGTCACATCTACGTTGCCAGCGGCCTTGCGGTCCCCAGTTTTACCCCTCGCTTCTTGTACAACTTCGACAACAGGAATGTCCTTGCTGGCAGGAGGCTCCGAAATTGTGCTCGCTTGGTTCACCTCGACGGTCGATCTGTTTGCAACTTGAAAATTATGTTCAGTTGCACTGCTGGGTATTGCTGTAATATCGGCCACCGTTTTGTTGGGTAGCGTTTTGTTGGGTAGCGTTTTGTTGGGTAGCGTTTTGTTGGGTACCTTGGAAGAAACCAAAGGCAAGAGGGCAGTAAGAGCATTCGACAACTGCTCAGCTGCTGCAAAGCGGGAAGCGGGGTTTTTGGCCATTGCGAAAGCGAGCACCCGGTACAGCGGATCACCTGCCTCAGCTTTTTTTACCGCTTCCGCTAATTCAGGGGGTGTCACAGAAGCTTGAGCTTTAATCAACTTCGTAGTGGACTCCCCATCGACTGGAAATCTGCCAGTGGCCAATCGGAACAGCAGACAGCCCAATGCATAAATATCAGTAGCCGCGTTGCAGTCCTGATCCGGCTGGCTGAACTCTGGCGCAGCATACAAACCAACTGCTTCATCACCATCGAACCAACCAGACTGATTTTCCTCGATACCCTGAGGAGGACCTGAGGGATCTCGCAGTAGTAAAACATTGCCGTCACTGCCCAACCAAACGTGCTCTGCTCTGACCGCACCATGAACCAATGGCCGCTGATGCATCGCAGCCAATGCGTTCGCCAAAGCAATCCCGAATTCACACACCTGACGTTGACTGAAGCATGCACCTTCCTTGATAGAACTGGATAGTGCTTGGCCACGAGGCAACTCAGAAAAAATGAGTGTCCAAGCTTGCTGAGTCTCGTCTTCGAACGTTTGCAGTGAGGCTGTTTCAACTTCCTGATGTGCCTGTAGCCACTGGTCACGACCGCCAATGAACTGATCTGCGGCAACCCGAAACAGAACACCGAGACGGCCGTCATCAATACGAGAGACAGGAATCCAACGTGGCAAGGGCTTGGGTCCTTTCTGCGCTCTTACCACATAGTTCCCGGACCTGATTTCCCGCGGTGGATCAGCCAAGAGTGACTCAGCCTGAAAATCAGTCAAAGTTCCCTTCACCATAAGAAACTTGGCCAAGTCACTGCTATCGCTTGGCGGGGTGCCAGCATTTGCATCAGCGTATTCACCTGCTATCTGCTTGCAGCCCGAGGCATCAACAATGCCCGACTTGACCAGCCCTTTCCAGAATTCGCCCAGCGCGATCGACATACAACTTTTTCAATCAAACGAAGATTTCAACCTAAAGAAACTTAATCTCTATTCTACGCCATGATCAGGCTTTCGCCGACCTCATCCCGAAAGGGCTGGTCAAGTTCACCACAACTGATTGCCTATTGATGGATATTTCGCAGCCAACTGCGGTCTTCGCAAGCAAAATCCCATCTTTGAGGACTGCGCTATCGGCACTAAACTGTTTCCATCGCGAAACGCCAAACTGCTCGGCAGGCTGCTCCTGCGGCAGCCGTTGCATCATGCAGATACAGGTCAAAGTAGACGAATAGTGATCCAGGCCTGCAGTAAAGCATGCAATCTAGCTCATACGAGTATCTTGTTTGGCAACCAGCAGAACCGCGATAACCTGTAAATCCTCATCAGCCAGATCTTCGCGGCACTCGAGATACGAGAAACAGAAGTGAACATCGTTTATCTCACAACCGAAGCCGTACCGTTCGCAAAAACGGGGGGATTGGCAGACGTATGCGGCACTCTTCCCTCGCGTGTTGCCGAACTGGGGCATCGCACGGCCATTATCATGCCAGCTTTTCGTAGCGTCCACCAAAGTCATGCGGGCGTTGAACCTACAGACATCAGTTTCGCCATCCCAATGAGTCCCCGAAAACTTGTGGGATGCCGACTGCTGCGAGGGAAACTGCCCAGTGCACAGGATGTTCCGGTCTGGTTCATCGATCAACCTCAATATTTTGACCGCGAATCGCTCTATGGAACCGCCACAGGTGACTATCCGGATAACGCCGAAAGGTTTTCATTTTTCTGCCGAGCCGCCATCCAAGCTATCCAAAGGATTGGCTGGAACTTTGATATCGTGCATTGCAATGATTGGCAAACTGGACCGGTACCATCAATGTTGGCTGCGGACCAACATCTTTCGCCCGCATTGAAGAATCACGCAACGGTGATGACGATTCACAACTTGGCGTACCAAGGCAACTTTCCCAAATCAGAATTTGAATGGACCGGACTTGATTGGCAACATTTTAATCATGACGAATTTGAGTTTTATGACCGCGTCAATTTCCTGAAGGCCGGAATTGTGGCCGCTGACACCATTACAACTGTCAGCCCCAGATACTCCGAGGAGATTCGGACCAAAGAGCACGGTTGTGGATTGGAAGCAGTACTTGAAAACGTTTCTGGTCGCATTTCGGGGATTACCAATGGCATTGACCAGAGTATCTGGAATCCAAAAACAGATACCAAGCTGGTTGCCAACTACGACGTGAAGTCCTGGCAGCAAGGAAAACTAGCGAACAAGCGAGCCTTGCAGCAACAATTCGCTCTTGAACAGAGCGATGAAGTACCAATGATTGGTTTGGTTGGTCGCTTGGCAGAGCAAAAAGGTTGGGATCTGATCCTGCCGGTCCTCCGTTGGCATCTTGACGGGAATCGTCCGACGCAGTGGATCGTACTGGGAAGTGGCGATGCTCGATTCGAGCATGAACTGCGGGCTTTGCAAGAGAAACACCCGGATCGTTTCGCGTTGCATGTGGGATTCAGTGATATGCTGGCGCATAGGATCGAGGCCGGTTCAGATATTTTCGTAATGCCAAGCCACTACGAACCGTGCGGACTAAACCAACTTTACAGCATCCGCTATGGAACCATTCCAGTCGTTACGCCAACAGGCGGTCTGGCAGATACCGTCATTGACTGCAATGAGAATTCAGTTGCGAATAAAAAAGCAACAGGCTTTCACCTGCACAGCATTTCACCTCAAGGGCTTGATGATGCGATCGGGCGGGCGTTGCATCTCCGCTACCATCATCCAGTGCAATGGGCAAATTTAGTTGAAACTGGCATGGCACAGGATTGGTCATGGAAGAAAAGTGCGAGGGAATACGAATCGCTCTATGCAAAAACGTTAGCCCTTAAGTCTGCTGCAAAGTGGACTGAGTGACTCTAGCAGTAAAAAGCTCTGCAATTCTCCATTCTCGCTGCGAGGATTTGAACAAATGGGGTACGATTTTGTCTCAGAATTAAGAGATGTACATTTGAGCGACAAGGCAATTTGCTCAGCACTGCGGAGTGCCCCATGGTCGAGGCATCAAAGCCGAACACACTATCAACTTCGTCCAGCCCTCCCTCACAAGGGACTGGAGAATCACGCTTTGACCCCGTCACGGGCAACTGGACTCTTTTTGCTCCTTACCGCGCAGAGCGTCCCGAGGAGTTTGTAGAATCCCGCCAACGGATACGTAAACAGATCGCATGCCCGTTTTGCCCGGGGAACGAGAGCACAACCCCACCCGCTGTCTGGATCGGCCATCCGGAAAATCACGAACCAGTAAACGCAGAGCGACAGCCAACAACTGAACTGCCACGGCAAGAATCTGCGGTAGAAGGTGACTGGGCAGTTCGTGTTGTGCCCAATAAATTCCCAGCAGTAACAGCGGTTAACAGCGTCCGGGAAAAAGACAGCACTTCCTACACGCATCCACAGCGCTTGTCAGGAAACTGTTCTACCTCTACGACAGATTCGACACTTTTTCAAAGACGACCAATTGCGGGTGGCCACGAAGTCTTCATCGAATCGCGTAACCATGTCCAATCAATCACTGAACTGGATGTTGCTGAGGCCGCGCTTGTTTTCAAAGCATATCGCGACCGTCTTCTGCATTGGCGTGATGTACCTGAAATTGCCTACATCAGCACTTTTAAGAATGTAGGAAGCAAAGCTGGAGCATCTCTGAGTCACACACACAGCCAACTAATCGCTACGGATCGAATCCCACCCATGGTGGCGACCGTGGCAGAACGCATGTCAAATCATCGTCTCACAATGGGAAGCTGTCTGCACTGTGACCTTGTACGTGCTGAATTGAAGGCAAAGAAAAGAATCATCTGGCGAGATAAATCGCTGATCGCGTTTTGTCCTTTTTCCAGTCATCTGCCATTCCTTGTACGAATCACGACGTTGGCACATCAGCCCTGCTACGAGGACCTCACAGAATCCAACATCGAATCAATTTCACGTCTGGTGAGACGCGTTGTTGCATGGATTGAAAAGTTGTTTCCGGGCACGGCCTACAACTTCTGCCTTCATACACGCCCACCGGGCTGCAACGATCCTTCAGATGCCTACCACTGGACTATCGAGATTTTCCCGCGGATGACACAAGTCGCCGGTTTTGAATTCAGCAGTCATTGCATGATCAACCCTGTACTACCTGAGGATGCGGCAACCCAGCTTCGAAGTCGTGCATTAGCAGAAGATCCACGACTCATACTCTGAACAACCACACGAACCCTGACGGGTGATGCAACTGGTGAAACACCTGTGGGAATTGATTTTCAGGTAATTGGTTCAGTGAAAACACTCATTAGCCAAACCTTGTGCTTTGTGATCAGGCTGCAGCCCTTGCCTTCCCACTCCGATAGACCCTACAAATCCAATGAACTTCCAATGAACTTGGGTGCCCATTGGAACTGATACGTAAATTATGGAAACGCGTTCAACTGCGCAAACGAGGCCAATAATAGGAGTCATGTCTGGTTTCATTGACCAAGTTTGCAAGGTGCCCAGACATAAACTTGAAAATCATATTTGGCGATGAATCTCTGACTTATACAATCATCGCTTGTCGACCAGACGACTCAAACTGATATTAATAAAATGACGCTGCACGCATCTCTATGTCTCGTTCTGCACAACCATCAGCCAATCGGAAATTTTGATGGGGTATTTGAGCAGGCTTACCAAGACAGCTACTTGCCATTTTTGGATGTGTTTGAACCGTACGACCAATTGCGGATTTCACTGCACACATCTGGCCCATTGATGATGTGGCTCGCTGAGCGACATCCGGAGTATCTGGATCGCGTTCGGATGCTGGTTGACGTGGGTCGGATCGAAATCATTGGCGGCCCTCAGTATGAGCCAATTCTTACCATGCTGCCGTCGCGGGACAGGGTTGGTCAGATTCAGGCGTATAGTGCTTGGCTCGAACGCAATCTGGGCGCCGCTCCCTCTGGAATGTGGATGCCAGAACGGGTTTGGGAATCATCGCTCGCGAGCGATCTTGTTGATGCGGGTATCAGCTACACAGTCCTGGACGACTTTCATTTCCGGGCAGCTGGACTCGAGGATTCAAGCCTGTCCAGCTACTACCTGACCGAAGACGATGGTCGCGTTCTCAGAATTTTCCCTGGCTCGGAGCATCTCCGGTATACCATTCCTTTTCAACCGGCCAGCGAGACGATTGATTACTGCCGCGAGGTCGCGGAAAAATCACCAGGAGCCATCCTGACGTTTGGTGACGATGGTGAAAAATTTGGCACTTGGCCCGATACCAAGACGCATGTTTATGACGACGGATGGCTACGTTCATTCTTCGACGCTCTCACCGACAATGCAGATTGGCTCCAAACGGCGACTCTTGGTCAGGCTGTTGAACAGACCGCAGCAGCAGGAAAAATCTACTTACCGGACTGCAGCTACCGTGAAATGACTGAGTGGGCATTGCCAATCAGAGCGCAGACGCAATTCGAAGATGTGGTGCATGCCTTGGAAGACCACCAAAGGTGGAAAGATCTGAAATCATTCGTTCGAGGTGGCTATTGGCGGAATTTCAAGACCAAGTATGACGAAACCAACGAGATGTATGCTCGCATGATGAATGTCAGCAAACGACTTTGTGAAGCGGAGGAAGCGGGCGCAGATGCCGGCGAACTTTCCGTAATCAGAGATCATCTGTATCGCGGGCAATGCAATTGCCCGTACTGGCATGGTGCCTTTGGAGGTATTTATCTGCCACATTTGCGCAATGCGATTTTCAAACACTTGATCCAAGCTGATACGCAGCTCGATCAAGTCATGAACTCGGAACTGGCAGCCGTTCAAGCAACCGCCGAGGACTACAACTTTGACGGTCTGCAGGAAATTCGACTTAGCAACAACCAACTATGTGCATGGTTAGCGCCAGCACATGGAGGTCGATTGTACGAACTTGATATCCGCACAATCGGACATAACCTGTTGGCCACACTGCAACGGCGGCCCGAGAATTATCACCAAAAAGTTCTTAATGGACCGAGCAACAGCGATGAAGATGTTGCCAGCATTCATGATCGGGTGGTGTTCAAACAAGAAGATCTTGATCAGCGACTGCACTATGACGCGTATCCCAGAAAAAGCTTGATGGACCATTTTTATGATGATGAGGCAACACTTGATTTGGTTGCCAATGGTCAGGCCATGGAGCGAGGGGATTTTGTTGACCTTCCTTATGAAACCAAGCTTCGCCGTGGATCTGATCGTGTGCAAGTTCAAATGCGTCGTGACGGAAATGCGTGGGGGATCCCCATCACCATCACTAAAGCTGTCACGATGGCCGCTGAAAGCAATCGTCTGCGACTCACCTATTTGCTTGAGAACTTGCCTCCGGAAAAGCCATTGCACTTTGCCATCGAAATGAATTTTGCCGGAATGCCTGCAGGTGCCGACGATCGATATTTCAGCGATATCGAAGGTCATAGCCTTGGCCAACTCGGGACCCAACTTGACTTGTCAGAAGTCCATGGGATCAGTCTTTCAGATCGTTGGTTGGGTATAGATGTTGCCTTGGCGATAGACCGACCGAGTGGGATTTGGGCATTTCCAGTGGAAACAGTCAGTCAAAGTGAAGCCGGATTCGAACTGGTGCATCAAAGTGTATGCGTCCAACCTCATTGGCTTGTTAGCGGAGATGCTGAAGGCCGTTGGGCCGTCGAGATCGATATGACGACCGCCTGCGAGGAGCAGATGGAAACAATTTCGGAAAAAGATGTCATCCGTTTGTAAACACAGACGAGATCTGCCGGTCATGCTTGCACTGTTCCCGTCGGATCGACCTGCCGCCCTGATTAAGACAGACGCTTGGGCACGGGGAACTCAAGCACAAACTTGGTGCCCCGCCCGACTTCACTTTGGACGCTGATGCGCCCACCATGTGCTTCAATGATTTTTCGGGCTGTCGGCAGGCCCAGTCCAGAGCCTCCATCTTTGGTGCTGTAAAACGGCTCGAACATGTGCAGCACCGTGTTGTCATCGACACCACTGCCAGTGTCGATAAGATCCAATGCGACGCTTTTACGGGTGGTGTAGGTTCGCACCATCAGTTGGCCCCCCGACCCCATCGACTCTAACGCATTCTTAACCAGATTCATCAAGGCTGCTTGCAAAGAATCGCTGTGTAAGAGAATCGCGGGCAAATCTGGGTCAAGGTACTTCTCAACGTCAATTCCATCGGCATCAGCTTGAGCCTGATAGGCTCGCAAAACCATCAAAATCTGGTCGTTCAGGCTGCCCGGAAGCAAATCGATATCGCGTAGGCGAGTGTATTTGAGGAAATCACGCAAAAGCCCCTCCATACGCTCGCACTGGCCACGGACAATGTCGACCCGCTCCAGAGACCGTCGACTGCCTGGTGAATCCAATTCCTCCAAATCCTCACTAAGCAGGTCGATATTCATGTGAATCACAGACAGCGGATTCTTGATCTCATGTGCAAGCGATCCGGCTAATTCCGCCAATTCCTCATATCGAGCCCGCATGGGATCTACTTCAGGCTCGTTTTCGGCACTGGACATTTGGACTCGATGACAATGAATACTGAAGGACAGCCTCCAATTGTAGCGACCACAGTGCCGAGGGAAATGATGTTCGTCGTCTGCTACTACGAAGATTTTCCCAGATCTGCTCCACCCTGAATAACCGCGTTGAATACTTCACCCACGGAAACGCGAATCACTGCATTACAAGCTGAGCATCCGAATCTGAACCAGTAATTCAGTAAAGACGCCCCTCCAATTTCGGTAACTCAATCACAAATTGACCCTCATTCTCCGCATTCGACTTACTTCGATCCAGCACCCACATATCTCGCCCTCTGGCAGAGCGCCCCTTGAAGTTTCTCGGCCAATCCTCTAGCCACCGTGGAATTGACCTCGCGCAGCGTGGGAAGGCATTTTTGCATGGTCACAGGTTTTTGCAGCATTACGCCACCTTGCCGAGCCACATCGTTCAACCGTAATCTGGAATACTCTGCTTATTTCCTTCATCTCCCCTGCCAGACCAACATGTCCACCGCAAGCAAAGATAATTCTACGACTGCCGATCCTTATTTTCAGTCTCTTTTTGCCGACCGAATCGGCGGTGCAAATTACGGCAAAGACACCGAAATCTACAAGTTCGAAAAAATTAAACGCGCCAAGCGTAAAGCACTGACCGACCATCCGGATCGTGTGCTGCTGGACTTTGGCATTGGTGAAAATGATGCTATGGCAGACAAATCCATTCGGGATTTGATGGCACAGGAAGTCAATCAGCCGGAAAATCGCGGCTACGCTGACAACGGTGTTGCAGAATTCAAACAGGCAGCGGCACGTTTCATGAAACGCCGCTTCGGTGTGCAGCTTGATGCAGACACCCAAATCAACCACTGCATCGGAAGCAAGCCAGCCTATGCGATGCTTCCTGCATGCTTCATCAACCCAGGTGACATGACGCTCATCACGGTGCCCGGTTACCCCGTCGCGGCCACTCACACCCGTTATTATGGTGGCGAAGTCTTTAATCTGCCGCTACAAGCTGAAAATAACTTCATGCCAGACTTGGATGCTGTGCCCGACGACATCTATCGAAGAACAAAAATTCTGGTCCTCAATTATCCAAACTCACCTACCGGAAAAACGGCAACAGCGGACTTTTATGCCAAGGTTGTTGCTCTCGCTAAAGAAAAGCAGTTTGTCGTGGTGCAAGATGCGGCTCACATCATGCTGACGTTCGATGGGGAACCACTTAGCTTCCTTCAAACGCCGGGTGCCATCGATGTTGGGGTCGAAGTTCACTCAATGAGCAAGGGCTATGACATGATCGGTTGGAGGATGGGCTTTGTTTGTGGTCATCCCAAAATCGTTTCTGCATTTGCGGATGTCAAAGACAATAGTGATAGCGGGCAATTCATTGCGACCCAGAAAGCAGCCGCAGCAGCTTTGGACGATGATTCGATACCTGATCAGGTTAATAAAAAGTATCGTCGCAGACTCGAAAAACTCGTAAATACGCTCAATGAATGTGGTTTCGAATGCGAAGTACCTGGTGGTACCTACTTCTTATATGCTAAATCACCTGTGGGAAGTCAGGCCGGAAAATCGTTCGCTGCTGCAGAAGATGCAACGCGGTACCTGATAGAAGAATTCGGTATCGTAACCGTTCCGTGGGACAATGCAGGTGCATTCCTGCGTTTTAGTGTCACCTATGTCGCACCCACGGAAGCCGATGAAGATGCCCTGATGGAAGAGACGAAACGTCGCCTCGGAGATGCCGGCTTGACTTGGTAGCACCAGTGCAATGTGATGAGTCGTGTGATGTGATTACGCCACACGATTTGTGGCTGCACTGCTGCAACCTGATGTTTCTATCTCTGCTTGTCGAGCCGCTTGTCGAGCCAAAGAGAGGATCTGAATAGTGAAGCAGAAGCCCAAATAAAAAAGCCGCTCGTAAGTCTACGAGCGGCTTTTAAAATTTGATGAGCTTGGAAGCAGTGTGCTAGCCGACACTCTTCACCATTGCGACCAGCCGACTCTTGGTTCGAGCTGCTGCATTGCGATGAATCAGATTCTTACTGGCTGCACGGTCAATTTTCTTTTGTGCAACGATGTACTCTGCCTGTGCCAAGTCACTGTTTCCTGCCTCCACAGCCTCTCGCACACGGCGAATCTGCGTTCGCATGTTGCTTTTTCCGGCTCGGTTGTGCGTCCGACGCTTGTCGTTCTGGCGAAGTCGTTTCTTGGCGCTGGCTGTATTAGGCATAATTCGGGCGGACGCGGATCAGGCGTCGAAGACAGGGTTGGGGGTATGTCAGGTTTTTCAGGCCGCGTAGTATGGCAATCTATCAGTCATCTGTCCAGAGTCGATCTGCAAAGCGCACAATGCTATTTATGAATGGCGCCGTTTACCTAATCGGAGCAGGCCCGGGAGACCC